>NZ_JAPEPF010000001.1:4294469-4601217 GCF_026340595.1 Streptomyces sp. NBC_01363
GGGCCACGGTCTCGGTGCCCGGCTGCTGCGGGCGGCGGAGGCGGGACTCACCGACGAGCGGTCGGCCACCCGGTTCCGGCTGCACACCGGTCATCGCAGCGAGAGCAATCTCCGGCTCTACCGGCGGGCGGGTTACGCCCCCGTGGGCAACGAGACCGGCCGGGACGGCGTCCTGATGATCCTGCTGGAGAAGGACGCCACCAAGCCCGCGTACGTGGCCAGCGCCTGAGAGGCTGTCGGGTGACCTCGGTCACCCGACAGCCTCTGAGCCCTACGCTTTCCTTGCCCGGCGCAGCCACATCATCCCGGTGATCGGCAGGATCACCGGGATGAACAGGTACCCCATGCCGAAGTCGGACCAGACGGTGGCGTCCGCGAACGCCGAGGGCTCCGCCATCGTCCAGGTCCCGACGACCAGCACACCCAGCAGCTCGGCGGCGCAGCACACCAGCGCCGTCCTGCGCGCCTTCTCGCCCCCGCGCACCAGCGAGTACGTGATGAACCCGTACACGAGCGCGGCGACGGCCGACAGCACATAGGCGAGCGGGGCCTTGCCGAAGTCCAGGATCATCTGGACGATCGAGCGGGAGGCGGCCGCGACGGTGAACACCCCGTAGAACCAGACCAGTACCCGGCCGGGTCCCGTGCCGAGGTCGAAGGGCTGCTTCTCGTCGGTGGCCGCCGCGGGGGCGCGATCGGTGTCGGTCACGGTCAGTTTCCCCAGATGTCGTAGAGCCGTACTTCGAGGACGGCCAGCACGATCGCGCCCGCCGCCACCGTCACCGAACCCCACCGGGTCCGCTCGGTCAGCGACAGGAAACCGGCCGCGGGCACCGCGAGGAAGGCCCCGATCAGATACGCGATGAAGATCGTCATGCCCTGCTCGGGCCGTTCGCCCCGGGACAGCTGCACGATGCCCACCACCAGCTGGGCCAGCCCCAGCAGCGAGACCACGGCCATCCCGATGAAGTGCCAGTCCTTGGTCGGCTGGTCCCGGTACGCGGCGAATCCGCACCAGGCGGCGAGGGCGAGCGCGGCCACGGCGACCGCGACCGTCAGGGCGTCAAGCATGAGCCGAGGGTATTACGGACCGAACGACCCC
This sequence comes from Streptomyces sp. NBC_01363, assembly GCF_026340595.1. Taxonomy (GTDB): domain Bacteria; phylum Actinomycetota; class Actinomycetes; order Streptomycetales; family Streptomycetaceae; genus Streptomyces. The sequence continues at coordinate 4,295,572 of NZ_JAPEPF010000001.1, forward strand.
CTGCGTGCGCCCCCGTCCCCGCCGGACCGCGGACCCGACGGGCAGCAAGGGCGGGAGTCGTGGCCTTGGCCACAACCCGCGACCGTTCCGAACCGGTCGCGGATGTGGCCACCGAAGCCCTGTCCGCCGTATCGATGCAGGTCACAGCCAGGGGAGCGGAAATCCTGCCGACCGGGCGAACCGGCTCGCACCGCCATCCACGTCTGTCCGCTATTCGGACAGGCGGGTCGGGTGGAACGTTACGTCTGTTTTACTTGGGGCATGACCACGACGAGCAACCGCATCCTTGCGACCGAGGCGATCACGACGCCCGGTGCTCGTTGTATGTGTCGAATGCGCACCTTCTGAGGGCCCACGCCTGAGCCTCGCGCCCCGAAGCGAGACCGAGCCCGCGCCGTCCGCATCCAGCGGAACGAGCCTGCCCCAGCACCGCCGCCCGGCCACCCGCCGCCCCGAGCCGTGCCGAGACCCCCGCTTGGAACGTCCGATCGAAACGTCCAGACCGTCTCATCAGACGAATGCCCCGTGCCCGGCGGCCACCGCGCCGCGCACTCGACAGTGACGGAAACCCCTCTGTGATCACCACTTCGGGCCTCACGAAGGTCTACCAGTCGCGCGGCCGCGAGGTCACCGCCCTGGACGGCGTCGACCTGCACGTATGCGAGGGCGAGGTGTACGGCGTCATCGGACAGAGCGGCGCCGGCAAGTCCTCCCTGATCCGCTGCATCAACCTCCTGGAACGCCCCACCTCCGGCACCGTGACCGTGGGCGGCCAGGACCTCACCGCACTCGCCGGACGCGGCCGCCGGGCCGGCAAGGAACTGCGCGAGGCACGCAGCCGCATCGGCATGGTCTTCCAGCACTTCAACCTGCTGGCCTCCCGCACCGTCCAGGACAACGTCGAACTCCCGCTGGAGATCCTCGGCGTCCCCGGCCGGGACCGCTCCCGCAAGGCCCTCGAACTCCTCGACCTGGTAGGCCTCGCCGACAAGGCCAAGGCCTACCCCGGCCAGCTCTCCGGCGGCCAGAAGCAGCGCGTCGGCATCGCCCGCGCCCTCGCCGGGGACCCCAAGGTCCTGCTCTCCGACGAGGCGACCTCGGCCCTCGACCCCGAGACCACCCGCTCCATCCTCCAGCTGCTGCGCGACCTCAACCAGCAGCTCGGCCTGACCGTCCTGCTCATCACGCACGAGATGGACGTCGTCAAGACGATCTGCGACTCCGCCGCGCTGATGCAGAAGGGACGCGTCGTCGAGTCCGGCACCGTCGGCGAACTGCTCGCCACCCCCGGCTCCGAACTGGCCCACGAGCTGTTCCCCGTCGGTGGCACGGCCTCCGGCCCCGAGTGCACGGTCGTCGACGTCACCTTCCACGGCGACGCGGCCGGCCGGCCGGTGATCTCCCAGCTCTCGCGCACGTACAACATCGACATCTCGATCCTGGGCGCCGCGATGGACACCGTCGGCGGCAAGCAGATCGGCCGGATGCGCATCGAGCTGCCCGGCCGCTTCGAGGAGAACGTCGTCCCGATCGGCTTCCTGCGCGAGCAGGGCCTCCAGGCCGAGGTCGTCGAGAACGACGGCACCGCCATCCCCGTACAGACCCCTGCCCCGCTCACCAAGGAGGTGGCGAAGTGACCTGGTCCGAAATGCAGCCGCTGCTCACCCAGGGGACCATCGACACCCTCTACATGGTGCTCTGGTCCACGGTCGTCACCGTGCTCGTGGGACTGCCGCTCGGCGTCCTGCTGGTCCTCACCGACAAGGGCGGACTGCTCCGGAACACCCCGGTGAACAAGGTCATCGGCGTGATCGTGAACATCGGCCGCTCGCTGCCGTTCATCATCCTGCTGATCGCCCTGATCCCCTTCACCACCTGGGTCGTCGGCACCTTCATCGGCCCGTCCGCGATGATCGTTCCGCTCTCCGTCGGCGCCATCCCGTTCTTCGCCCGACTCGTCGAGACCGCCGTCCGAGAGGTCGACCACGGGCTCGTCGAGGCCGTCCAGTCGATGGGCGGATCCATCCCGACGATCGTCCGCAAGGTCCTGCTGCCGCAGGCGCTGCCCTCGCTCATCTCGGGCGTCACCACCACCGTCATCGTGCTCATCGGCTACTCCGCGATGGCCGGCGCGGTCGGCGGCGAAGGGCTCGGCTCCAAGGCCGTCACCTACGGATTCCAGCGCTTCGACAACCAGTTCATGCTCATCACCGTCGCGCTGCTGATCGTCATCGTGACCGTGATCCAGCTGATCGGCGACGGAGCCGTCCGCCTGCTGGCCCGCCGGGGCCGCACCACCTCCTGAGACCTCCTCTCCGCTCACAAGCCCGAACTCCTTGTCCGGGCGCACCACCCTCACCACCAGAAAGAGGCACTTTTCGTGCGTAAGAACATCAAGATCACCGCAGCTGCCGCCGCCACCGCTGCCATCGCCCTCGGCCTCACCGCCTGCGGTACGTCGTCCGACCCGGGCGCCAGGAGCGGGACCGGTGCCAAGGCCGACACCTCCAAGGCGCTCGTCGTCGCCGCGTCCCCGACGCCGCACGCCGACATCCTGGACTTCGTCAAGAAGAACCTGGCGGAGAAGGCGGGCCTCAAGCTCGAGGTCAAGGAGTTCACGGACTACGTCCTGCCGAACACCGCCACCGAGACCGGCCAGGTCGACGCCAACTTCTTCCAGCACCAGCCGTACCTCGACGACTTCAACAAGAAGAAGAACACCCACCTCGTCTCGGTCGGCACCGTCCACCTGGAGCCCCTCGGCCTGTACTCCAAGAAGGTCAAGGACCTGAAGGACATCAAGGCCGGTCAGACCGTCGCCGTCCCCAACGACACCACCAACGAGGGCCGCGCCCTCCAGCTCCTCGCCGAGAACGGCCTCATCACCCTCAAGGCCGGCGTCGGCACCAGCGCCAAGCTGAGCGACATCACCGACAAGAAGGGCCTGGAGTTCAAGGAGCTGGAGGCCGCCACCGTGCCCCGCGCCCTGAACGACGTCGACGCCGCCGTCATCAACGGCAACTACGCGATCGAGGCCGACCTCAAGCCCTCCAAGGACTCCCTGGTGCTCGAAAAGGCCGACGGCAACCCCTACGCCAACATCATCGCCGTGAAGAAGGGCAACGAAAAGGACCCCCGCGTCCAGAAGCTCGTGAAGCTCCTGCACTCCGACGAGGTCAAGAAGTTCATCGAGGACACCTACCAGGGCTCCGTCGTCCCGGCCTTCGGCACCGCCGCCAAGTCCTGACACCCGCACGGCATTTGTCCCAGGAGCCCCGCGCACCCCACCGAGGGGGGCGCGGGGCTCCGCCGTACGGACCCGCCCATGCGCGACATCGGGCCGATGCTGCATGCTGTGCCTTTAACGGTCTTCGGCATGGAGCTGCGCATGACTTCCACCTTTCCGGACATCTCCATCAGCACGGATCGGTTGGTGCTGCGCCCCTTCGACATGGCGGACGTCCCCGCGTACATCGAGATGATGAACGACGAGCTGGTCGTCGCCTGGACCGAGGCCCCCCACCCCTACACCCAGGTCGACGCCGAACGCTGGGTCCGCCGGATCGCTCCCGCCCAGCGCACCACCGGCGACGGCATCGTCCTCGCCGTCACCGAATTCCTCACCCAGCGGCTCGTCGGCTCGGTCCGGCTCCGCAACACCGACTGGCGCACCCTCGCCACCGAGGCCGCCTACATCACCGCCCCCTGGGCCCGCGGAGAGGGATACGCCACCGAGTCCGTGCTGGCGGTGGCCCAGTGGCTCTTCCGGGACCAGGGCTTCGAGCGCATCGAACTGCGCACCGCCGCCGACAACACCGCCTCCCAGCAGGTCGCCCAGAAGCTCGGCTGCATCAGCGAGGGAGTCCTGCGCAACGCCCGCATAGCGCGCACCCGGACCGAGAACGGCACGGACGGCGGCTGGACCGACATCCGGACCGACCTGATCGTCTGGGGCCTGCTCCCCGAGGACCTCGAAGGCGTTGCCGAGCAGCTCGCCGACGCGGGCGGCTACGGCGCCTACAACGACTGGAACTGACCCCGCGAAGGGGCCCTGACCCCGGGCCGGCACGGACCGGGTACTCTCACCCTGCCCGCCCTCACCAACATCCCCACCTGCGACGACTCCAGGAGACTGACGACAGATGGCCGATCGGGTCACCGTGATCGGCTGGGACGGCTCGCCACTGACCGGAGCGGCCACCGCCGCCCTCTCGGCCGCCACGCTCGTCGCCGGAGCCGCCCACCACCTCGCACTCCCCGAAGTCCCGGCGAACGCCGAACGGATCCGCCTGGGCTCCATCGACCTGGCCGCCCGCCGGATCGCCGGCCACCGGGGCAGCGCCGTGGTCCTCGCCGACGGGGACCCCGGCTACTTCGGCGTCGTACGCAACCTCCGCGCACCCGAACACGGCCTGGAGGTCGAGGTCGTCCCGGCCGTGTCCTCCGTCGCCGCCGCGTTCGCCCGCGCGGGAATGCCGTGGGAGGACGCCCGGACCGTCGTCGCCCACCCCCGCACCCTGCGCCGCGCCGTCAACGTCTGCCGTGCCCACCACAAGGTCGCCGTCCTCACCTCGCCCGGCGCGGGCCCCGCCGAGCTCGCCCTGCTCCTGGAAGGCGTCCACCGCACCTTCGTCATCTGCGAGGAACTCGGCACCGCCCGCGAACAGGTCACCGTCGTCACCTCCGACAAGGCCGCCGACCACGTCTGGCGCGATCCCAACGTGGTCATCGTCATCGGCGGCGGCCCCGAACCGCAGGCCACCGGCGCCTGGATCGCCGGCAGTCACCCCGCCCACCCCCACGGCGTACGCGGCTGGGCACTGCCCGCGGAGGCCTACCCGGGCGGTGCCACCGAGGGCGGCGGGGAGAACGGCGAAGGCGAGTCCGCGGGGCTGCGCGCCGCCCAACTGGCCCGCCTGGGGCCCCGGACCGGCGACCTCCTCTGGGACATCGGTTCCGGCAGCGGGGCCCTGGCCGTGGAGGCCGCCCGCTTCGGCGCGGCGGTCCTGGCCGTCGACAGCGACCCGGCCGCCTGTGCCCGTACCGCCGCGGCGGCACGGGCGTTCGGGGTCCAGCTCCAGGTCGTCGAGGGCCGGGCCCCCCATGTGCTGGAACGGCTGCCGGAACCCGATGTCGTACGGATCGGGGGCGGCGGGGTCCCCGTCGTCACCGCCGTCACCGAACGGCGGCCGGAGCGCATCGTGACCCATGCCTCGACGCGGGACGAGGCCGAGGCGCTCGGCGCCGCCCTGGGCGGGAACGGATACACCGTCCGGTGCTCGCTCCTCCAGTCCGTCGAACTCGACACGGCCGCTTGGTCGGAGCGCGAACGCTCGGTCGTGTTTCTCCTCTCGGCGCTGCGCTCGGACCTCGCCCCGTGACCCGGTCGACGTACAGCGGGAGGTAGGCTGGCCGATCGTTGCACCGCGCCTGGATGTTCGTCGCTTCGTTCGTCAATGTCCGGAAAAGGGGACCGTTTTGGCCCCCGTTGTGGTACGGCAGAACCGGGGGATGCGCGACGTGGCGCAGTCCACAGCGGGCCGTGGCGAAATGAGCTGCCGCGGCGGCGAACAGCCGCGAGAATGCAGTATGTCCGCGACCGATTCGTGCCGCGCGGCGAGCCCGCTCGTTCTTGTTGACGAGCATCGGCCTGCCGTGTTCGGGCGTCCCGGGCGAAGGGCCGAAGGAGCACTGACGATGGGCGAGGGGTACGCATGAGTGACACCGGCCAGATCCCGGGTGAGGGACTGCCGGAGAACGCAGGCATGGTGGAGCAGCCGGGCGTCGCCGCCCCGGGTGCCTACGCCTACCTCGCTCCCTCCGAGCATGTCTCCGAGGACGACGACCTCCTCCTGATGCCGAGCCCCCAGGGCGCCTGGAGCGACCCGCAGGCCGTACCGGCCCCGGGCCAGTACCCCGAGGGCGTCGCCGCCCAGGCGCCGCTGCCCGGACAGGGCGCCTACCAGGCCCAGGCCGTGGCACAGCCCTATGCCCAGCCGGCCGGCGAGACCCCCGCGCAGCCCCAGGGGCCCGTCCAGGTCCAGGTGCAGGAGTCCGTCCAGACGCAGGTCCCGGACGCGTACACCGCTCAGCAGGCGGTGGCGGAGCCGCTGCCCGAGACCGGCCAGGGGACTCATGAGTCCGGCGGCCGCGACTCCGGTTCGGTCGACCTGAGGGGCGTACGCATTCCGTCGCCCACTCCGCCCCCCGCTCCGGCGGCCCAGGGCCAGGCGCCGGTGCGCCGACCGCTGCACCGCGGCCCGGTCGCGGCCGACGGCTCGCCGTCCTACGGCGGGACGCCGACCGGCGGAGTGGTGCGCTCGCTCGCCGACCGCGGACCCGCGGGCGCGCCCCGGACGCAGACCAGGACCCCGGCCCCCGCGAGGCACGCCGGTCCGCCGACCACCGGCCCGGAGTACTTCGAGGCGCCGGGCGAGGACGCGTCCACGCTGCCGGGCCCGCAGCTCGGAGAGATCCTGCCGCAGGGCGGCAGCCCGTGGGCGGCCCAGCCGCCGCAGCCGGAGGCCGCACCAGTGGCCGCAGAGTCGGTCGTTCCGGAGCCGGTCGCCGAGTCGGTACCGGCGGCACAGCCGGTCGCCGAGCCGATGCCGGCGGCGCAGCCGGTTCAGGCCGCTCCGGCCGTGGTGCCGGAGGCCGAGGCCGCTCCGGCCGCGGTCGCTCCCATCGTCGAGCCGGTACCGGCCGCGGTCGAGACGCCCGCCGAAGTGCCCGTCGACGCCGGGGCGCACGCCGAAGCCGTTCCCATGGGCCAGTTCGTGCCCGTCGAGGGCTCGGTGCCGACGACTCCGCATCTGGCCCCGACGCCCGTGGCGGAGCAGTCCGTCGAGGCGGAGCCCGCGGCCGAGCCCGAGCCCGAGGCCAAGCCCGTGGCTATCGCCATGGAGCCCGTGCAGACCCCTCAGCCGGACGTCGCAGCGGCCGTGGAGGCCGCGGACGACGTGACGGCCGGAGGAGTCGTCGAGCCTTCCGAGGCCGCCGCGACCGCCGAGCCGCCCGCCGCGACCGCCGAGCCCGTCGAGGCCGTCGAACCGGTCGTGAACGCCGAAGCCGTCGAGGCCGTCGAGAACGCCGCGCCCGCCGAAGCCTCCGAGCCGGTCCCCGCGCCCGTCCCCGCCCCCGAGGCCGAGGTGTTGACGGCGCCCGAGCCGGAGGCCGAACAGGGTCCGGAGGTCATCGAGACCCCGGACATCACGGCCCCCTCGGACACCGCGAACATCGTGGAAGCCGCGCCTCTCGCGGAGCCCGGCACGACGGAGACCGCGGAGGCCCCGGAGACCGGGCACGTGGAATCCGTACAGCCCGAAGCCCGGAACCAGGAGCACGCTGAGGCTGGAACCCCTGAGCAGGAGGCCCCCGAGGCCCCCGAGGCCCCCGAGGTGTCCGAGTCCGACGAGGCCGCCGCTCCCGCCGGCCCGCCGGCCCCCGGCTACGACGACGCCGAGCGCGAGGCGGTGCTCCGCGTCATGCGTGAGCGCCGCGACATCCGCAACGGCTTCCGCAACGACCCCATCCCGCACGAGGTCCTGCTCCGCGTCCTCGAAGCCGCGCACACGGCGCCCAGCGTCGGCCACTCGCAGCCCTGGGACTTCGTCGTCATCCGCTCGGCGGAGACCCGCCGCTCCATGCACGAACTGGCCCAGCGTCAGCGCGACGCGTACGCGAAGTCGCTGCCCAAGGGCCGGGCCAAGCAGTTCAAGGAACTGAAGATCGAGGCCATCCTCGACACCCCGGTGAACATCGTCGTCACCGCCGATCCCACCCGCGGCGGCCGCCACACCCTCGGCCGGCACACCCAGCCGCAGATGGCCCCGTACTCCTCCGCGCTCGCCGTCGAGAACCTCTGGCTCGCCGCGCGCGCCGAGGGACTCGGTGTCGGCTGGGTCAGCTTCTTCGACGAGCGCGAAATGGTCCGCGCCCTGGGCCTGCCCGAGCACCTCGAAGTCGTCGCCTACCTGTGTGTGGGCTACGTCGACGAGTTCCCCGAGGAGCCCGAGCTGATGCAGGCGGGCTGGTCCAAGCGCCGCCCGCTGTCCTGGGTCGTCCACGAGGAGACCTACGGCCGCCGCGCCCTGCCCGGCGAGGAGCCGCACGACCTGCTGCAGGAGACCATCGCCAACATCCGCCCGCTGGACGCCAAGGCGCTCGGCGAGGCGTGGGAACGCCAGAAGCGGATGACCAAGCCGGCCGGCGCGCTCGGCATGCTGGAGATCATCTCCGCGCAGCTGTCCGGGCTCTCCCGGATGTGCCCGCCGCCGATCCCGGAGCCCGCGGCCGTCGCGATCTTCGCGGGCGACCACGGGGTGCACGCCCAGGGCGTCACGGCCTGGCCGCAGGAGGTCACCGGCCAGATGGTCGCCAACTTCCTCGGCGGCGGCGCGGTCTGCAACGCCTTCGCGGCCCAGGTCGGCGCCGAGGTGTGCGTGGTCGACGTCGGCGTGGCCATGGAGCTGCCCGCGACGCCCGGCCTGCTGCCCCGCAAGGTGCGCCCCGGAACGGCCGACTTCACGACCGGCCCCGCGCTCACCCGCGAGGAGGTGCTCGCGGCGATCGAGGTCGGCATCGAGACCGCCCGCGATCTGGTCGCGGCAGGCAACAAGGGCCTGCTCACCGGTGAGATGGGGATCGCCAACACCACGGCGTCGGCCGCGCTGATCTGTGTGTACACGGGCATGGACCCGGCCGAGGTGACCGGTCGCGGTACCGGCATCAACGACGAGATGCACGCCCGCAAGGTGGACGTGGTCCGCCGCGCCCTCGAACTCCACCAGCCCGACCCGGCCGACCCGATCGGCGTCCTGGCAGCGGTCGGCGGCCTGGAGCACGCCGCGATGGCCGGCTTCCTGCTGGGCGGCGCCTCGCTCCGTACGCCCGTCATCCTCGACGGCGTGAGCGCGGGAGCCGCGGCTCTGGTCGCCCGTGCCATCGCCCCCGAGGCCCTGGCCGCCTGCATCGCGGGCCACCGCAGCGCCGAGCCCGGCCATGTCGCCGCGCTCAACAAGCTGGGCCTGCGCCCGCTGGTCGACCTCGACCTCCGCCTCGGCGAAGGAACGGGCGCGCTGCTGGCGCTCCCGATCGTGCAGAGCGCGGCGCGGGCGATGCACGAGGTGGCGACGTTCGACTCGGCGGGCGTCACCGAGAAGTAGTACGTCACCGAGAAGCAGTACACGGCCATGCTCGGCCCGGACCGGCGCCTCGGCGCCCGGTCCGGGCCGAGCCACGGTTCAGGGCAGGGGCCGAGCTCCGCGCAGCGGCCCCCGCCCGCTCCACCGGCCCGCCCCGCGCCCCGAAGCACCCCGTATCGTGGACGCACGCCCCGCAGAACCGCACGTCACAGCCGCTCCACCGTCGCAGCGGCCCGCACCCCGCATCGCACGAGGAGTCCGCACCGCCATGGCCGAGCACGCCGATCACCCCGCGTACCCCGTCGGACTGCGCCTGAGCGGGCGCCGCGTCGTCGTCGTCGGCGGCGGCCAGGTCGCGCAGCGCCGCCTCCCGGCGCTCATCGCGGCCGGTGCCGACATCACCCTCGTGTCACCGTCCGCGACCCCCTCCGTCGAGGCGATGGCCGACGCCGGTGAGATCCGCTGGGAGCGCCGCCGGTACGCGGACGGGGACCTGACCGACACCTGGTACGCGCTCATCGCCTCCGACGACGACGCCGCGAACGACGCCGCGTCCGCCGAGGCCGAGCGCACCCGTACCTGGTGCGTGCGCAGTGACAACGCCGAGGTGGCCACCGCCTGGACCCCGGCCACCGGCCGCAGCGAGGGCGTGACCGTCGCCGTCCTCTCCACCGACGCCCAGGGCCGCGACCCGCGCCACTCCGCCGCCGTCCGCGACGCCATCGTCGAGGGACTGCGCGACGGCACGCTCGCCGCCCCGCACCACCGCGCCCGGCCCACCCCCGGTGTCTCCCTGGTCGGCGGCGGTCCCGGCGACCCCGACCTGATCACCGTGCGCGGCCGTCGCCTCCTCGCCGAGGCCGACGTGGTCATCGCCGACCGGCTCGGCCCGCGCGACCTGCTCGACGAACTGCCGCCGCACGTCCAGGTGATCGACGCGGCGAAGATCCCGTACGGCCGCTTCATGGCGCAGGAGGCGATCAACCAGGCGCTCATCGAGCACGCCAGGGCGGGCAAGGCCGTCGTACGGCTCAAGGGCGGCGACCCGTTCGTCTTCGGCCGGGGCATGGAGGAGGCCCAGGCGCTCGCCGCCGAAGGCATCCCGTGCACCGTCGTCCCCGGCATCTCCAGCTCGATCTCGGTACCCGGCGCGGCCGGAATCCCCGTCACCCACCGAGGCGTCGCCCATGAGTTCACCGTCGTCAGCGGTCATGTCGCCCCCGACGACGAGCGCTCGCTGGTCGACTGGGCGGCGCTCGCGCAGCTGCGCGGCACCCTCGTGCTGCTGATGGCCGTCGACAAGATCGGCGCCATCGCGAAGGCCCTCGTCGCCCACGGCAAGTCCCCGGACACCCCGGTCGCCCTGGTCCAGGAGGGCACCACGGCATCCCAGCGCCGCGTCGACGCGACCCTGGCGACCGTCGCCGAACGGGCCGCCGCCGAAGAGGTACGTCCCCCGGCCGTCATCGTCATCGGCGACGTCGTCGCCGTCGGCACGGGCGCCGCACCGCACCCCGCCGAGTAGCCGGCCAGGACGCCTCCGCACCCCCACCGAGTAACCAGCGGTAACGGATCTTCTCCCGAGCCGTTGGCACCACACACCGGACAAGGCAGTATCGAACCCGTGGCTGATCTCATCACCGTCGACGACCCCGACGACCCCCGCCTGCGCGACTACACCGGACTCACCGACGTCGAACTCCGGCGCAGGCGGGAGCCCGCCGAGGGCCTCTTCATCGCCGAGGGCGAGAAGGTGATCAGACGCGCCAGGCACGCCGGGTACGAGATGCGGTCGATGCTGCTCTCGGCGAAGTGGGTCGACCTGATGCGCGACGTCATCGACGAGGTCCCGGCCCCGGTGTACGCGGTCAGCCCCGAGCTCGCCGAGCGCGTCACCGGCTACCACGTCCACCGCGGGGCCCTCGCGTCGATGCAGCGCAAGCCGCTGCCGACGGCCGACGAACTGCTGACGACGACCCGCCGGGTGGTCGTCATGGAGGCCGTCAACGACCACACCAACATCGGGGCGATCTTCCGCAGCGCCGCCGCCCTCGGCATGGACGCCGTACTGCTCTCCCCGGACTGCGCCGACCCGCTCTACCGGCGCTCCGTCAAGGTCTCGATGGGAGCGGTCTTCTCCGTTCCCTACGCCCGTCTCGACACCTGGCCCAAGGACCTGGAGGCCGTACGCGAAGCGGGCTTCAGGCTCCTCGCGCTGACCCCGGACGAGAAGGCCGGAAGCATCGACGAGGCGGCACCGCACCGGATGGACAAGGTGGCGCTGATGCTGGGCGCCGAGGGCGACGGGCTGTCCACCCGGGCCCTGGTCGCCGCCGACGAATGGGTACGCATCCCGATGGCGCACGGCGTCGACTCGCTCAACGTGGGAGCGGCCGCGGCAGTCGCGTTCTACGCGGTGGCATCGGGCCGCCCGCAGAACTGACCGGCTACCGGAGCTGCCGGCTCTGGGGCGGGGCCTCGACCTGGGTCTGCGGCCGGGTCTCGTTACGCCCCGGATCCGTGCCCAGCCCGCGCGAGGGCCCCTGGCAGCCCTGGGCCGCCGCGATGCCGAGCGCCACCAGCAGCGTCACCACGACGAAGACGACGAGCCGCTGCCGCAGCAGCCGCGGATTGGCGGGACGCAGCCCCGCCGAATTCGTGCGGGTCCCGGGCCGCGTACCCGGCCGGCCGTTCGTCCCCTGCGGGCGCCTGCCGGGCCGGGTGGTGTCGCGCGGCGGCCGCTGCTGCTGAGGACGCGAACCACCGGTCCGGGGCGACCCCGCCCGCGACGACGAGGACGGCCTGCTGCTCTGCGGTGGCTTCTGCTTCTGCTGACGGGGCGCGGGAGGAGCCGAACGCCGCGTCTGCTGCTCGGTGTACGGGCCGTCGAGACGGCCGGTCGGCCGGTCCAGCTCCTGTGCCGAACGCTGCACGGGCGGCCGGCTCTCGTGCAGCCCCTGCGCCTCCCGCGCTGCGATCTCCTTGAGCCGCATGGAGAGTTGGAGCGTGCTCGGCCGCTCCTCGGGGTCCTTGGCCAGGCAGGCGCTCACCAGTGGTGCGAGCGCGTCGTGCACGTCGTGCAACTGAGGCTCCTCGTGCACCACGCGGTACAGCATCACCTCGGAACTGCCGTGCCCGAAAGGCGAGTCGGCCATGGCCGCGTACGCGAGCGTGGCACCGAGCGAGAACACATCGGTGGCGGGTGTCACGGCCGCGCCGCGCACCTGCTCGGGTGCGAGGAATCCCGGCGAACCCACCGCCGTACCGACATGGGTGAGGGTGGAGGCCCCGGTCGCCCAGGCGATGCCGAAGTCGATGATCCGGGGGCCCTTGGGGGAGAGGAGGATGTTCGACGGCTTCAGGTCGCGGTGGACGACACCGGCCTCGTGCACCGCCACCAGGCCCTCGGACAGCGCGGCCCCGATCGAGGCCACCTCGGCCGCCGACAGCGGCCCCTCCTCGGCCACCTTGTCGTGCAGCGAGGGCCCCGGGACGTACTGCGTGGCGAACCACGGACGGTCCGCCTCCAGGTCCGCGGCCACCAGACGCGCGGTGCAGCCGCCACGGATCCGCCGGGCGGCGGACACCTCGCGCGCGAAACGGGAGCGGAACTCCTGGTCCTCCGCCAGATCCGGGCGGATCACCTTCAGCGCCACCCGCTGGCCCCGCCGGTCCGAACCCAGGTAGACGACACCCATGCCGCCTGCCCCGAGCCGCCGGTGCAGCCTGAACGAGCCGACGACACGCGGGTCCTCGCGCCGGAGCCGCATCATCGCCATGTCTGCCCATCCCCGCTGCCTGGTCCGCCTGACGAGGCACAGCTTACGTACCCGGCGCCCGGGGTGCTCAGAGGCCGCGCCCTCGCCGGTCGATCGATTGTCGGTGCGCGGCACGGCCGATGACAGGGCGTCCGGCCGGAGCGGATCCCCTGCCGGACGGGCCCGGACCCCAAGGCGGTTGCGGCGACGGGTGGTTGGAGGCGCACCGGCCGGCCGGCCGGTCGGTGCGCGACCCGGCCCGGACGGACGCGCGCGGCCCCCGTCGGCGCCCCGGGGCCGACAGCCGGGAACCCGGGGAATGAAGGGTGAGTGAAGTCACGGTGACCGTGGCCGCGCGCACCGGCGGGCCACGCCGTCCAACGACTCCGACGCCGCGAGAAGTTCGCCGCGCCCCCTCCGGGATGTCCCCGGGATCAGGCGCCCGTTCTCCACCCAGGGGAGTACGCCGAAGGACCGGAGCTCATCCTCCGGGAGGCCCGGCAATCGGTACGCGGGCATGACGCCCTCCGCCCCGCGCGTCCCTAATGTTGAGGTCAAGCGGCGGGTGCAGCACTCGTCCCCCGAGGTCACACGCCCGCCGCCCCACATCGAGTCAGGAGAGGAACCATGGCGGACACGGCAACGCGGACCATGATCCGCACGGAACGCAGGGGTCATGCCTCGTTCGGCAGCCGCCCGTCGTCCGGTACGCGCCACCCACTCGTGGCGACGGCAATGGTTCTTCCTCTGGCGGCCCTGCTCGTGGTCGTCTTCGGCGGCTGGGACGCAGTGGTCACACAGGCGTCGTCCGTGGGCGTGATGCTGGGGCGCTGAGCGGCGCCCCGGGTCCGGAAGAGCGGTCCGGACCGGGACATCCGGCCAACAACCCCGTGGGGACGGGGGTGCGGCGGACGGCAGCGTTTGTCCGGTCAGCTGGGGAGCTGACCGGACATCGCGCTGTCCGGGGCCGTTCACAACGCAGCGGTGATCGCACCGGACGGCATCGGCGCCGCCGTGACGCTCTGCCCGTCCGCGACCCCGCACGGCGCGTACGCTCATCGGCGGGCCCGCGCGCATCGGGCCACCCGCATCTGTCCGCCACCGGGGGAGACCGTGACCACCGCAGTCGTACGCGCGCTGGGCGCCCTCGCCCACCGGGCCGCCCACGCGCACCCCGAGGACCCCTGCGCCTGCCCGCCCCCGGCGGTGCTCGCGGACCGTGCGGACGGCACGGTGGTCCGCAGCGGGGGCGTCGTCGCCAAGGCCCACGCCCCCGGCACGGACACCCCCGGCCTGCTCACCCGCCTGACCCTCGCCAACGATCCGCACCTCACCGGCATCCTGCTCGCCCCGCTGGCACCCCACCCCGCCGCACCGTCCGCCCCCCTCCACGACCGCCCCGTCACGCTGTGGCCGCACGGCCGACCCGTCGACCCCGGCGACCCGGACGGAGCCCCCTGGGAAGAGGCCGCCGCTCTGCTGGCCGGACTGCACCGGACCCCGGCCCCGCCCTCCCTCGCGCTCCCGCCCATGCGGGGCCCCGCGAAGGCCGCGCTCGCCGTCGCCCGGATGCGCGCCGCCCGGCCGGCCGACCCGGCCACCGCCCCCGTACTCGAAGCCTGGCACCGCCTGCCGGCCTGGGCCCGCGACGAAGCGGCCGCGCCCCCGCACCGTTCGCGCTTCCTCTGCCACGGAGATCTGCACCTCGGCCAGCTCGTCCGCCACCCGGCCCCGCACGGACCCTGGCTGCTCATCGACGTCGACGACGCCGGTCTCGGGGACCCCGCCTGGGACCTCGCCCGCCCCGCCGCCTGGTACGCGGCCGGGATCCTGCCCCCCGAGATCTGGCTCCGCTTCCTGGACGCCTACCGGGCGGCGGGCGGTCCCGCCGTACGGGCCGAGGGCGATCCCTGGCCGGAGCTGGATGTGCCGGCCCGCGCCCTGACCGTCCAGGCCGCCGCGCTGGCCTTCGCCAAGTCCGCGGCGGAAGACCGGAATCCGGATGAAGTGGAGCAGACGATGATCGACGCCTGTGCCCGAATCGCATCCCTCCCGCCCGAGTTGGGCGCCGAACACTCGTCGTAGGCTGAACCGACCGTCGACGGGCATGCATTCCGGCGACGGCGACCCGACGGCGAGGAGTGAGCCGAACCATGCAGTGTCCCAAGTGCCACGCGCAGATGCACACGTACAACCGCAACGGCATACAGATCGAGCAGTGCAGCGGCTGCCGGGGAATCTTCCTCGACTACGGCGAGCTGGAGTCCCTCACCCGCATCGAGGCGCAGTGGACGCAGCAGGCCCCGCCCGCACCGCCGGCCCCGCAGGCCTATCCGGCCGCCCCGGCGCCCGCCTGGGGTGCCCCGCAGCACCACGGCGGCCACCACGGCGGTCACTACCGGCACAAGAGCTTCGGCCGCATGCTCTTCTCGTCCTGAACGGACCGGCGCCCGACCGCGGGCCCGGACGCCTTCCGTCCGGGCCCGCAGTGCGTCCGTACCGGCACTCGTACGCCGGGAACGACAAAGCCCCGGTCGTCGGGACGACCGGGGCTCTTGCTGGTGCGCGATACTGGGATTGAACCAGTGACCTCTTCCGTGTCAGGGAAGCGCTCTCCCGCTGAGCTAATCGCGCAGGGTGAACCTGCGTGTACTGCGTGCGCGATACTGGGATTGAACCAGTGACCTCTTCCGTGTCAGGGAAGCGCTCTCCCGCTGAGCTAATCGCGCGGGGGATCCTTGCGGATCAGTGGACGATACTGGGATTGAACCAGTGACCTCTTCCGTGTCAGGGAAGCGCTCTCCCGCTGAGCTAATCGTCCTTGGAGGTGGAGACGGGATTTGAACCCGTGTAGACGGCTTTGCAGGCCGTTGCCTCGCCTCTCGGCCACTCCACCAGGAGTGGGGGCTCGGGAAGATCCCCCACTTTCTGCGAGCGGACGACCAGGTTCGAACTGGCGACCTCAACCTTGGCAAGGTTGCGCTCTACCAACTGAGCTACGTCCGCTTGTCTTTCCCGGTCCGCTTGCGCGTCCCGGCGACGTGTTGAACTCTAGCGGATTCCCGGGCCAGTACAAAAACGCGTTTGTGCAGCGTGCTGAGGTGCACCCGGCCCGGCGCAGGTCATCGTGCGCCGCCCTAGACTCGACGGCGTGCACGACCTCGCTCCAATGGCCCGCTTCGGCGGCCTCGTCGCCTCCGATCTGCAGGACGTGACCAGTGATCCCACAGCCCTCGGATCGTCCGGCTTCTGGGCCGTATCCGCCGATTTCGAGGGCCGACTCGTCTGCGCGCGCTTCGGCTCCGTACGTACGCGGGCGGTACCCGCACCCGTGCGGGGCGCCTGGCGCGGGCCCGCGGCCGGCGACTGGAACTCGTCGCTGGACCGCGCCGCGTACATCGCGGGCGTACGGCGGATCCGCGAGTACATCGCGGCGGGCGAGGTCTACCAGGCCAACCTCTGCCGGGTGATGACCGCGCCGCTGCCCGACCCGGGTGCCGCGGACGTGGACGCGCTGACCGCGCTGCTCGCCCGTGGCAACCCCGCCCCGTACGCAGGAACGATTCGGCTTCCCGGGCACGGTGTGGAGATCGCCACCGCGTCCCCCGAACTCTTCCTGAGCCGGGACGGCCGGACCATCGAGTCGGGGCCGATCAAGGGCACCGGCCGCACCGAGGCCGATCTCCTGGAGAAGGACCACGCGGAGAACGTGATGATCGTCGACCTGGTCCGCAACGACCTGGGCCGGGTCTGCGCCACGGGATCGGTCACCGTCCCCGACCTCTGCGTGGTCGAGAAGCACCCCGGCCTGGTCCACCTCGTCTCCACCGTGCGCGGCGAGCTCGCCGAGGGCGCCGGCTGGCCCGAGCTCCTCGACGCCGCGTTTCCGCCCGGCTCCGTCACCGGGGCACCCAAGTCCAGCGCCCTGCGGATCATCGAGGAGCTGGAGACCGCGCCGCGCGGGCCCTACTGCGGAGGCATCGGCTGGGTCGACGCCGACCGCCGCACCGCATCGCTCGCCGTCGGCATACGCACCTTCTGGATCGACCGGACCGGCACCGCCCCGGTCCTCCGCTTCGGTACCGGAGCCGGCATCACCTGGGGCTCGGACCCGGAACGCGAGTGGGACGAGACCGAACTCAAGGCGTCCAGGCTGCTCGCTGTAGCGTCGGGCGCTCACGAAGCAACCGGAAGGACCGCGTGATGAGGATTTGGGTCAACGGCGAACTGCGCGACGCCGAAGACGCCAGGGTGTCCGTGCTCGACCACGGACTCACCGTGGGGGACGGCATCTTCGAGACGGTCAAGACCGTCGGCGGCAGGCCCTTCGCCCTCACCCGCCACCTCGACCGGCTGACCCGCTCGGCCCGCGGCCTCGGACTCCCCGCCCCCGATGTCGACGAGGTCCGCCGTGCCTGCGCCGACGTCATCGAGGCCAACCCGATGGCACTCGGCAGGCTGCGCATCACCTACACCGGAGGACTCTCCCCGCTCGGCTCCGACCGCGGCGACGCCGGCCCCGGCCTGGTCGTCGCCCTCGGCGAGGCGGCCCGCCGTCCCGACACCACCGCCGTGATCACCGTCCCCTGGACGCGCAACGAACGCGGCGCGCTCACCGGGCTCAAGACCACTTCGTACGCCGAGAACGTCGTCGCCCTCGCCCGTGCCCACGAGCACGGTGCTTCGGAGGCGCTCTTCGCCAACACGGCCGGGCAGCTCTGTGAAGGAACCGGGTCCAATGTCTTCGTCGTCCTCGACGGTCAGCTGCACACCCCGCCGGTCGCCTCCGGCTGCCTGGCCGGGATCACCCGCGCGCTGGCCGTGGAGTGGACGGGCGCACAGGAGACCGAGCTGCCCTTCGACGTCCTGGAGCGGGCCGAGGAGATCTTCCTGACCTCGACCCTGCGCGATGTGCAGGCCGTCCACCGGGTGGACGGCCGGGAACTGCCCGGCGGGCCCGGACCGGCGACCGCCAAGGCCATGCGGATCTTCGACGAGCGGGCCGGCGACGACCTCGACCCGTAAATCGGGGTGACGGGCCGGGCCCCAGCGGATAGAACATCTCCGATGACCACCACCCTCCGGCCGACCGGGCCGATCCAGCAAGGCACCGACGGTGCGAAGAACCGCGCGTACGACGTGTGCGACAACGGGCGGCCCGTCGGCTCCCTCGAGATCGGCACCGACGCCGCGTTCGGTACGGCCACCGGCGAGCTGCGCTCCCTGACCATCGACGAACCGAGCCGGCGCCGGGGCCGCGGCACCATCGCCGTGCTCGCCGCCGAGGAGGTGCTGCGCGGATGGGGCTGCGGCCAGGTGCACCTGTCGGTGCCGGAGGGCAACGAGGGGGCCGGGCGCCTGGCGGCCGCACTCGGGTACACCGAGCGCAGCCGCAACATGCTCAAGGGCCTCGGCCCGACGGCCCCCGTGCTCCCGGACGGTGTCGTGGCCAGGGAGATGACGGCCGAGGAGTTCGCGGCCTGGCAGCGCACCAGTGTCGACACGTACGCACAGTCCTGGATCGACCAGGGTGTTCCGGTCGAGCAGGCCAGGCACAAGTCCCGCTCCGACCACGCCCGCAACCTGCCGGCCGGAATGGACACCGAGGGCATGCACTTCCATGTCCTCGTCGCCGGGGGAGTGGTCGCCGGCCATGTGTGGGTGTCGGTGCGCGAGAGTGACGACGGCGAGGCGACCGGCTTCGTCTACGACGTGGAGGTGGACGAGGAGTACCGGGGCCGCGGCCACGGGCGTGCCCTGATGCAGCAGGCGGAGCACATCACCCTGGCCGCGGGCGCCCGACGCCTCGGACTGCATGTGTTCGCCGCCAACACGCCCGCCCTGCGGCTGTACGGGTCGCTCGGATACCGGACGACTCAGTACAACCTGGCCAAGAACCTCTGAGGGCCGGGCCGCTCAGCCCCGCTCGGCGAGCAGCCGGTCGGCGATCTCCTCGATCCGTTCGCGCAGCCCGTCCTGGCTCTTGCCGCCGTCCAGCCGCTCGTCGCCGATCACATACGTCGGGGTGCCGGTGACTCCGATCGCCTTGCCCTCGGCCTGGTCGGCGTCGACGATCAGCATGTGGCGTCCGTCGATCAGCGCGGTGTCCATCTCCTCGGCGTCCAGGCCGAGTTCCCGCGCCACCTCGACGAGCAGCGGCTCGCCGGTGTGGGCGAGATCGGCGGTACGGGCGAGCACCGCCTCGATGTACGGCCAGTCCTTGCCCTGGGCCGCCGCCTCCTCGGCGGCCTGCGCGGCGGCGTAGGCGTGCTTGTGCTTCTCCAGCGGGAAGTGCCGCAGCCGTACGTCCAGCCGGTCGCCGTACTTGGCCCGCAGGGCGTGCACATCGGAGAGGGCCTGGTGACAGTCGGGGCACTGGAGCTCGCACCAGATGTCGAGGACGACGGGGGCCGCAGGGGTGGAATCGCTCATGCGGCCAGTCTCCCAGGGCCCGCGCGAGCCTCCCAATCGGCACCCGGTCCACCCAGGCTCCGTACGACCCACGCACCGCCGATCGGCACCTGGGGAGGATCCCGGCCCTGAAATGTCCCTGATGCGGTCCGGGATCGTGGCCGCCGGGGCGGTCGCCGGTGCAGGATGGAAGGGACGTTTCCCCTTGCGCCTGGAGGCACCGATGCTTGCCGAGACCATCTGCTCCGCGGTGTCAGCGGCGGGCCTGGGCATCGCCGCCGTCACCGCTTGGCGAAAGCGCTTCCTCGCCGCGACCCGGATCGCCGCCTACTCCCTGGTCCCGATCGCACTGGTGCTGACCGGGGTCGTGGACTGGGTCGCCGGAATCGCCTTCAAGCCGAGTGTCTGGCTCGGTTTCGGGCTGCTCGCCGTGGCCTGGCTGCTGTTCACGACCACGCGCGCGATCGAGCGCCGGGGCGGCGGCACCCGCAAGGAGCGCAGGGCCGCCGCACGGGCGGCGCAGGGCGAGGCGGTCGCCCCCGCGGCCTCGGCGCCCTCTCTGGGGTCGGGGCTCCCGGAGTCCCGGGCGCAGGCGCGTCCCAAGGCGAAGTCCAGGCAGCAGTCCGACGCGCCGGGCGAGGACTTCAGCGACATCGAGGCCATCCTGAAGAAGCACGGCATCTGACCCCTGCCCCCGGTCCGGGAGCGGGGGGTGTCCATAGTGGGTGAATCGATTCATTGATGATTCTTGACGGTGCCCGGACGCGGGGCTAGCTTGTCCCGATCGGATTGAAACAATTCATTCCACGGGTGGGCGGCCCGGGTGGGCGGCCCATAATGCCGTCCGTACGATGGGGGCACGCCGCGGACCGGTGCGGCCGAAGTCATCAGTGGGGCAGGGCAAGTGGCGCGTGTGGCAGGGATCAAGGATGTGGCCCGGCAGGCCGGAGTATCCGTGGGCACCGTGTCCAACGTGATCAACCGGCCGGAGGCGGTGCTGCCGGAGACCCGTGCCCGGGTGCTCGCCGCCATCGAGGAACTCGGCTACGTGCGCAGCGAGTCGGCGCGCCAGCTCAGGGCGGGCCGCAGCCGGATCATGGCCCTGCTCGTCCTCGACATGGGCAACCCGTTCTTCGTGGACGTGGCCCGTGGCGCCGAGCGCGCCGCCCGTGCGGCCGGTCTCGGTGTCATGGTCTGCAACAGCGACCAGAGCCCGGCGGAGGAGGCCGAGTATCTCGGACTCTTCGCCGAGCAGCGGGTCTGCGGCGTGCTGGTCACCCCGGCCGACGCGACCGGCCGGAACCTGGAGGCGTTCAGCCGTCACCGGATCCCCTTCGTGCTGGTGGACCGGGTGGCGCCCGGCACGGGGACCTGCGCGGTCTCCGTCGACGACGTCCGCGGCGGCGCGCTCGCCGTCGGTCATCTGGTCGCGGCCGGTCATCGCTCGGTGGCGTACGTCAGCGGGCCGGGCGACCTCCATCAGATCAGGGACCGGCGCGAAGGCGCCCTGTCGGCCCTCGCCGACGCCGGGCTGCCGCCCGAGGCGCTCGTCGAGATCCCTTCCGACCGGCTGGACGTGGCGGCGGGCCGCGACGCCGGGGCCCGGCTGCTCGGCCTCGTGCCCCGGCCGACCGCGGTGTTCTGCGCCAACGACCTGCTTGCCCTGGGTGTGCTCCAGGCCCTGTACGCGGCGGGCGTCGGGGTGCCGCACGACATCGCCATCGTCGGCTACGACGACATCGAGTTCGCCGCCGCCGCTGCCGTCCCGCTCACCTCGGTCCGCCAGCCCGCGGTCGTGATGGGCAGGATGGCCGCGGAGCTCCTGCTGGAGGAGTCGGACGACGAGGACGGCACCCACGAGCACCGCAGTGTGGTGCTCCAGCCGGAGCTCGTGGTGCGGGCCTCCAGCTCGACGCCACGCTGAGACCGCGGCGGGGTCGACTGCCTGCTCGCCGGATCCCGAATTCACCGCGTACGGGACGGTGTTGGCCGATCGGGTCGTTCGAGGGTCGGCGTATCGGCCTTCGGATCCGCGGAGTTGCGGCCCGGGAGCGCTCCGGGCGCCGTACCGAATGTGTGGCGGCCGATCGGACGCCGGAGCGAATTGTGACCGGTCGGGGTGGGTGAACTCCCGGTGCGAAAAGGCGTATTGATCGCCAACGGGGTCCCGAGTGAGTCATGATCGTCCCGAGATGGTGGACACCTCCCGGGGCGATGCCCCCGCACCCCCTGCCGAAGAGCCGCGCGGCTGCCTCTTCGCGCTTTCCCAGCCCCCTTTGATGATCTTCCTCACGGTGGTCGGCGGCCTGCTGCTGATGGCCGCGTTGCATGATCTCTTCATGCTGTGAGCGGTCAGCCGGCCGCTTCCTTGCGGCGTGCCCGGTACGCGGCCACATGCAGACGGTTGCCGCAGGTGCGGCTGGAGCAGTAGCGGCGGGAGCGGTTTCGGGACAGGTCGACGAAGGCGTGCCGGCAGTCCGGCGCCTCGCACCGCCGCAGCCGTTCCTGCTCGCCCGCCACCACGATGAAGGCCAGCGCCATGCCGCAGTCGGCCGCGAGGTGGTCGGCGATCGACGCGTCGGGTGCGAAGTAGTGCACATGCCAGTCGTAGCCGTCGTGGTTGCTGAGCTGGGGCGTCGTGCCGGCGGCCGCGACGAGCGCGTTGACGAGCGAGGCGGCGGTCTGCGCGTCGTCCGTCGCGAAGATCTCGGCGAAGCGCGTCCGTACGTCCCGTACGGCCCGGAGGTCCTTCTCGTGGAGCTCGCCCACGCCGCTGATGCGATGGCGCCGCGCGAAGTCGTACAGCGCTTCGATGTGGGCGAGGCCGTCGCTCCGCTCGCCTTCCGGCTGCCCGCTCGACGGTGGTTCGCTCTCCGGTGCGGTGTTCACCAGGTCGACCACCGTGTCGAGGGCGATCCGGGTGTCGTGGGGGATCAGCACGCTTTCGCTCCCTGCCTCCCGGCGGGCCGGTGTCCGCCGATGCGGGCTGACTCTACTGGCTCGGCCGCGGCGCACAGCGGCCCGAGAGGGCCCGCAGGGGGTGAGGGGAGCGGATACCGGCCAACGGGCGGGTACCCCTGGCCGGTGGACGGCTGCCCGGGGCGTGAAGGGGCGCTACGGGCCCGGCGCGCGCACCGGCGCCGTCACCACGGTGGATTCCGTGATGACGGCGCCGGTGTCAGCCGTATGAAGTTTTCCGCGCGGCGCCGTCGCCCCGAGTCGGACGGCGCCGTGCAGCTCTCGGCCTGGCTCAGCTCTCGGCCAGGATGTGTGAGAGCTCCGTATCGAGGTCGAAGTGACGATGCTCGGTGCCTGGCGGCACCGCGGCGTCGGTCCGCTTCAGGAACGACTCCAGGGCCCTCGCCGGGGCTTCGAGCAGTGCTTCGCCCTCTGGGGAGCTCAGCGCGATGCAGACGACGCCCTGGCCGTGACTACGGGATGGCCAGACGCGGACGTCTCCGGTGCCGGTGGGCCGGTGCAGCCCTTCGGCAAGGAGGTCGCGGGCGAATACCCATTCGACCGTCTCCTCCGCTCCGGTATGGAAGGTGGCGTGCACGGCATACGGATCGGCCGTGTCATACCGCAGGCCCGCGGGTACAGGCAGTGAGGACTCGCTCGACACAACGAGGCGCAGGTGCAGCTCGCAGCTGACCGTGGTGTTCATAAGCGCCAGGGCCTTTCGCTCAGTGTGCGCTCGGGGATTCGCACGTCGGCGAAATCGACATGCCACCTACGGTGGCGTTGTAAACCCCTCTGACCTTTTTGTGTTCCTTCAGGTAGCTCGTACGGCGGTGTGTAACTTTCGGTTATGCGGCCATTCCGGTGATGAAGGCCGTTCCGGTAGGTTGGCTCCTATGAATGCGGAGCGTGATGTGCGGGACGGAGACGCCGCACCGGCGACACCGGTGTCCGCCGCGGGGGACAGGGCGGAAAGCGTGACGGGTGAGGTCACGGAGGGTGTGACCAAGGAGCGGGGGCTCGGCTCCCGGGCGCCCGGGTTCATCAAGGCATCCAGGGCGCTGCACATGAGCTGGCAGGTCGGCGTCTTCGTGGTCGGCTTCGCCGTGGTCGTGGCGGGCATCATCATGCTGCCGCTGCCCGGCCCCGGCTGGTTGGTGATCTTCGGGGGCATGGCGATCTGGGCGACCGAATTCGTCTGGGCGCAGCTGGTGCTCCGCTGGACCAGGCGGAAGGTCACCGAGGCCGCCCAGCGGGCGCTCGACCCCAAGGTCCGGCGGCGCAACATCATCCTCACGTCGATCGGTCTGGTGATCATCGTGGTGCTGGTGGGGATCTACGTCTGGAAGTTCGGCATCACCATGCCGTGGAAGATCCACGAGTGACCCGGGGGTGGTCATGGGGCGCCGCTGACATGGGGTAATGTTTGGCCTGCGCCCGGGGCGATTAGCTCAGTGGGAGAGCGCTTCGTTCACACCGAAGAGGTCACTGGTTCGAACCCAGTATCGCCCACCCCGGACAGAGGGCCCGTGAGACCGCAGAGTCTCACGGGCCCTCTGCGTTTCCCGCGTCCGGCCGGCCCGCCGGGTCCCGGCCGGTGTCTTCGAAGAAGATTCACAAGCGCTTTCGGGAACGATTCAATCCGGGTGGCGGTGGACGGGCGGGATCCGGTAATCGAGCAGTGGCATCCGGATATCGCGGCCGGACGTACTTCCGGGACCGCGAGAATTCCTGGAAAGGCTTCGGTCTTCGGTATCCGAGGGCAATGCCCCCGACGATTCCGGAACTCCCGCCGAAAATTCCGAGGGTGCGACGACGGGTGCGAACTGCTTGATTTCACGGGTGAGTTCGCCGTGGCCGCTCCCTCGTCCGGTACGCCTTCGGGGCGGACCTGGGGTCCGCCGGCCGGCCCGTGGCCCGAGCAGGGCGCTCCGGGCCGGCCGTGCGACGCACCGTCAGCGCATCCGGCCCACGGTCTCCTTCAGTCGCCGCGCATCGCGCAGCCGCTGTTCGTACGTCGCCCCGACCACCAGGAGCAGCACCCCGGCCAGGGCGGGCGGCAGCCAGCGCGGGAGCGCGCCGACGACCTGGACCACGTACGGCGCCAGTTCGTGCACGGCGTCCATGGCCAGCACCGCGCCACCGAGCAGCAGCAGCGCCTGCAGGCGCAGCCGGGCGCCCGCCAGCGTGATCGCCAGTGCCGCCACACCGAGCAGCAGCGGGCGCAGCCAGTGCGGATCGACCCAGGCCGCGAAGAGGCTCGGGACCAGCGTGGCCGCGAGACCCGCCCCGTACGCCGTCCACGACGACGCCTCCGGGTCGCGACGACGGCGCAGCACACCGACCGCCAGGGCGGGCACCGTCACCGGCAGCGTGTACGCCTCCGGGTCTGGCACCCCCGAGGCCGAGAGCCGCACCCAGGTCGCCAGGACGAACAGCGCCACCGCCAGATACCCGGCCACCGGCC
Source organism: Streptomyces sp. NBC_01363 (assembly GCF_026340595.1). GTDB lineage: Bacteria > Actinomycetota > Actinomycetes > Streptomycetales > Streptomycetaceae > Streptomyces. The sequence continues at coordinate 4,320,309 of NZ_JAPEPF010000001.1, forward strand.
GCCGTTCGGCCCGTACGGCCGTGCCCGCCGCCAGCACCCCGCTCAGCGCCAGCACCAGTGCCAGGAACGGCCGGTCCGGCACCGCCATGACCAAGGCCACCGCAGCCGATGCGGCCCCGGTCAGCTCGACCGGAAGAGCAGCCGGGCGGCCCCGCAACCGGGCCCCGAGCAGCACCGTCACCCCGGGGACGACCAGCATGAGCGGCGCCGCCCGGTACCCGGCAAGCCCCAGCGACGCCCCGGTCGCACGGGCGAGCACCATCCCGCACACCACGGCCCCGCACGCCGGCACCGCCTGCGCGGTCCGCAGCGCCCGAACCGCGCGCACCGCGCGGGCGTCCGGCAGCGCCCACGCGGCCTGGATCGCGCCGCCTTCGAACAGCACCGCGGCCGCCCCGAGCACCACCAGCAGCACCGCGAACACCGCGTACGTCGCACCCTCCGCCGCGAGCGAGAGGAACCCCGTGCTCACCGCACCGATCAGCCCACACACCAGCGCGGTCGTCCCCACGGCACTCGGCCCGCGGCGCAGAGCCCGTACCGCCACCGCGAACGCCCCGGCGACCAGCACCGACTGCACCGACACGGCCGCCGCGTACGACAGCCCCAGTACCGCGGGCAACGCGGTGAGCCCCGCCCAGCAGAGGGCCGACGCGACGGCCCCCGCCGCACTCCGCCAGGCCGCACCCGGCGAAAGCACCGGCCCGGCCGCCCGTACCAGCCGGGCCCACGACCGGTGCGCAAGACCCAGCAGACCGGCCACCGTCAGCAACACCACCGGGGCCGCGGCCAGGTGGGACCAGGCCAGACCCTCCGTACCCAGGGCTCCCCGGACACCGCCGCCGGGGGCGCCGGACCACACCCGGGCCAGCTGCGACACCGTACCCATCAGCGACATGCCGACCGGCGGCGCCGCGGACACCACCGCGGCCGCGGTCACCGCCGACGAGGCCCACACCAGCCCCTGCCCGACCGGGCGCGGCAGCGGCGCGCGCAGCGCGGCCAACAGCACCACACCGCACAGCAGATACACCGGCACCGACCAGCCCCAGTCCATTCCGGCACGCAGCACACCGCCCACCGCGGCCACCCCGCACAACCCGGCCAGCACGCCGCCGGCCACCGCGAGACCCCTGGGCGCACGCCACGCCCCGAACAGCGCGACCGCCGCACCCGCGAGCAGCAGCGCGGCCGGCGCCACCGCGCCCGACGCCGCACCGGCGGACACCGACTGCGCCAGGGCCACCAGCAGTCCCAGCAGGCCCGTCGTCCAGCAGCCGACACAGGCCGTCACCCGGACCGCGACGCCCGGACCCCACACCGCGATCGCGCAGCCCAGCGCCGCCGTCAGCAGCAGCGCCCAGCCGAACACCGAGGCGCCCGCGTCCGCCGACCAGGCCCACAGCAGCAGCGGCAGCTGAGCGCTCACCACCGCCAGGGGGAGCGGCAGTCGCAGCCGGCCGAGCAGCAGCCCGTACGCGCCCCACAGCACCGCCAGCACCGCCGAGGCGACCGCGGCGAATCCGGGACCGTCGGCGTCCGGCGCCGCCACCCGGTGCAGCGCGTAGGCATCGAGGATCAACAGCACGGACGCCAGGGCGCCGAGCGACTCGGCCGTCGCGGACAGCCCACGACGCAGCAGCACGGCGGGTGCGGCGAGCGCCGCGATCGTCACCACGGCGAGCACTGCCGAGCGGCCGGAGATCCCCATGTGGCCCCAGCTGACCAGGGTGAACGCGATCGCCGCGATCGTCAGCAGCAGACCGCCCAGGGTGAGCAGCACATTCTGCGCACTGCGCGCCCCGGCCTGCGCGGCAGGCGGCCCGAAAGGAGCCGCGAACGGAGCCGTCGGCCGGGCCGGCGAGGGCGGCCCGAACGGGGTGGTGAACTGCGGCGCCGGCGGCGCGGCAGGAGGCCCGGCGGGTGGCGTCAGCACACTCAGCAGCCAGGTACGGCGAACCAGCAACTGGGACCGGCGGGCGTCCAGCCGGGCCAGTTCGCTATCGAGGAGCGCCAATTCCTCGGCGGGTGGCGGCACATGTTCCATGAACGCGAGTGTGGTGCGAGCCACAGACTCGGACATGCGCTCGGATACTCAGTTCCCCGGCTGAGTACGCGCAGACTGGGGTCATGGACTGGAGCCACTACCGATTTGTGAGTATCTGGGACCTTCCCGCCCCGCCCGACGCCGTGTACGAGGTCCTCGAACGCGCCGATGACTACCCGCGGTGGTGGCCGCAGGTCCGCGAGGTCACCTCGGTCGACGGGACCACCGGCACCACCCGCATCCGCTCCCTCCTCCCGTACGACCTCGTGATGACCGTCCGCGAACGCCGCCGCGATCCCCGGGCCAGGGTCATCGAGGCGACGCTCAGCGGCGATCTCGACGGTTGGGTCCGCTGGACGGTCTCCCCGTACGGCGGTGGCTGCCGGGCCGTCTACGAGCAGGAGGTCGAGGTGCGCAGACGGCTGATGCGGCTCCTGGCGGTGCCCGGACGCCCGGTGTTCCGGGCCAATCACGCCCTGATGATGCGTGCCGGACGGCGGGGTCTCGCGGCCAGGCTGGAAGGAGTTTGAACAGGACCCGCCGAGCCCTGTATGGTTCAACCCGTTCCCGGGCGATTAGCTCAGTGGGAGAGCGCTTCGTTCACACCGAAGAGGTCACTGGTTCGAACCCAGTATCGCCCACCCGGAAGCAGCCGGTCCGTCAGCAGAATCGACGGGCCGGCTTCTGCATGTCCAGGCCGTGTGGCACGCGGCGGCGGGCGCCGGGTCCATCGGCTCCGGGCACTCGGTCACGCCGCGGCGGGAAGATCCGGGCGCAGCGGCCATGCCGGATCCACCATCTCCGCCGTGCCGTTCTTCGCGAACCACGCCTGGAGTCCACGCGCCTGCGCCGCGTGCCACACGGCCTGCAGGGTGTGCAGCTCCGGTGGGGTCAGCCGTTCCAGTCGGGACGAGAAGCGCCGCCCCACCGCCCGTACCAACTCCAGCGAGGCCGTCGCGTCGGCCGCCGCGTCATGGGCGCCGTCGAGCACCACGCCGTACAGCTCGCAGAGATCGGTGAGGGTTCGCCTCCCCTTGCGATAGCGGTCCAGATGCTTGTCGAGCACGCGCGGATCCAGCACGCACAGCGGGGAGTTCTGCAGATACGCCCCGAGCGACGACGCGCGATGACGCTTCAGCTCGCGGTCCAGCAGCGTCAGGTCGAACGGCGCGTTCATCACGACCAGCGGACGCCCGGCCGCGCACTGCTCGGCCAGCGCACGGGCTATCTCCTCCACCACCGGCGCCGGCCAGCGCCCGTTGCGCTGGAGATGATCGTCGGTCAGACCGTGGATCTCGGTCGCCCCCACGGGCACCGGCACCCCCGGATTCACCAGCCAGCGGGTGATGCGCGTCCGCCCGCCCGCTGTGTCCTGGACGACCAGGGCGGCCGAGACGATCCGGTCCCCCTCGACGTCGACTCCTGTTGTCTCGGTGTCAAAAGCGGCCAGCGGCCCTTCGTACCAGTGCGTCATCCCCGAACTCCTCGTGCCCGAACGGCAGATGGTGTGATTCCCCTGCCCGGTTCGGTGATACCCGCGCCCTTTGCCTGATACGCCGTTTGCGGGCCGCCGTGTGCGGTGACAACACAGGTGAGGGGAGCGGAAGTTGTCCGTCACCCCCGCACCGGAGAACCCATCGGCACAGCCCGGAAGGCACACGCAGCCATGGCGCTCGCGCAGCCCGAACCGAGCGGGCTGCTGTCTCAGCGGATCGAACCGCTGCGCGGCACACTCGCAACAACCGCCTGCATGGAGACCCTCCAGGTGGGCTATCTGCACGCGGTCGCGGCCGCAGCGGGGTGCTCCCTGTCGCAGCCCTTCCCCGACAACGGCATCGACTGGCACGTCAGCCACGGCGCCCCCGGCCATGCCGTGGACGACGAAGTAACCATAAAGGTGCAGCTCAAATGCACCTATCAGATCCCGCCGCACCCACCGGGACCGACGTTCGCCTTCACACTCGACAACGCCCACCTCGTGAAGCTCGCCCGGACCCCCGTGTCGGTGCACAAGATCCTCGTCGTGATGATCGTGCCGCGCAGCCAGGACGACTGGCTCCGCGCCGGACACGACCGGCTCGACCTGCGGCACTGCTGCTACTGGACCAACCTGGCCGGCCACGCGGTGACGGGCCGGCACCGGACCACCGTGCGGATCCCGACCTCGCGCATCTTCGACGACCGGGCACTCTGCGAGATCATGACCCGCGTAGGGGCGGGAGGGAGGCCCTGATGCACCGGCCGATGGACGAGTACACCGACGGAGCGATCCCGCCGGCCACCCGCCCGCACCCCGCCGAATCCGCGGGACCGTGGCCCGGCGCTCCCCGGCCGCCCGGGGACATCCCCGACCCCGCCCGCGTCGACCCCGCCGTCCTCGGCACCCTGCTCGGCCGGCACGGCTGGCAGCGCCAAGGCGGGGCTGCCGGGCGCTACAGCCGCTGGACCCCACCGGGACCACCGGGCCCGCCCGGGGGCGGGACGAGCCTCCTGGTCCCCGACACCACCGCCTTCCCCGACAGCGAGGACCTCCTCGGCGAGGCACTGACCGCGCTCGCCCGCAGCGCCGCACCCTCCGCCCGCGAGGTCCTGATCTCCCTCGCCGTACCCAGCGACGAGATCCGCTGGTGGCGCGAGGTCCCCGAACCGGTCGCGGGAGCGGCGGGCGCGGCCGGCTGGACGGGGGCGGAGCACCTGCACACCGCCGCCCGGCAGATACTGCTCGCCGGAGCCCTCGCCGTACGCGGAAACACCGGCTACCACGGCGCCCGCCACCGGCGCAGGGCCCGTGCGGCGCTCGAAGGCATCCTCGTCGGACCCGCTCCCGGCGGCCGTGAGCTCGCCGCGTTCGTGCCGGTCGAACCGGGCCGCGCCGTCGCCGTACGGCTCTACCAGGCCCTGCACGCCACCCGCGAGGCCGTGGACTACCAGCGGGCCACCGGCGGCTTCGAGGCCTTCGACACGGCCGTCGAGGCCGGCGTCAGCCGGGAACTGACCGAGGCCGTCGTCGCACTCGTCCGGGGCTCGGAAGGGGCGGGTATCGCCCTGGAGTGGGCGCCCGCCGCCGGAGCCCCCGCGGGCTGCCCGGCCCGTCCCGAGCCGGTGGAATTCTCACCGGGCGACCTGCCCGCACTGCGCCGGGCGGGCGCCCGCTACCTCCGGGACGAGCCGGCCGTGACGGTACGGATCACCGGCGCCGTCGTCCGCATGCGCCGCCCGGCACCGCGCGGCGCCGGGATCGTGCGGCTGCGGGTGCTGGCGGGCGCCGAGGTGTCGCACGTACGGCTGGAGCTGGACGAGGAGGCGTACCGGATCGCCGGCCACGCCCACCTGGTGGGGCTGCCGATCCGGGTGGAGGGCAGGCTGGAGAGCCGTGGCGGCTTCCGGCGGCTGACCCGGACCTCGCACGTCGTGCCCGTACAGGTCGACGAGGCGGAGCGGGACCGGCTGATGAAGTCCCTCCAGGAGAACGTCGACCAGTTCGAGGAGGCGTGCACGGGCGAGTAGCGGGGCGGAGGCCGCCGGGACCGGCCCTTTCGCTAAGGGGGGCGTCGGCTCGGTACGATTCCCATTGTGCCCACCACAGGAATGTGGGTGCGCCCCCTGAGTCAGGAGAGACCGGTGTCAGACGTCCGTGTGATCATCCAACGCGATTCCGAGCGGGAAGAGCGCGTGGTGACGACGGGCACTACGGCAGCCGAGCTCTTCCCCGGTGAGCGCACCGTCGTCGCCGCCCGGGTCGCCGGTGAGCTGAAGGACCTCGCGTACGCCGTCGCCGACGGCGAGGTCGTCGAGCCCGTCGAGATCTCCTCCGAGGACGGCCTGAACATCCTGCGGCACTCCACCGCGCACGTGATGGCGCAGGCCGTGCAGCAGCTCTTCCCCGAGGCCAAGCTGGGCATCGGTCCGCCGGTCAAGGACGGCTTCTACTACGACTTCGACGTCGAGAAGCCGTTCACTCCCGAGGACCTCAAGGCCATCGAGAAGAAGATGCAGGAGATCCAGAAGCGGGGGCAGAAGTTCTCCCGCCGCGTCGTGACGGACGAGGCCGCCCGCGAGGAGCTGGCCGACGAGCCGTACAAGCTGGAGCTCATCGGCATCAAGGGCTCCGCGTCCACGGACGACGGCGCGGACGTCGAGGTGGGCGGCGGCGAGCTGACCATCTACGACAACCTCGACCCGAAGACCGGCGACCTGTGCTGGAAGGACCTCTGCCGGGGCCCGCACCTGCCGACCACCCGGTTCATCCCGGCGTTCAAGCTGATGCGCAACGCCGCGGCGTACTGGCGGGGCAGCGAGAAGAACCCGATGCTCCAGCGCATCTACGGCACCGCCTGGCCCAGCAAGGACGAGCTGAAGGCGCACCTGGAGTTCCTGGAGGAGGCCGCCAAGCGCGACCACCGCAAGCTCGGCAACGAGCTGGACCTCTTCTCCTTCCCGGACGAGATCGGCCCCGGTCTCGCGGTCTTCCACCCCAAGGGCGGCATCATCCGCCGCGCCATGGAGGACTACTCGCGCCGGCGCCACGAGGAGGAGGGCTACGAGTTCGTCTACTCCCCGCACGCCACCAAGGGCAAGCTCTTCGAGAAGTCCGGCCACCTGGACTGGTACGCCGACGGCATGTACCCGCCCATGCAGCTCGACGACGGGGTGGACTACTACCTCAAGCCGATGAACTGCCCGATGCACAACCTGATCTTCGACGCGCGCGGACGTTCCTACCGTGAACTGCCGCTGCGCCTCTTCGAGTTCGGCACGGTGTACCGGTACGAGAAGTCCGGTGTGGTGCACGGCCTGACCCGCTCGCGCGGCTTCACGCAGGACGACGCGCACATCTACTGCACCAAGGAGCAGATGGCGGAGGAGCTCGACCGTACGCTCACCTTCGTCCTGAACCTGCTCCGCGACTACGGTCTGACCGACTTCTACCTGGAGCTCTCCACCAAGGATCCGGAGAAGTTCGTCGGCTCCGACGAGATCTGGGAAGAGGCCACCGAGACGCTGCGCCAGGTCGCCGAGAAGCAGGGCCTGCCGCTGGTCCCGGACCCGGGCGGCGCCGCGTTCTACGGCCCGAAGATCTCGGTGCAGTGCAAGGACGCCATCGGCCGCACCTGGCAGATGTCGACCGTGCAGCTCGACTTCAACCTCCCGGAGCGCTTCGACCTGGAGTACACCGGCCCGGACGGCACCAAGCAGCGCCCGGTCATGATCCACCGTGCCCTGTTCGGCTCCATCGAGCGCTTCTTCGCGGTGCTCCTGGAGCACTACGCGGGTGCGTTCCCGGTGTGGCTGGCGCCGGTCCAGGCGGTCGGCATCCCGATCGGCGACGCGCACATCCCGTACCTCCAGGAGTTCGCGGCCAAGGCCCGGAAGAAGGGGTTGCGGGTCGAGGTGGACGCCTCCTCGGACCGGATGCAGAAGAAGATCAGGAACCAGCAGAAGGCCAAGGTGCCCTTCATGATCATCGCGGGCGACGAGGACATGGCCAACGGCGCCGTCTCCTTCCGCTACCGCGACGGGTCGCAGGAGAACGGCATCCCTGTCGAGGACGCCATCGCCAAGATCCAGAAGGTCGTCGAGGACCGCGTCCAGGTCTGACGGGCACGTGAGAAGAGGCCCCCGGAGAGCTACCCGCCCTCCGGGGGCCTCTTCTCGTCCTCCCGGGTGAACACCTGCAACAGCCAGGACGAGAACGAGCCCGTCACCGCCCCCAGCAGCCCCAGCCCGCAGACCATCAGGCCCGCGGCGACCACCCGGCCGCCCGGCGTGACCGGCACCGCGTCCCCGTACCCCACCGTGGTGAGCGTCGCGCACGCCCACCACACCGCGTCACCGAAGGTACGGATCGAGGCGTCCGGGACCGTATGTTCCTGGTGGTAGACGGCGAGCGCAGCGGAGAAGCCGAGCAGCAGGGCGGTCGCCCCGGCGTAGGCGATCACGCGGGCGTACAGACTCAGCCGCGGTCGCTCCCGGCGCCGCTGGACCGCGGTGTAGACCCGGAGCAGGCGCAGCGGCCGCAGCAGCGGAAGCAGCAGCACCACCGTGTCCAGCCAGTGCACCCGGACGAAGCGGTGGCCGAGGCCGCTGAGCCGGAGCCGTACGACGTAGTCCGCCGCGAAGACCAGCCAGGTGGCGCCGACCAGTGCGAGGGCGAGGTCCCGCCAGGTCCCGGCGTCCTCGGGGGCGAGGACGCGGACCGCGTAGCCGAGCAGGAAGAGCAGCGAGGCGCCGAAGAGCGGCACTTCCGTGCGTTGCTCCCAGCGCCGGAAGCGAACGGGGGCGGAGCCGGCGGACTGGTCGCTCATCGCTTCAGCATCGCCGTACGCCGACGGGTGCGGCCCCGGCGACACGCACCCCGGGAGTGAAGCAATATGCTGATCGCCATGACGAGTGAGCCGGAGCAGCAGATCGGAGTGGGGACGCCCGACGCGTTCCAGCGCCTGTGGACGCCCCACCGGATGGCGTACATCCAGGGCGAGAACAAGCCGACCAGTCCGGAGGCCGGCGACGGCTGTCCGTTCTGCGGGATCCCGTCGAATTCGGACGAGGACGGGCTCGTCGTCGCGCGTGGCAAGCATGTCTACGCCGTGCTGAATCTGTATCCGTACAACGGCGGGCATCTGATGGTGGTGCCGTACCGGCATGTCGCCGACTACACGGAGCTGGACGGCCCGGAGACCATGGAGCTGGCCGATTTCACCAAGCGGGCGATGGTGGCTCTGCGGACGGCGTCGGGGGCGCACGGATTCAACATCGGCATGAACCAGGGTTCGGTGGCGGGGGCCGGCATCGCCGCCCATCTGCACCAGCACCTGGTGCCGCGCTGGGGTGGCGACACCAACTTCATGCCGGTGGTCGGGCACACGAAGGTGCTGCCGCAGCTGCTCGCCGATACGCGCAAGATGCTGGCCGACGCCTGGCCGGCCGGCTGATCCAGGCTGCCGCTTCCGGCGGGCCGCCCCGGCATCCGTCATCTGCCGGGGCGGCCTTCGTCCGTCCGTGTCCGTCTACGCGTCGTACAGGTCGGCCTTGCGCGGGGTCGGGTCCTGTACCAGGCCGCTCAGTATCATCGAGCGGTTGTCGAAGCGCTCGATGTTGACGCCGTTCTCCTGGAGGACGCGCAGGGCGGCGCTGTGGACGGCGCGCAGGACGGGCGTCGCCGCGCGCATCGCGTCGTCCGCCATGAAGCGGTGGCGCCAGGGCTTCTCGGCCCAGGCATGGCGCAGGCCGAACGGCTCGGGCAGCGCGATCTTGCCGCCCAGGTAGTCCAGGAGCGGCGGGTACCAGGTGAACGGGGCGCGCAGGGCGAGGCGGACGACCTCACTGGATTCGACCAGCGGAAGGGTTATGTCGCGGGTCTCCCAGAACCGGACGGTCTTGTTGACCGTCTTGGTCTTGGCCGCGGGCTTGCTGGTGAAGAGCGAGTGCACCGGACCGAGCGCGTGCCCGGTGACTTCGATGCGCAGGGTTTCGTGGAGCACCGTCACCGTGATCATCATCGTGATGATCAACTGGCCTTCCCAGAGGGTGAACTGAACGCCCAGATAGTGCCGGTCACCGCTGCCGAACTGCTGGTGGTTGCAGATCCGCTGTATCTCGTGCGGTTTGACCTGGAAGGTGGCGACGTCCTCGCCGTCGGGGCGGGAGACCGAGTCGGCGTTCTCCCCGACGGGGGACACGATCCAGTGGGTGACCGACGGGGTGGGGAACCCCCCGGTGTTCAGCGGGCCGCGCTCCAGCACCTTGAGCTGGTCGTGGATGGCCCGTATCAGGTCCCAGCTGCGGAACTGGTGGAATTCCTTGCCGGGCTCCTTGGGGACGAGCTCCTCGGCGAGCTGCCAGCTGCCCCAGCGGGTGCCCATGCCGAGGATGCCCTTGGGGCCCGCGTAGAAGACCGAGTTGGACTGCTGCTCGGCGGAGAGCTTCTCCAGGCCCTGGCGGAGCGCCTCGCGGGAGGTCTCGTTGGGGTTCTTCGGCACGGCCTCGGGGATCTTGGCGATGACACCGCCGCCGGAGAGCAGCCCCTCCCAGCGGGCGCGCATGTCCTTGGCGGAGGACTCGGCGATCCGTTTGGCGATGAGCCAGCCGATGACGGGGGCGATGATCATCAGGCGGACGTAGAGTGCCAGGAATCCGTTGAGTGGCAGCTTGACCAGGAAGATCAGCGCCACGATGCCGATGATCGGGAGCAGCGCGCTGCCCAGGGTGGAGAGCGCCTTGTCCTTGGTCTTGCCGAGGAAGTCGCGCAGGCGGAACGCGAGGACCCACAGGATCATGCCGGGCAGGAAGAGGAAGCCGAACAGGGCGGTGACGGCGGTGAGTTTGGTGTCGCGGCTCTTGCGGAGACGGCTCGCGGACAGGCAGTGCTCGACGACCGTCTGCGGATCGGTCCCGAACGACTGGATGAGCGCCTTCCGGGCGCCGCCCAGCATGCGTTCCTGGACGGCGCGGGAGAACGCCTCGCCGAGATTGGGCTTGAAGTAGTCGGACTTGAAGAGCTTGGAACGGCCCACCTTGACTTCGGACTTGTGCCACTCGCTGTTGGCGTCAAGGATCTTCTCCACCGGGCTGTCCCGGTACGCGGCGGAGGCGAGGGCGTTCGTCGCCACCGCCTGTCCGCCCGAACCCTGGAGCGGGATCTGCGCTCCGGGAGAGAAATCGAATCCGTCGCTGGCCACTGTCGCCCCCACTCACCGCCGAGGAACTGCTCCTGCGGCTGTTTCCCAACTGCCGTGCCCGGCACACCTTCTGAGCTGGGACCAAAGCGTATCGTCCGGATCGCCGCGCCGCCCGCCCCTGTGGACAAAGGCGGGCGGCATGGCTGGTCATGAGTCGTTCGGATTGTTCTCCTGCTGCTCCCGGAGACGTTCGGCGAGCTGCGGGGGCATGGCTTCGTGCCGGGCGTACGCCCGGTCGAAGCGACCGGCGCCATGGGAGAGGGAGCGCAGGTCGACCGCGTATCTGCCGATCTCCAGTTCGGGCACCTCGGCCCGCACGAGGGTGCGGCCGGGGCCGGACTGCTCGGTTCCGATCACTCTGCCGCGTCGCCCGGACAGATCGCTCATCACCGGCCCGACATAGTCGTCGGGGACCAGGATCTGGATCTCGGCGACGGGTTCGAGGAGCTGGATGCGGGTGTCCGCGGCGGCTTCGCGCAGGGCCAGCGCGCCCGCGGTCTGGAACGCGGCGTCGGAGGAGTCCACCGAGTGGGACTTGCCGTCCCGCAGGGTGATGCGCACGTCGACGAGCGGGTGGCCGGCCGCGACCCCGCGGGCGGCCTGGGCACGCACACCCTTCTCTACGGACGGGATGAACTGGCGGGGTATCGCTCCGCCGACCACCTTGTCGACGAATTCGATGCCCGAGCCCGGAGGCAGCGGCTCCACGTCGATCTCGCAGATGGCGTACTGGCCGTGGCCGCCGGACTGTTTCACATGCCGGCCACGCCCGGTGGACGGCGTGGCAAAGGTCTCGCGGAGCGACACCTTGTGCGGTACGGCATCGACCTGGACGCCGTAGCGGCTGCGCAGCCGGTCCAGTGCCACGTCCTGGTGGGCCTCGCCCAGGCACCACAGGACCACCTGGTGGGTGTCCTGATTCTGTTCGAGGCGCATGGTCGGGTCCTCGGCGACCAGCCGGGAGAGTCCCTGGGAGAGCTTGTCCTCGTCTGCCTTGCTGTGTGCCTCGATGGCGAGCGGCAGCAGGGGGTCCGGGGTGATCCAGGGGTCCATCAGCAGTGGTCGGTCCCGGTCGGACAGGGTGTCCCCGGTCTCGGCGCTGCCCAGCTTGGCGACGCAGGCCAGATCTCCCGCGATGCACGCGGTGAGGGGACGCTGCTGCTTGCCGAAGGGGGAGGAGAGCGCGCCGACACGTACCTCGGCCTCGTGGAAGGGGCGGGTCTCGTGGCCGGGGTCGGTGAGGCCGTGGCCGAACACATGGACGGTCTCGTCGGGACGCAGGGTGCCGGAGAAGACGCGCACGAGCGAGACCCGGCCGACGTACGGGTCGGAAGCCGTCTTGACCACCTCGGCGACGAGCGGGCCCTCCGGGTCGCAGGTCAGGACCGGTCGCGACGACCCGTGCAGAGGGGTGACGCCGGGGAGCGGGCGCTCCAGCGGGGTCGGGAAGCCGCCGGTGATCAGGTCCAGCAGCTCCACGGTGCCGATGCCCTGGCGGGCACCCGCGGCGGCGGGGGACGCGGTGAGGACCGGGTGGAAGGCGCCCCGGGCGACGGCGCGCTCAAGATCGTCGACGAGTGTCTTGATATCGACCTCGGCGCCGCCGAGGTAGCGGTCCATCAGGGTCTCGTCCTCGCTCTCGGCGATGATCCCCTCGATGAGCCGGTTGCGGGCCTCCTGGAGCGTCGCCCGCTGAGTCTCCGCAGGCGGGTTCTCCTGCCGCTCGCCCGAGGAATAGTCGAAGATCCGCTGGGTGAGGAGGCCGGTGAGCCCGGTGAGCGGGGCGTGTCCGTCGGCGCCCTCGGGGCCGAGGACGGGCAGGTAGAGGGGGAGCACGGCGTCGGGGTCGTCGCCGCCGAAGATCTCGCCGCAGATCCGGGTCATCTCGTCGAACGAGGTGCGTGCCGTGTCCAGGTGGGTGACGACGATGGCGCGCGGCATGCCGACAGCCGCGCACTCCTCCCACACGGCGCGGGTGGCGCCCGCCACCGCGTCGGCCTCCTGGGCCGCGGACACGACGAACAGGGCCGCGTCCGCGGCCCGCAGACCGGCCCTGAGCTCCCCGACGAAATCGGCGTATCCGGGGGTGTCCAGCAGATTGATCCGGTACCCGTCCCATTCGACGGGGACCAGGGAGAGCTGTACGGAACGCTGCTGGCGGTGCTCGATCTCGTCGTAGTCGGAGACGGTCGCGCCGTCCTCGACCCGGCCGGCCCGGTTGACCGCACCCGCGGTCAGTGCGAGGGCCTCGACGAGCGTGGTCTTTCCGGAGCCGCTGTGGCCGACCAGCACCACATTCCGTACGGATGAGGGCCGGTCGGCCGTCGCTGCCCTGCCGGCGGCCCCGGTGTGTGCGTGTGCCTTGTCGCCCATGATGCGTGCCTCCCAGGTAGTGGCGCGGAGCTGAGGAGCTACCGACGCGATGTGGGGGAGTGATGCACGGGCACCGGGGAGCCGCCGCGGCGGCTACGGCGACGCCCGCGGTAATTCGAGCTTTCCACTCGGGCCAGGCCGCGTCCATACATGGCACGCCGCCGCGCGAGGCCGGGTGCCCGGACGGTGGAGTCCGGCGGGCGTGACTACGATGGGCCAGCCGGTGGCCGATGGGGCCGCTCGGCCCACCGACCCTCGGGAAGGCCATGCTGAACAAGTACGCGCGTGCATTTTTTACGCGTGTCCTCACACCGTTCGCCGCGCTGTTGCTCCGTCTCGGCGTGAGCCCTGACGCGGTCACTCTGATCGGTACGGCCGGGGTGATGGCAGGTGCGCTGGTCTTCTTCCCGATGGGGGAGTTCTTCTGGGGCACGATCGTCATCACGATCTTCGTCTTCTCCGACCTCGTCGACGGCAACATGGCCCGGCAGGCCGGTATCTCCAGCCGCTGGGGCGCGTTCCTGGACTCGACCCTGGACCGGGTCGCCGACGGGGCGATCTTCGGAGGGTTCGCGCTCTGGTACGCGGGCAAGGGCGACGACAACGTGCTCTGCGCCGTCGCCATCTTCTGTCTGGCCAGCGGCCAGGTGGTCTCGTACACGAAGGCGCGCGGCGAGTCGATCGGGCTGCCGGTCGCGGTCAACGGTCTCGTGGAGCGCGCCGAGCGCCTGGTGATCTCGCTGGTCGCGGCCGGATTGGCCGGCCTGCACAAGTTCGGTGTCCCCGGGATCCAGATCCTGCTGCCGATCGCGCTGTGGATCGTCGCCGTGGGCAGCCTGATCACCCTCGTGCAGCGGGTCGTGACCGTGCGCCGCGAGTCCGCGGAGGCCGACGCGGCCGAGGCCGCCGCTGCCCGCCCGGGGAGCGGGACCGCACAGTGAGCGACGACCCCGGGGAGGCGCGGACCGGCCTGCGGGACCGGCTGACCGACGGGCTGTACGGACTCGGCTGGACCGCCGTCAAGAAGCTTCCCGAACCGGTCGCCCGAGCGCTCTTCCGCACCATCGCCGACCAGGTGTGGAAGCGGCGCGGCAAGAGCGTGCTGCGGCTGGAGTCGAATCTGGCACGGGTCGTACCCGGGGCGTCACCGGCCCGGCTGGCCGAGCTCTCCAAGGCCGGGATGCGCTCGTACATGCGCTACTGGATGGAGTCGTTCCGGCTGCCCACCTGGAGCCCGGCGCGGATCAAGGCGTCCATAGAGGTGGCCGACGCGCACCGGCTGACCGACGGCCTCGACACCGGCCGCGGTGTCATCCTCGCCCTGCCGCACCTGGGGAACTGGGACCTGGCGGGAGCCTGGGTCACCACCGATCTCAAGGTGCCCTTCACCACGGTCGCCGAGCGGCTCAAGCCCGAGACGCTGTACGACCGGTTCGTGGCCTACCGCGAGGGGCTCGGCATGGAGGTCCTGCCGCACAGCGGCGGCGCGGCCTTCGGCACCCTGGCGCGGCGGCTGCGCGCGGGCGGGCTGATCTGTCTGGTCGCCGACCGCGATCTGTCCGCCTCCGGTGTCGAGGTGGAATTCTTCGGCGACACCGCGAGGATGCCCGCCGGGCCCGCGCTGCTGGCGCAGCAGACCGGGGCGCTGCTGCTGCCCGTGACGCTCGGCTACGACGAGACGCCCGTGATGAAGGCACGCATCCATCCGCCGGTCGAGACGCCCGAGTCAGGCAGCCGCACGGAGAAGACGTCCTTGATGACACAGGCGCTGGCCGATGCCTTCGCCGTCGGGATCGCCGACCATCCGGAGGACTGGCACATGCTGCAACGGCTCTGGCTCGCCGATCTGGAGACCCGGGAGGACAGGACGTGAAGATCGGCATCGTCTGCCCGTACTCCTGGGACGTACCGGGTGGTGTGCAGTTCCACATCCGTGACCTGGCCGAGCACCTGATCCGGCTGGGCCACCAGGTGTCGGTGCTGGCACCGGCCGACGACGAGACACCGCTGCCGCCGTACGTGGTGTCGGCGGGCCGTGCCGTGCCCGTCCCGTACAACGGCTCCGTCGCCCGGCTGAACTTCGGCTTCCTCTCGGCCGCCCGGGTGCGTCGCTGGCTGCACGACGGCACCTTCGACGTCATCCACATCCACGAGCCGACCTCGCCCTCGCTGGGGCTGCTCGCCTGCTGGGCCGCGCAGGGGCCGATCGTCGCCACGTTCCACACGTCCAACCCGCGCTCCCGGGCCATGATCGCGGCGTACCCGATCCTCCAGCCGGCGCTGGAGAAGATCAGCGCGCGCATCGCGGTGAGCGAGTACGCCCGCCGCACCCTGGTCGAGCACCT
The DNA here is from genome assembly GCF_026340595.1 of Streptomyces sp. NBC_01363. Classification (GTDB taxonomy): domain Bacteria; phylum Actinomycetota; class Actinomycetes; order Streptomycetales; family Streptomycetaceae; genus Streptomyces. The sequence goes on from NZ_JAPEPF010000001.1 coordinate 4,335,752, forward strand.
GGGCGGCGACGCGGTCGTCATCCCGAACGGGGTCGACGTCGGCTTCTTCGCCGCCGCCGAGCCCAGGGCCGAGTGGCAATCAGGAGGAGGGGCGCGAAGCACGGTCGAGGGCGGTGGTGGGAGACCGGAGGGCGGGACGATCGGCTTCATCGGTCGCATCGACGAGCCCCGCAAGGGCCTGCCCGTCCTGATGCGGGCGCTGCCCGCGATCCTCGCCGCCCGCCCGGACACCAGGCTGCTGGTCGCCGGCCGGGGCGACGAGGAGGAGGCCGTCGCCTCGCTGCCCAGGGCGATGCGCGACCGTGTCGAGTTCCTCGGCATGGTGAGCGACGAGGACAAGGCGCGGCTGCTTCGCAGCGTCGATGTGTATGTCGCGCCCAACACGGGCGGCGAGAGCTTCGGGATCATCCTGGTCGAGGCATTGTCGGCCGGCGCCCCGGTCCTCGCCAGCGATCTGGACGCCTTCGCACAGGTGCTGGACCAGGGTGCGGCGGGCGAACTCTTCGCCAACGAGGACACGGACGCGCTGGCCTCGGCGGCGATCCGGCTGCTCGGCGACCCGGAGCGGCGTGCGGAGCTGCGCGAGCGGGGCGCCGCGCATGTGCGGCGGTTCGACTGGTCGACGGTCGGGGCGGACATCCTCGCGGTGTACGAGACGGTGACGGACGGCGCGGCCTCGGTGGCGGCCGACGAACGCACGGGCCTGCGCGCGCGGTTCGGGCTGGCACGGGAGTAGGGCCCGAGGACGGGGCCGGGGGCGGGCCCGGACCGTCACGCCGTCCGCGCCTCGACGGTAGCCTTGCCGCCCGTGACCGAAACCCTCATCTGGATCGCTGTCGCGGTCGTCGCGATCGGCATGTACCTCAGCTGGACCGCCGGACGGCTGGACCGGCTGCACACCCGCATCGACGCCGCACGGGCCGCGCTCGACGCGCAGCTTCTGCGCCGTGCGTCGGTCACCCAGGAACTGGCCACCTCCGGTGTCCTCGACCCGGCCGCGTCCATCGTCCTGTACGAGGCCGCGCACGCCGCCCGCCAGGCGGAGGAGGAGCACCGCGAGGTCGCGGAGAGCGAGCTGAGTGCCGCGCTGCGGGCGGTCTTCGGCGAGACGGCACAGGTGGAGGCCGTGAAGGAGATCCCCGGCGGTGAGGAAGCGGCGTCCGAGCTCGCCGCCGCCGTGCGCCGCGTCCCGATGGCCCGGCGGTTCCACAACGACGCGGTGCGCGCGGCGCGCGCGCTGCGTCGGCACCGCAAGGTGCGGTGGTTCCGGCTGGCCGGTCACGCCCCGTTCCCGCTGGCCTTCGAGATGGACGACGAACCCCCGGTGGCCCTGGCGGACCGCCCCGTCAGCTGACCGGACGGCCGCAGGCGCGCGTGACGGGGCCACATCTCGTCCTGTACGCGTGCAAAACGATCCACCGGCCTTCCATTGGCCCTTGCAGTGGACTGTTCCCGGAGAGTTTGCTCAGCACTGCACCGAGCAGTGCTTTTCAGCAACTTTTTCTCCGAGTGAGGTCGATCCATGTCCACGCTTCCCACCACCCCGCAGTCCGCCGACTCCCCGGCCACCGGCACCGCGCGCGTCAAGCGCGGCATGGCCGAGCAGCTCAAGGGCGGCGTGATCATGGACGTCGTCGACGCCGAGCAGGCGAAGATCGCCGAGGACGCGGGCGCCGTGGCCGTCATGGCCCTGGAGCGGGTGCCGGCCGACATCCGCAAGGACGGCGGCGTGGCCCGGATGTCGGACCCGAACATGATCGAGGAGATCATCGAGGCCGTCTCCATTCCGGTGATGGCGAAGTCGCGTATCGGCCACTTCGTCGAGGCCCAGGTCCTGCAGTCCCTCGGAGTCGACTACATCGACGAGTCCGAGGTCCTCACCCCGGCCGACGAGGTCAACCACAGCGACAAGTTCGCCTTCACCACCCCGTTCGTCTGCGGTGCCACCAACCTGGGGGAGGCGCTGCGCCGGATCGCCGAGGGCGCGGCCATGATCCGCTCGAAGGGCGAGGCCGGCACCGGGAACGTCGTCGAGGCGGTCCGCCACCTGCGCCAGATCAAGAACGAGATCGCCCGCCTGCGCGGCTACGACAACAACGAGCTGTACGCCGCCGCCAAGGAGCTCCGCGCCCCGTACGAGCTGGTCAAGGAGGTCGCGGAGCTCGGCAAGCTGCCCGTCGTGCTGTTCTCCGCGGGCGGTGTCGCCACCCCCGCCGACGCCGCGCTGATGCGCCAGCTCGGCGCCGAGGGCGTCTTCGTCGGCTCCGGAATCTTCAAGTCCGGCGACCCGGCCAAGCGCGCCGCCGCGATCGTGAAGGCCACCACCTTCTACGACGACCCGAAGATCATCGCGGACGCTTCCCGGAACCTGGGCGAGGCCATGGTCGGCATCAACTGCGACACCCTGCCCGAGGCCGAGCGCTACGCCAACCGTGGCTGGTAATCACTGATGAGCGACACCCCTGTGATCGGAGTCCTGGCCCTCCAGGGCGACGTACGGGAACACCTGATCGCCCTGGCCTCGGCTGATGCCCTGGCCAGGCCGGTCCGGCGTCCCGAGGAACTCGCCGAGGTCGACGGCCTGGTCATTCCCGGTGGCGAGTCCACCACGATGTCCAAGCTGGCTTCCCTCTTCGGCATGCTGGAACCGCTGCGCGAGCGGGTGCGGGACGGAATGCCCGTCTACGGCACCTGCGCCGGAATGATTCTGCTCGCCGACAAGATCCTCGACCCGCGCTCGGGCCAGGAGACGGTCGGCGGGATCGACATGATCGTGCGCCGCAATGCCTTCGGGCGGCAGAACGAGTCCTTCGAGGCGGCCGTCGAGGTCGCCGGCATCGAGAGCGGCCCCGTGGAGGGCGTGTTCATCCGCGCCCCCTGGGTGGAGTCGGTCGGCGCGCAGGCCAAGGTCGTGGCGGAGCACGGCGGCCACATCGTCGCCGTACGTCAGGGAAACGCCCTGGCTACGTCGTTCCACCCGGAATTGACCGGAGACCATCGCGTTCACGCGCTGTTCGTGGACATGGTGCGCGCAGTCGGCTGACTCGATCCCGGTAGGATCTCTCGGGTTCGAATCGTTTTTGGTGACGCGAAGGAGAAGGCAGATGTCCGGCCACTCTAAATGGGCTACGACGAAGCACAAGAAGGCCGTGATTGACGCCAAGCGCGGCAAGCTCTTCGCGAAGCTGATCAAGAACATCGAGGTCGCCGCCCGCACCGGAGGTGTGGACCCCGAGGGAAACCCGACCCTCGTGGACGCGATCCAGAAGGCGAAGAAGAGCTCCGTACCGAACAAGAACATCGACTCCGCGGTCAAGCGCGGTGGCGGTCTCGAAGCGGGCGGCGTCGACTACCAGACGATCATGTACGAGGGTTACGGTCCGAACGGTGTCGCGGTGCTCATCGAGTGCCTCACGGACAACCGCAACCGTGCCGCCTCCGACGTGCGTGTCGCGATGACCCGCAACGGGGGTTCGATGGCCGACCCCGGTTCGGTCTCGTACCTCTTCAACCGCAAGGGCGTCGTCATCGTCCCCAAGGGCGAGCTGACCGAGGACGACGTCCTGGGTGCCGTGCTCGACGCGGGTGCCGAGGAAGTGAACGACCTCGGTGACACCTACGAGGTCGTCAGCGAGGCCACCGACATGGTCGCGGTCCGCACCGCGCTCCAGGAGGCCGGCATCGACTACGACTCCGCCGAGGCCAACTTCCTGCCCACCATGCAGGTCGAGCTGGACGAGGAAGGCGCGCGCAAGATCTTCAAGCTGATCGACGCGCTGGAGGACAGCGACGACGTGCAGAACGTCTTCGCCAACTTCGACGTCTCGGACGAGGTCATGGAGAAGGTCGACGCCTGAGCCGCGCCCAGCACAGCCTTCGTGGACGGGCCGACGGGGACACACCCCGTCGGCCCGTCGCATTGTCAGTGCGAGCCGATAGCCTGCGGGAACAGTTGACCGATCGGTACGGAGGGGGCGTCCCATGCGGGTACTGGGTGTGGACCCGGGGCTGACCCGGTGCGGTGTCGGCGTCGTCGAAGGCGTCGCCGGTCGCCCCCTGTCGATGCTCGGTGTGGGCGTCGTCCGCACCCCGTCCGACGCGGAGCTCGGTCACCGGTTGGTCGCCATCGAGCGCGGCATCGAGGAATGGCTCGACGAGCACCGGCCCGAGTTCGTCGCCGTGGAGCGGGTGTTCAGCCAGCACAACGTCCGTACGGTCATGGGCACCGCCCAGGTCAGCGCGGTCGCCATGCTCTGCGCGTCGCGCCGCGGCATTCCCGTCGCCCTGCACACCCCCAGCGAGGTCAAGGCGGCCGTCACCGGCACCGGCCGGGCGGACAAGGCGCAGGTCGGCGCGATGGTCACCCGGCTGCTGCGGCTCGACGCCCCGCCGAAGCCGGCCGACGCCGCCGACGCCCTCGCCCTCGCCATCTGCCACATCTGGCGCGCCCCCGCCGTCAACCGCCTCCAGCAGGCACACGCGGCAGCCGCCGCGGCCCGCGCCGGGCGCGTTCCCCGTACACCCGCAGTCCCCGTCCGGAAGGTCCCCCGATGATCGCCTTCGTCAGCGGCCCCGTGGCCGCACTCGCCCCGACCACGGCCGTGATCGAGGTCGGCGGCATCGGCATGGCCGTCCAGTGCACGCCGAACACCCTCGCCGGCCTCCGGATCGGCAAGGAGGCCAGGCTCGCCACCTCCCTCGTCGTACGGGAGGACTCGCTCACCCTTTACGGCTTCGCCGACGACGACGAGCGGCAGGTCTTCGAGCTGCTCCAGACCGCCAGCGGGGTCGGGCCCCGGCTCGCCCAGGCGATGCTCGCCACCCACAGCCCGGACGCCCTGCGCACCGCGGTCGCCACCGGCGACGAGAAGGCGCTCACCGCCGTTTCCGGCATCGGCAAGAAGGGCGCACAGAAACTCCTCCTCGAACTGAAGGACAGACTCGGCGAGCCCGTCGGCGCCCACATCGGCCGACAGGGCATCGGCACCGCCGTCACCTCCTCCTGGCGCGATCAGCTGCAGGCCGCCCTGATCGGCCTCGGCTACGCCACCCGCGAGGCCGACGAAGCGGTCACCGCCGTCGCCCCCCAGGCCGAGGCAGCCCTCGCCGAGGGCGGGCAGGCCCCCGTGCCGCAGCTGCTGCGTGCCGCACTGCAGACCCTCAACCGCGCGCGCTGACCGGAGCGCGACACTTTCGGGGAACACCCCGACGCCGGGCCGGGCACCGCACGGCACCGAAACACCCGAGGCGGGACAGACTGAATGAACTGGGACGAGACCGGACCCGACACCGACGCGGGGCTCGACGAGCGCCTCGTCCAGGCCGACGCGGACGGTGAGGACACCGCGGTCGAAGCGGCGCTCCGGCCGAAGGATCTCGACGAATTCGTCGGCCAGGAGAAGGTGCGCGAACAGCTCGACCTGGTCCTCAAGGCGGCTCGGGCCCGCGGCGCCACCGCCGACCACGTCCTGCTCTCCGGCGCCCCCGGCCTCGGCAAGACCACCCTCTCCATGATCATCGCGGCCGAGATGGGCGCGCCGATCCGGATCACCTCCGGCCCCGCCATCCAGCACGCGGGTGATCTTGCCGCGATCCTCTCCTCCCTCCAGGAGGGTGAGGTCCTGTTCCTCGACGAGATCCACCGCATGTCGCGGCCCGCCGAGGAGATGCTCTACATGGCGATGGAGGACTTCCGGGTCGACGTCATCGTCGGCAAGGGCCCCGGCGCCACCGCCATCCCGCTGGAACTGCCGCCCTTCACCCTGGTCGGCGCCACCACCAGGGCCGGACTGCTGCCGCCGCCGCTGCGCGACCGCTTCGGCTTCACCGGCCACATGGAGTTCTACGCACCCACCGAGCTGGAACGCGTCATCCACCGCTCCGCCCGCCTCCTCGACGTGGAGATAGACGTGGACGGCGCCGCCGAGATCGCCGGCCGTTCCCGCGGCACCCCCCGTATCGCCAACCGGCTGCTGCGCCGCGTCCGGGACTACGCCCAGGTCAAGGCCGACGGGCGGATCGACCGCCCGGTCGCCGCCGCGGCGCTCGGGGTGTACGAGGTCGACGCCCGCGGCCTCGACCGGCTCGACCGCGCGGTGCTCGGCGCCCTGCTGAAGCTCTTCGGCGGCGGTCCCGTCGGGCTGTCCACCCTCGCGGTCGCCGTGGGGGAGGAGCGCGAGACCGTCGAGGAGGTCGCGGAGCCCTTCCTGGTCCGGGAAGGACTGCTGGCCAGGACGCCGCGGGGGCGGGTCGCAACCCCCGCGGCCTGGTCCCACCTGGGCCTCGTACCTCCGCAGCAAGGCGGAAAGGGACAACAGGGCCTGTTCGGGGCGTGATCTGTCACAGGTTGGCCGGGGCAGGAACCACGGAGGGGTGCTGGGCGTTGTTCCATCGATGCGGACTCGCTTAGACTCCGCCGATGCCGCCCTTACAGGTCGGTGTACCCACCCCCGTAGATACAGGCCGCCTTCCAGCGCGGTCGTGCGAAGGAAACTCGTCCCGTGAATCCCGTGACTCTCCTCCCCTTCATCGTGCTCATCGGGGCCATGTTCCTGATGACGCGGTCCGCCAAGAAGAAGCAGGCGGCCGCCGCCCAGATGCGCAACGAGATGCAGCCCGGCACCGGCGTCCGGACGATCGGGGGCATGTACGCCACCGTCAAGGAGCTGCACGACGACACGGTTCTCCTTGAGATCGCGCCCGGCGTCCACGCCATCTACGCCAAGAACGCCATCGGCGCCGTCCTCGACGACGCGGAGTACAACCGCATCGTCCACGGCGACGGCGAGAGCGGTCTCGACCTCGACGGCACGGTCGTTCCGGACGACGCCTCCTCGCTGACCGAGGCCGGCGCCGACGAGGACACCTCGGACGACGCCCGGATCGATCTGGGCAAGAAGGCCGAGAAGGCCGACGAGGCCGAGCCGAAGGACGCCGAGTCCGGCAAGAAGTCCGAGGGCAAGGACGACGGCGAGGCCGACGCGAAGTAACCCACGCCCGGGAATGCCGTGAGCCCACCGGCATTCGGCATTCCCGGTACCGTGCGGTCTTCTGCGGGGGCGGGTCCCCACTACACTTCGTGGCCGCTCGGGCGCGTACCCGGCGCGGGGCGGTTGGACAGGGAGAAACGAGAAGGTGGCAGCACCGAAGAAGAGCCGAGGGCCGGCCGGCGGTCAGGGCAGGCCGGGGCGTTCCCTGGCTCTGATCCTGATCGCCATGGTCGCGCTCACCGGCGGGATGTTCCTGGCCGATCAGCCGACCCCACGGCTGGGCATCGACCTGGCGGGCGGTACCTCGATCACGCTCGAGGCGAAGAGCGAGCCGGGCCAGGAATCGGCGATCAACAAGACCAACATGGACACGGCGGTCCAGATCATGGAACGCCGTGTCAATGGTCTTGGTGTCTCCGAGGCCGAGGTCCAGACACAGGGCAAGAGCAACATCATCGTCAACATCCCCAAGGGCACGAACTCCGCCCAGGCCCGGGAGCAGGTCGGTACCACGGCCAAGCTCTACTTCCGGCCGGTGCTGACCGTTGCCCAGGGCACGCCCACCCCGATGCCCAGCGCCTCGTCGTCCGGCAAGCCCGCCCCGTCCGGCAGCCCGAGCGCCCCCACCGCGGACAAGGGGAAGGGTTCGGCGACGCCGAACACGAGCGCCACCACGCAGGGCCGCGCGGTCACCGGCGCCCTCAAGGCCGACTCCACGCCCACTCCCAAGGCGAGCACCACGCCCAAGGCCGACACCACGCCGTCGGCGTCCGCCGCCGACGAGGCCGCCGCCGCCAAGCTGCAGAAGCAGTTCGCGGCGCTCGACTGCTCCAGCAAGGCCTCCCGCGCCGAGGCCGCACGGGGGGCCAAGCCCACCGACACGGTCGTCGCATGCAGCTCCGAGGGTGACGCGAAGTACGTCCTCGGCCCGTCCGAGGTGTCCGGCACCGAGGTCGACAACGCCAAGGCCAGCTTCGACCAGCGCGGCATGTGGGTCGTCAACATGGAGTTCACCAAGCAGGGCTCCAAGCAGTTCCAGACGATCACCAAGAAGCTCTCCGCGCAGCCGTCCCCGCAGAACCAGTTCGCCATCGCCCTGGACGGCGAGGTCGTCTCCGCGCCCCAGGTGAACACGACGCTCAGCGGCAGCGCCGAGATCTCCGGCAGCTTCACCCAGCAGTCCGCCGATGACCTGGCCAACGTGCTCTCCTACGGTGCGCTCCCGCTCTCGTTCAAGGAGCAGAGCGTCACCACGGTCACCGCCGCGCTCGGCGGCGAGCAGCTCCAGGCAGGTCTGATCGCCGGTGCCATCGGTCTGGCCCTGGTGGTCATCTACCTGGTGGCCTACTACCGAGGCCTCGCGCTCATCGCGCTCCTGAGCCTCCTGGTCTCCGGCATCCTGACCTACACGCTCATGTCGCTGCTCGGCCCGGCCATCGGCTTCGCGCTGAACCTCCCGGCGGTCTGCGGCGCCATCGTTGCCATCGGTATCACCGCGGACTCCTTCATCGTGTACTTCGAGAGGGTCCGCGACGAGATCCGCGAGGGCCGCACGCTCCGTCCGGCCGTCGAGCGGGCCTGGCCGCGCGCCCGGCGCACCATCCTGGTCTCCGACTTCGTGTCGTTCCTCGCCGCCGCGGTGCTCTTCGTCGTCACCGTCGGCAAGGTCCAGGGCTTCGCGTTCACGCTGGGTCTCACCACTCTGCTCGACGTGGTCGTGGTGTTCCTCTTCACCAAGCCCGTCATGACGCTGATGGCCCGTACGAAGTTCTTCGCCAGCGGTCATCCGTGGTCCGGTCTGGACCCGAAGCGGCTCGGTGCCAAGCCGCCGCTGCGCCGCTCGCGCCGTGTCAACGCTCCCACTGACCCGAAGGAGGCGTGAGATGTCGCGACTCGGCACTCTCGGCGCCCGTCTCTACCGCGGCGAGGTCGGCTACGACTTCATCGGCAAGCGCAAGATCTGGTACGGGATCTCGATCCTGATCACCATCACGGCCATCGTCGGCCTGGCGGTCAGCGGCCTGAACATGGGCATCGAGTTCAAGGGCGGCGCGGTCTTCACCACCCCGAAGACGAGCGTCACCGTCGCCAAGGCGGAGGACCTGGCCACGGAGGCGTCCGGCCACCAGGCGATCGTCCAGAAGCTCGGCAACGGCGGTCTGCGCATCCAGATCACCGAGGTCGACACCGCGAAGTCCGACGAGATCAAGAGCCGGCTCTCCAAGGACCTCGACGTCCCGGCCGAGAAGATCGCCGCCGACCTGGTCGGCCCCAGCTGGGGTGAGCAGATCGCCAACAAGGCCTGGACCGGCCTCGGCATCTTCATGGTGCTCGTCGTGATCTACCTGGCCATCGCCTTCGAGTGGCGCATGGCCATCGCGGCCCTGGTCGCACTGATCCACGACATCACCATCACGGTCGGCGTCTACGCCCTGGTCGGCTTCGAGGTCACCCCGGGCACCGTGATCGGTCTGCTGACCATCCTCGGTTACTCCCTCTACGACACGGTCGTCGTCTTCGACAGCCTCAAGGAGGGCACGAAGGGGATCACCAAGCAGACCCGGTGGACGTACAGCGAGATCGCCAACCGCTCCATCAACGGCACGCTGGTCCGTTCCATCAACACCACCGTCGTGGCACTGCTGCCGGTCGCCGGTCTGCTGTTCATCGGTGGCGGTGTCCTCGGCGCCGGCATGCTGAACGACATCTCCCTCGCGCTCTTCGTCGGCCTCGCCGCCGGTGCGTACTCCTCGATCTTCATCGCCACGCCGCTCGTCGCCGACCTCAAGGAACGCGACCCGCAGATGAAGGCCCTGAAGAAGCGGATCCTCGCCAAGCGCGCGGCAGCCGCCGCCAAGGGCGAGTCCGCCGAGGACGAGCCGTCGGACGACGACTCCCCGCAGGACGCCGCACCCGCCGCCGCGGTCGTCGGCCAGCGCCAGCAGCCCCCCAGGGGCCACGGCCGGACCTCGGGGAAGCGTCGATGACCAGCACCACCGAGAGCACCCGCGAGCTCCTGCTCAGCCGGATCCGCGACGTGCCGGACTACCCGAAGCCGGGTGTGCTGTTCAAGGACATCACCCCGCTGCTCGCGGACCCGACGGCGTTCGCGGCCCTCACCGACACCCTCGCGGAGCTGTGCGTACGGCACGGCGCCACGAAGGTCGTCGGCCTGGAGGCCCGGGGCTTCATCCTGGCCGCCCCGGTCGCGGTCCGGGCCGGGCTCGGCTTCGTCCCCGTCCGCAAGGCGGGCAAGCTGCCCGGAGCCACGCTCAGCCAGGCGTACGAGCTGGAGTACGGCACCGCCGAGATCGAGGTCCACGCGGAGGACCTGTCCGCCGACGACCGGATCATGGTCATCGACGACGTCCTCGCGACCGGCGGCACCGCCGAGGCCTCGCTGGAGCTGATCCGGCGGGCCGGCGCCGAGATCGTGGGCGTCGCGGTCCTCATGGAGCTCGGCTTCCTGCCCGGACGGGCCCGACTGGAGCAGGGGCTGCGAGGCGCTCCGCTGGAGGTTCTGATCACGGTCTGAGCAGCACCGACCGTACGTGGCAACGGCATATGCGAGCAGGACGGGCACCCGGGAACAACCGGGTGCCCGTTCCGCGTTGTCAGGAGTCTCACGGTCCCCGGGGGAGGACCGGCCGCAGGGTCGATACGATGGCCTCTCCGGGTACCCGGATCCGCACGAGGAGCGCTCTTGCCAGACGAGGCCCAGCCAGTCGCCGCCCCGCAGCCCGACAAGCCCGCGGCGGCCTCAGCCACGCCCGGGAAGACGCAACCCGCGGACAAGCCGAAGCCCCCGGCCCCCGAGCCCGGCAAGGGCCCGGACCGGGCGAGTGCTCCGGCGCCCGGGGCCGCGCCCGCTTCCCCCGCACAGCCGGCCGCACCCGCCTCCCCGGCCGCGTCCGCCCCGAAGCCTCCCGCGAAGCCCGCGGCCAGGCCGGTGCCGTCGGCCGCCCCCACGACCCGCTCCGGCGGCTCGTCCAACCGGGTGAGGGCCAGGCTGGCCCGGCTCGGCGTGCAGCGCTCCAGCCCGTACAACCCGGTGCTCGAACCGCTGCTGCGCATCGTCCGCGGCAACGACGCCAAGATCGAGACGGCCACGCTGCGCCAGATCGAGCGCGCCTACCAGGTCGCCGAGCGCTGGCACCGTGGCCAGAAGCGCAAGAGCGGCGACCCGTACATCACGCATCCGCTCGCCGTCACGACGATCCTCGCCGAGCTGGGCATGGACCCGGCCACGCTGATGGCCGGACTGCTGCACGACACGGTCGAGGACACCGAGTACGGCCTGGACACCCTGCGCCGCGACTTCGGCGACCAGGTCGCCCTGCTCGTCGACGGCGTCACCAAGCTGGACAAGGTCAAGTTCGGCGAGGCCGCCCAGGCCGAGACCGTGCGCAAGATGGTCGTCGCCATGGCCAAGGACCCCCGGGTCCTGGTCATCAAGCTCGCCGACCGGCTGCACAACATGCGTACCATGCGCTACCTCAAGCGGGAGAAGCAGGAGAAGAAGGCCCGCGAGACGCTTGAGATCTACGCCCCGCTGGCGCACCGCCTGGGCATGAACACCATCAAGTGGGAGCTGGAGGACCTCGCCTTCGCGATCCTCTACCCCAAGATGTACGACGAGATCGTCCGTCTCGTCGCCGAGCGGGCCCCCAAGCGCGACGAATACCTCGCCATAGTGACCGACGAGGTCCAGGCCGACCTGCGCGCCGCCCGGATCAAGGCCACCGTCACCGGACGGCCGAAGCACTACTACAGCGTCTACCAGAAGATGATCGTGCGGGGCAGGGACTTCGCCGAGATCTACGACCTGGTGGGAATCCGGGTACTCGTCGACACGGTCCGCGACTGCTACGCGGCGCTCGGCACCGTCCACGCGCGATGGAATCCGGTCCCCGGCCGGTTCAAGGACTACATCGCGATGCCCAAGTTCAACATGTACCAGTCGCTGCACACCACGGTGATCGGTCCCAGCGGCAAGCCCGTCGAACTCCAGATCCGCACCTTCGACATGCACCGCCGCGCCGAGTACGGCATCGCCGCGCACTGGAAGTACAAGCAGGAGGCCGTCGCGGGCGCCTCCAAGGTGCGTACCGACGTCCCCAAGAACACCGGCCGCGGCCAGGACACCGTCAACGACATGGCGTGGCTGCGCCAGCTCCTGGACTGGCAGAAGGAGACCGAGGACCCCAGCGAGTTCCTGGAGTCGCTGCGCTTCGACCTCTCCCGCAACGAGGTCTTCGTCTTCACGCCCAAGGGCGACGTCATAGCGCTGCCCGCGGGTGCGACCCCGGTCGACTTCGCGTACGCGGTCCATACGGAGGTCGGCCACCGGACCATAGGAGCACGGGTCAACGGGCGGCTCGTACCGCTCGAATCGACGCTCGACAACGGCGATCTGGTGGAGGTCTTCACCTCCAAGGCGGCCGGCGCCGGACCCTCCCGGGACTGGCTGGGCTTCGTCAAGTCCCCCCGCGCTCGCAACAAGATCCGCGCCTGGTTCTCCAAGGAGCGCCGCGACGAGGCGATCGAACAGGGCAAGGACGCCATCGCGCGGGCCATGCGCAAGCAGAACCTGCCGATCCAGCGCATCCTGACCGGCGACTCCCTGGTCACCCTCGCCCACGAGATGCGCTACCCCGACATCTCGTCCCTGTACGCGGCGATCGGCGAGGGACATGTCGCGGCCGCCGGAGTCGTGCAGAAGCTGGTCCAGGCGCTCGGCGGCGAGGACGAGGCCAACGAGGACATCGCGGAGAGCTCACCGCCCTCGCGCAGCCGCAACAAACGCCGCTCCAACGCCGATCCGGGCGTGGTCGTCAAGGGCGTGGAGGACGTCTGGGTCAAACTGGCCCGCTGTTGCACGCCCGTCCCCGGCGACCCGATCATCGGCTTCGTCACCCGGGGCAGCGGCGTCTCCGTGCACCGCGCCGACTGCGTCAACGTCGACTCGCTGTCGCAGCAGCCGGAACGGATCCTGGAGGTTGAGTGGGCGCCGACCCAGTCCTCGGTCTTCCTGGTCGCCATCCAGGTCGAGGCCCTCGACCGGTCCCGGCTGCTCTCGGACGTCACCCGCGTCCTGTCCGACCAGCACGTCAACATCCTGTCGGCGGCCGTCCAGACCTCCCGGGACCGGGTGGCCACCTCACGCTTCACCTTCGAGATGGGCGACCCGAAGCACCTCGGCCACGTACTGAAGGCGGTCCGGGGCGTGGAGGGCGTCTACGACGTCTACCGGGTGACCTCGGCCCGCAGGCCGTAACGGCGTACCACGACCGCACACGAGGAAGGGGCTCCCGTACGTCGCGTACGGGAGCCCCTTCCTCGTGGTGCGAACTGTCAGCCGCCGAACTCCTCCAGGCCCTTGAGCGCCTGGTCCAGCAGTGCCTGCCGGCCCTCGAGCTCCTTGGCCAGCTTGTCGGCACGGGCGTTGTTGCCCGAGGCGCGGGCCGTGTCGATCTGCGTACGCAGCTTGTCCACGGCCGCCTGGAGCTGGCCGGTCAGACCCGCGGCGCGCGCACGCGCCTCAGGGTTCGTCCGCCGCCACTCCGACTCCTCGGCCTCCTGGAGCGCCCGCTCCACCGCGTGCATCCGCCCCTCGACCTTCGGGCGGGCGTCACGCGGAACGTGGCCGATGGCCTCCCAGCGCTCGTTGATGGCCCGGAACGCGGCCCTGGCCGCCTTCAGGTCCTTCACCGGCACCAGCTTCTCGGCCTCGACCGCGAGCTCCTCCTTGAGCTTGAGGTTCTCGCCCTGCTCCGCGTCCCGCTCGGCGAAGACCCCGCTGCGGGCGGCGAAGAAGACGTCCTGAGCACCGCGGAAGCGGTTCCACAGATCGTCCTCGGCCTCGCGCTGGGCGCGGCCCGCCGCCTTCCACTCCGTCATCAGGTCGCGGTAGCGGGCGGCCGTGGCCCCCCAGTCGGTGGAACCGGAGAGCGATTCCGCCTCGACGACCAGCTTCTCCTTGGCCTTGCGGGCCTCCTCGCGCTGGGCGTCCAGCGATGCGAAGTGGGCCTTGCGGCGCTTGGAGAACGCCGAGCGGGCGTGCGAGAAGCGGTGCCACAGCTCGTCGTCGGACTTGCGGTCGAGCCGCGGCAGGCCCTTCCACGTGTCGACGAGCGCACGGAGCCGCTCGCCCGCGGAGCGCCACTGCTCGCTCTGCGCCAGCTCCTCGGCCTCGGCGACCAGGGCCTCCTTGGCGTGCTTCGCCTCGTCGGTCTGCTTCGCCTTCTGGGCCTTGCGCTCCTCGCGCCGCGAGTCGACCGTCGCGACGAGCGCGTCGAGCCGCTTGCGCAGCGCGTCGAGGTCACCGACGGCGTGATGCTCGTCCACCTGCAGACGCAGATGCTCGATGGCGGTCGTCGCGTCCTTCGCCGACAGATCGGTGGTCTTCACCCGCCGTTCGAGGAGGCCGATCTCGACCACAATGCCCTCGTACTTGCGCTCGAAGTAGGCCAGAGCCTCCTCGGGGGAACCCGCCTGCCACGATCCGACGACCTGCTCGCCGTCGGCTGTCCGCACGTACACGGTGCCGGTCTCATCGACACGGCCCCACGGGTCGCTGCTCACAGCGCCTCCTCCACCTGATGCCCGCGAGGGGGTTCGCCCCCCTGGCATCGTCCACAGTTTCCTGGGGCGGGCAGCGCCCGCCCTGCACAACGCCAATCTAGGCGACCGGCCGCCCGGCTGTCCGTACTCAGCGCGGCCGAAAAAAATCCGGCCCGCGCCAGGGCCTCTCGTTCGGATCATGCGGGGCTCGTGTGCCCGTGTGCCTGATCCGAACGAGAGACCCCGGTCGTCACCGCCCGGCCCGGTCCGGCCGCCCCGAGCCGTTACGACTTGTCGACAGCGGCCTTCGAGATCTTCACGGCCTTCTTCGGCGCACCGTCGGGCGCACCGCCGGCCGCGCCCGCCGCGCCGATGTCCTTGACGGCCTTCAGCGAGGCGTCGTCCATGGTGCCGAACGGGGTGTAGGTGGGCGGCAGTTTGCTGTCCTTGTACACCAGGAAGAACTGGCTGCCACCGGTGTGCGCCTGGCCGGTGTTCGCCATCGCCACGGTGCCCGCCGGATAGGTCACCCTGCCGTCCTTGCCCGCCTTGCCCAGCGCGGTCAGGTTCTCGTCCGGGATCGTGTAGCCGGGACCGCCCGTGCCGTTGCCCTTTGGATCGCCGCACTGCAGGACGAAGATGCCCTGGGTGGTCAGCCGGTGACACTTGGTGCCGTCGAAGAAGCCCTTGTCGGCCAGCGACTTGAAGGAGTTCGTGGTGTGCGGGGTCTTCGCCGCGTCCATCGTGAACGCGATGTCGCCCTGGCTCGTACTGAGCGACATCTTGTACCCGGATTTCTTGTCGATCTTCATCGCGGGCTCGGGCGCCTTGCTCTCGCTCGGCGACGGCGACGCGGGGTCCGACGGGGTGGAACTGGCGGCGGCGTCCGCCGTGTCCTTCTTGTCGTCGCCGTCGAGGGCGAGGTACGAGCCCACACCTGCGACCGCCACCACGGCCACCGCGGACGCGATGACGACCGTCAGCCGCCTCGTCCTGCGGCGGGCCTCCTCCCGGCGCTGCTGCTGCCGCTCGAACTTCTCCCTGGCGAGCTGCCGCCGCCGCTGATCGCTGCTGACCACCGGGTGATCTCCTTGATAGGTCGTGTGATGGGGCCTTGGCTGCCCCGTACCGTATATGGGTTAGCTGTGGAATGAGGAGCGCCGGTAGGCTCTGAACTGCCGCGACCTTCTCAGTCGCAATCCGCCGTCGGACGACCATTAAGGACGATCGTGCTCATTGCCGGGTTCCCCGCAGGGGCCTGGGGGACCAACTGTTATCTGGTCGCCCCGGCCGCAGGCGAGGAGTGCGTGATCATCGACCCGGGCCACCAGGCCGCGGCCGGAGTCGAGGAAGCACTGAAGAAGCATCGGCTGAAGCCCGTCGCCGTCGTACTGACCCACGGCCACATCGACCATGTCGCCTCGGTCGTCCCGGTGTGCGGCGCGCACGACGTCCCCGCCTGGATCCACCCGGAGGACCGGTACATGATGAGCGACCCGGAGAAGGCCCTCGGCCGCTCCATCGGGATGCCGCTCATGGGCGAGCTGACGATCGGGGAGCCGGACGACGTCAAGGAGCTGAGCGACGGCGCCCGGCTGGAGCTGGCCGGTCTGGAGTTCGGTGTCGCGCATGCGCCCGGCCATACCAAGGGGTCGGTGACGTTCAGGATGCCCGAGGCCGCGGATGTTCCGCAGATCCTCTTCTCGGGCGACCTGCTCTTCGCCGGCTCCGTCGGACGCACCGACCTGCCCGGTGGCGACCACGCCGAGCTGCTCGAGTCGCTGGCCCGTGTGTGCCTGCCGCTCGACGACTCGACCGTGGTGCTGTCCGGCCACGGCCCCCAGACGACCATCGGCCGCGAGCGCGCCTCGAATCCATATCTGCACGGTATGGACGCGCCCCGACGAGGAATGTGACGAGAGACATCCCGTGAGCACTTTCAAGGCCCCCAAGGGCACGTACGACCTGACCCCGCCCGACTCCGCCAAGTACCTCGCGGTGCGCGAGGCCATCTCCGCGCCCCTGAAGAACTCCGGCTACGGCTACATCGAGACACCCGGCTTCGAGGACGTCGCCCTCTTCTCGCGCGGAGTCGGTGAGTCCACCGACATCGTGACCAAGGAGATGTACACCCTCACCACCAAGGGCGGCTCCCAGCTGGCACTGCGTCCCGAGGGCACCGCTTCCGTGCTCCGCGCCGCACTGGAGGCCAACCTCCACAAGCTCGGCAACCTGCCCGTGAAGCTCTGGTACTCCGGCTCGTACTACCGCTACGAGCGCCCGCAGAAGGGCCGCTACCGCCACTTCTCGCAGGTCGGTGCCGAGGCGATCGGGGCCGAGGACCCGGCGCTGGACGCCGAGCTGATCATCCTGGCCGACCAGGCGTACCGCGCGCTGGGCCTGCGGAACTTCCGCATCCTGCTCAACTCGCTGGGCGACAAGGAGTGCCGCCCCGTCTACCGGGACGCGCTCCAGGGCTTCCTGCGCGAACTCGACCTGGACGAGGAGACCCGCCGCCGCATCGAGATCAACCCGCTCCGGGTCCTCGACGACAAGCGGCCCGAGGTGCAGAAGCAGCTGACCGGCGCCCCGGTGCTGCGCGACTATATCTGCGACGCCTGCAAGGCGTACCACGAGGAGGTGCGCGACCTGCTCTCCGCGGCAGGTGTGGTGTACGAGGACGACGAGAAGCTCGTCCGAGGCCTCGACTACTACACCCGCACCACCTTCGAGTTCGTCCACGACGGGCTCGGCTCGCAGTCCGCGGTGGGCGGCGGCGGCCGCTACGACGGTCTGTCCGAGATGATCGGCGGACCGGCGCTCCCGTCGGTCGGCTGGGCGCTCGGCGTGGACCGTACGGTGCTCGCGCTGGAGGCGGAGGGCATCGAGCTCGAACTGCCCGCGGCCACCAGCGTCTTCGCGGTACCGCTCGGCGAGGAGGCCCGCCGGGTGCTCTTCGGCATCGTCACGCAGCTGCGCCGCGAGGGTGTGGCGGCGGACTTCGCGTACGGGAACCGGGGCCTCAAGGGCGCGATGAAGAGCGCGAACCGGTCGGGAGCCCGCTTCACCGTCGTCGCGGGCGAGCGGGACCTGGCCGAGGGCGTCGTCCAGCTCAAGGACATGGAGTCCGGCGAGCAGACGCCCGTTCCCCTGGCCGATGTGGCCGGGGCGATCCGCGAGCGCCTGGCCTAGGTGTTCTGTCCTGGGCGGCCGGCGGGCGGAATCCCGTCCGTCGGCCGCCCAGGAGCTCCGCGGGCCCCGTCCCGCCGGCCGCCCCGGGGCGCGCGCATCCCGGTCAGCCCTCGCGCCGGTCCTTCCACCGGAAGGTCAGCAGGCACAGCACGAGACCGCCGACGCACCAGGCGCCGAGGACCAGCGCGACCTTCCCGTACTCCCAGCTCCCGGCCTGTTCGAGGACGGCCGCCGACTCGGGCAGGAACACGCCGCGGAAGCCCTGGCACATCCACTTCAGCGGGAACAGCGCCCCGAGGTTCAGCATCCAGCCGGGCAGCGTGTCGACCGATATGTAGACACCGGAGATGAACTGCAGGACGAGGAAGGGCAGGACGACCACCGAGGTCGCACTCCGCCCGGACCTCGGCACACTGCTGATCGCGATGCCGCGCAGCGCGCAGCCGGTGAGCCCCAGGACGAAGATCCAGCCGAAGGTCAGCCCCTTGCCCGCGCTCGTCGGCAGGTCGACGTCGAACAGTGTGGTGCCGACCAGCAGCAGGGCCGCGGCCTCCAGCAGCCCGGTGACCAGCACCAGCCACACCTTGCCGAGAAAGTACGCGGCGGGCGGCATCGGAGTGCCGCGCAGCCGGCGCAGCACCTTCTCGTCCCGTTCGATCGCGATGGAGATCCCGAGCGACTGGAAGCTGGTCGACATGATGCCCGCGGCGAGCATCGCGGCGACGTACAGCTGGGACGCCGTGATGCCAGCGCCCTTCACGTCGTCGCTGAAGATCGACGCGAACAGCGCCAGGAACACCACGGGGAACGCGAAGGTGAAGACGACCTGTTCGCGCCGGCGGAAGAACTGCCTGAGTTCCAGGGCGCCGCGCCGCAGGCCGATACTCCACGCCCCCGGCAGCGACGCCGGTCCGTCCACGTCCGCCGGCCGCCGGGACCCGTGCGCGGTCGTCGGGCCCGCTCCTGTCCGGTGAGCCGGAGATAGACGTCCTCCAGCGTCGGGCGGGTGACCCGCAGCCCGGGTATCCCGCCGTCGAAACGGCCGATCAGGCCGGCGACGGTACGGGTCGGGGCGGTCGTGCGTTCCGAGCGCGGGGCGCCGTCCGGCTCCGTCCACTCGACGGTGGCGTGGGTGCCGAATCGCTCGCGCAGGGCGGCGGGTTCGCCCTCGGCGACCACTTTTCCCGCGGAGATGACGGCGAGCCGGCCGGCCAGCGCCTCGGCCTCCTCCAGATAGTGCGTCGTGAGCACGATCGTCGTGCCCTCCCGGGCCAGGAGCCGGATCAACTCCCAGAAGCGGCGGCGGGCCCCCGGGTCGAAACCGGTGGTGGGCTCGTCCAGCAAGAGGAGTTCGGGGGAGCCGATCACGCCGAGCGCCACATCGAGACGGCGTCGCTGGCCGCCGGAGAGTTCCTTGATGCGGGCGCCGGCCTTCTGCTCCAGACCCACGAGAGCGATGACGTCCTCGCAGTCGCGCGGCCTCGGGTAGTAGCGGGCGAAGTGCGCCACCGTCTCGCGCACCGTCAACTCGGCGGGTGCGTGATTCATCCTGCCAGACGATGCCGACCCGGGAACGCCAACGGCGGCCGGCGCGGGCGGGGTCGACGCCGAGCACCGACACGGTCCCCTCGTCGCGGCTGCGATGACCCTGCAGGATCACCACGGTCGTGCTCTTGCCCGCCCCGTTCGGCCCGAGGATCCCGAACACCTCGCCCTGCCGGATCCCCAGGTCCAGGCCGTCGACGGCGGTGAGTTCGCCGTAGCGTTTCCTGAGGCCGCGTACCTCCACCGCGAGTTCGGTCATGGTGCCGAGCTTCCCCTGGACCCTTGGGTTCCGTGCCGGTCGTGCGCAGACCTTTGAGTGCACCTTTATGTCCATCGAACAGAGGACCGGCGCCGTGGTGCGGCACAATGACCGTGCCCAGCAGGCCACTCACTGATGGAACGGCGATATGACGACTGCAGCGGTTGACCATCCCTCCTCCGAACAGGACGAGGACGGCGGGAAGAGGACCATCGGCGGCAGTCGGGCGCTCGCACTGCTGCTGGTGATCACCGGCGCTGCCGGACTCCTCGCCGCCTGGGTCATCACGATCGACAAGTTCAAGCTGCTGGAGGACCCCGGCTTCACCCCGGGGTGCAGCCTCAACCCGGTTGTCGCGTGCGGCAACATCATGAAGAGCGAGCAGGCGGCCGCCTTCGGCTTCCCGAACCCGATGCTCGGCATGGCGACCTACCCCGTGATCATCGGCATCGGGCTGGCGCTGCTCGCGGGCGCCCGCTTCCGCAGCTGGTACTGGCTCGGGATGAACGCCGGCGCGCTGTTCGGCGTCGGCTTCTGCACCTGGCTCCAGTACCAGTCGCTCTACAACATCAACTCGCTCTGCCTCTGGTGCTGCCTGGCCTGGGTCGCCACGATCTTCATGTTCTGCTACATCACCACGCACAACATCAAGCACCGGATCATTCCCGCGCCGAACTGGCTGCGCAACGGTCTGACGGAGTTCCACTGGGTGCCGCCGGTCCTGTGGGTCGGCATCATCGGCATGCTGATCCTGACCCGCTGGTGGGACTTCTGGACCAGCTGACCGGCCCGCTCGTCCCTCCCGGGCGACCGGCCCGGCGGGGATGTCAGTGCCGTGACATAGGCTTCAAAACGTGGAGCCCGACCTCTTTACCGCAGCAGCCGAAGACCGCCAGGAGAAGGACCCGTCCAGCAGCCCACTGGCTGTCCGGATGCGCCCCCGCACCCTCGACGAGGTCGTCGGCCAGCAGCATCTGCTCAAGCCGGGCTCACCGCTGCGCCGCCTCGTGGGCGAGGGGAACGGCGGGCCGGCGGGCCCGTCCTCGGTGATCCTCTGGGGTCCGCCCGGCATCGGGAAGACGACTCTGGCGTACGTGGTCAGCAAGGCCACCAACAAGCGCTTCGTCGAGCTCTCCGCGATCACCGCGGGCGTCAAGGAGGTGCGCGCCGTCATCGAGGGGGCCCGCCGCGCCACCGGCGGCTACGGCAAGGAGACCGTCCTCTTCCTCGACGAGATCCACCGCTTCTCCAAGGCGCAGCAGGACTCCCTGCTCCCGGCCGTGGAGAACCGCTGGGTGACGCTGATCGCGGCGACCACCGAGAATCCGTATTTCTCGATCATCTCGCCCTTGCTGTCCCGCTCGCTGCTGCTCACCCTGGAATCGCTCACCGACGACGATCTGCGCGGGCTGCTCGGGCGCGCGCTGGCCGACGAGCGCGGGCTCGGCGGCGCGGTGACGCTGCCGGAGGAGGCCGAGGCGCATCTGCTGCGGATCGCGGGCGGCGACGCCCGCCGGGCCCTGACGGCGCTGGAGGCCGCGGCCGGTGCCGCGCTGTCCAAGCAGGAGAGGGAGATCAGCCTCCTGACCCTGGAGGAGACGGTCGACCGCGCGGCGGTCAAGTACGACCGGGACGGCGACCAGCACTACGACGTGACGAGCGCGCTCATCAAGTCGATCCGCGGCTCCGACGTGGATGCCGCACTGCACTACCTGGCCCGGATGATCGAGGCGGGGGAGGACCCCCGGTTCATCGGCCGGCGGCTGATGATCTCGGCCAGCGAGGACATCGGCCTCGCCGACCCCACGGCACTGCCCACCGCCGTGGCGGCCGCCCAGGCGGTGGCCATGATCGGTTTCCCGGAGGCGGCGCTCATCCTGAGCCACGCCACGATCGCCCTGGCCCTCGCCCCCAAGTCCAACGCTGCGACGCTGGCGATCTCCGCCGCCCAGGAGGACGTGCGCAACGGCCTCGCGGGCCCCGTCCCGGCCCATCTGCGCGACGGCCATTACAAGGGCGCCGCCAAGCTGGGCCACGCCCAGGGCTACGTGTATCCGCACGACGTCCCCGGCGGGATCGCCGCCCAGCAGTACGCGCCGGACGCGGTCCGCGACAAGCACTACTACCGGCCCACGCGCTACGGCGCGGAGGCGCGCTACGCCGACGTGGTGGAGCGGGTCCGCGAGCGGCTCGGCCGCACAGCCGGCGACGACACCCGCCCGTCCGCGGGCTGAGGGCCGAGCGGAGCCGCGCCCCGTTCAGCACGCCGCCGCCTCGAAGAGCGTGTGCATGGCCTGGCTCAGTTCGACGACGTCCCGCACCGGAGCGGGGAACTCGAAGCGCGCGTCGTAGCACTGCCCGTGGTCCTCGCGCAGCCGCAGCCGCAGCCCGTACCGGTCGAGCGCGAGCGGCACGACGGAGGGCAGGTGTGCCGAGCAGCGACCGGCAGCCCGTTCGCCCAGCAGCCCGCACAGCGTCGCCAGCTGCTCGCCGTGCGCCGCGTGCAGATGCTGCAGCAGCTCCGCCTCGTGTCCGATCAGCGGATCGGGTGCCGCGTCCCGGAATTCCTCCGGTTCCACCTCCTGCGCACCCCACAGATCGTCGACGTACGCCTCGCCCGTCTCCAGCCGGAGCGTCATCCGGCCGGCCCCGACATGCCGGGTACGGTGGTGAGCCAGCCCGAGACCCACGCCCGGCCGCGGATGCGGTGCGGGACGGAGACCGGGGCGACGTCCGTGATCTCCAGCACAGCCGTCAGTTCGTCGTCCTCGGCGTGCGTCGCGGCCCGTACGGCCGGGGAATCAGCGGGGAGTTCGAGGAACAGATCCCCGTCGGGCCCCACGCTTCTGGTCAGCGGCATCACCTGGTCCGAGTCGGCCACGTCGAGCCCTGGGATGAGCAGCACCGCCGAACAGGTACTCTGTACGAGAGTTCGTGTGCGCTCGGCTGCTGACGGCATCCGAGTGTTTTCAAGCCCGCCGGGACGCGGCTGACCACGATCTGATCGGTCCTCCGTCGTATCGGCACCCCGAGGGGTGTCGACGCTGTCAGTGCTGTCCGTGATGTGACTGGTGTTCCCCGGGCGAGACATGCGATCTCCTCAAGTAAGGTGAGCCTAACCTAACCTACAACGGAGGTCTGGAGAACGTGCCTAACCAGTCGCGTCCCAAGGTCAAGAAGAGCCGCGCGCTCGGCATTGCGCTGACGCCGAAGGCCGTCAAGTACTTCGAGGCCCGCCCCTACCCGCCGGGCGAGCACGGCCGTGGCCGCAAGCAGAACTCGGACTACAAGGTCCGTCTGCTGGAGAAGCAGCGTCTGCGTGCCCAGTACGACATCAGCGAGCGCCAGATGGCGCGTGCCTACGACCGCGCCAAGAAGGCCGAGGGCAAGACGGGCGAGGCGCTCGTCGTCGAGCTCGAGCGCCGTCTCGACGCGCTGGTCCTGCGTTCGGGCATCGCCCGCACCATCTACCAGGCCCGCCAGATGGTCGTGCACGGTCACATCGAGGTCGACGGCCGCAAGGTCGACAAGCCGTCCTTCCGTGTCCGTCCCGACAACATCGTGATGGTCCGCGAGCGCAGCCGCGACAAGCACCCCTTCCAGGTGGCCCGCGAGGGTGGTTACGCCCCCGACGGCGAGACCCCGCGCTACCTGCAGGTGAACCTGAAGGCCCTGGCCTTCCGCCTTGACCGGGACCCGAACCGCAAGGAAATCCCCGTGATCTGCGACGAACAGCTCGTCGTCGAGTACTACGCCCGCTGATCCAGGCGTAGCCGCTCTCACCAGCGCTCGGGCCCGCCCCTCCCGGATGTACGGGAGGCGGCGGGCCTCCGCGTTTTCCCGGGGCCCGGCAGCGTTCCGGGCAGCCGCGCCGGAGTCTCCGGGCGGTCCGCGGGCCCGCTCGCCAGAGCCCTGGCCACCGCCGCGTCCGGATCCAGCTCTCCGCCCGCGCGCAGCCCCGATTCGTAGCGGACGTCGCCCAGCTGCCGGCGGGCCAGCTCCTCGCAGCGGACCCGGGGCTGCCCGTAGTGCGCCGATCCGAACAGCGGCAGTCCCACCGACGGCCAGATCCGGTCGGCGGCCCCCTGGAGCACCGCCGCCTCCGCCGCATCACCCTCGATGGCCGTGATCAGAGCCAGCAGCTCCAGGGCGAGCACCGAGCCGAGCAGATCGTGGAAGGTGTGGCTGATCGCCAGCGACTGACCGAGCAGTTCCCGGGCCCGGTCCGGCCGGCCGCGCTGCGATGCCGCGAAGGCCAGCACGTACAGCGCGTACGACAGGGCCCACCGCTCCCCGTGGTCCTCGCAGATCTCCCTGACCTCTTCGCAGATCGCGGCCGCCCCGTCCAGATCCCCGTGGAATCCGACCGCCATCGCGAGCTCGACCTGGGCCATCAGGACATTGCTGTTCAGCTCGCCGAGCTCCCGGTAGCGGCGCAGCGCGTCGTCCAGCAGCTCCTGAGCCCTGGCCATGTCGTCGGTGACGAGCGACAGACATCCCATCCGGTGCACCGCGTACGCGAGCGCCGTGGAGTCGTCGGCCCGGTCCGCCTCGTCCCGGCACTCCTGCAGCGCGGAGACCGCGCCGACCGGGTCGCCCTGGAGCACGGCCACGTACCCGAGCACCCACAGCGCCTTCAGCCGCGAGGAGTCGTACGGGGTGTCCTCCTCCTCCAGCACATGGTCCAGCCAGTGCCGGCCTTCCGAGAGCCGCCCGCAGCCCACCCAGAGGAACCACAGGGTGCCCGCCAGATACTGCGCGAGATGGGCCTCGCCCGGAATCTCCAGCGAACACTCCATCGCCCGCCGCAGATTCGGCAGCTCGCTCTCGACCCGGGCGGCCACCTCGCCCTGCCGGGGGCTGAACCAGTCGAGCTCGCACCAGGTCGCGAGCCCCAGGAACCAGTCCCGGTGGCGGCGCCGCAGCCGGTCCGTGTCATCGGTGGCCGCCAGCCACTCGGCGCCGTACTCCCGCACCGTGTCCAGCATCCGGTAGCGGGTGCCCCGTGCCGAGTCCTCGCGCACCACGACGGACTGCGCGAGCAGACCGGAGAGCACATCGAGCACCGTATCCGCCGGCAGATCGGCGCCGCTGCAGATGTATTCGACGGCCTCCAGGTCGAACTGCCTGGCGAACACCGAGAGCCGCGCCCAGAGCAGCCGCTGCTCCGGAGCGCAGAGTTCATGGCTCCAGCCGATGGCCGTACGGAGCGTCTGGTGGCGCGCCAGCGCGCTGCGGCTGGAACCGGTCAGCAGCCGGAAGCGGTCGTCCAGATGCTGCAGCACCTGGTCGGTGGACAGGGCGCGCAGCCGCCCGGCGGCCAGTTCCAGGGCGAGCGGGATTCCGTCCAGGCGGCGGCACAGCTCCAGGGCGGCCGAGCGGTTGTCGTCGGTCAGCCGGAAATCCGGCCGTACGGCGGCGGCCCGCTCCGCGAAGAGCAGCATCGCGTCCTCGTCCGTCATCGGCGCGAGCGGGTAGGTGAGCTCCCCGTCCAGTTCCAGCGGCAGCCGCCCGACGGCGAGCATCCGCAGCCCCGGGGCCCGGCGCAGCAGTTCCCGCACCAGTTCGGCGCAGGCGTCGACGAGGTGTTCGAAGCCGTCGACCACCAGCAGGAGCCGGCGCCCGGCCAGATGCTCGATGAGGGTCGTGCGCGGCGGTCTGCTGGTGTGATCGGTGAGTCCCAGGGCGTCGACCAGGGCGTGTTCCAGCAGCTCGGGGTCGTGGACGTCGGAGAGCTCGGCCATCCGGACGCCGTCGCAGTACCGTTTCTTCAGAAGCGCGGCGATCCGGGTGGCACAGCGGGTCTTGCCCACGCCGCCCACTCCGACGATGGTGACGAGCCTTGACTCGTCCAGGAGTTGGGCGAGACGGACGAGTTCGTTCTCCCGTCCGACGAATCTGTTCAGTTCCGCCGGGAGATTTCCGAGGGCGGTGGGGGCGCTCGGAGCGTGGGGGGACGGAAAGGGGCGCTGGGGGTGTCGCATGAAATACGCAGAGTACTGGCACGGAAGCTCTCCGTACAATCTCCTTATGGGAACGCCCGTCGTTCCCGCCGGTAATGCGGTACGGGGTGCGACCACCGGCGCGATAGGCTCGGGGGACGACGATCGGCTGTTGCGACGGCCGTCGCCGGACCGAGCAGAGACAGACAGAGACAGTACAGAGACAGCGACAAGCTAGAGAGCGGTGCACTGTGTCCGGTGGAGAGGTGGCCGGGATCCTGGTGGCCGTCTTCTGGGCGATCCTGGTTTCGTTCCTCGCCGTCGTGCTGGTGAGGCTGGCCCAGACGCTCAGGGCGACCACCAAGCTCGTGGCGGACGTGACCGAGCAGGCGGTCCCGCTGCTCGCCGACGCCTCCGCCACCGTGCGCTCCGCGCAGACCCAGCTCGACAAGGTCGACGCGATCGCGACGGACGTCCAGGAAGTCACCTCGAACGCCTCCGCGCTCTCCACCACCGTCGCCTCGACCTTCGGTGGCCCGCTCGTCAAGGTCGCCGCGTTCGGCTACGGGGTGCGGCGGGCCATCGGCCGCAAGACCGAGCCCGAACCGGAACCCGCCCGCCGTTCGGTGCTGGTCGGCCGCACCGTGCCGTCCGCGCGCGGCAGGAAGCGCAACGGCAGAAACCCCCGCGGACCGAAGGACTGACGCAGCCATGTTCCGCCGTACGTTCTGGTTCACCGCCGGTGCCGCCGCCGGTGTCTGGGCCACCGCCAAGGTCAACCGGAAGCTCAAGCAGCTCACCCCCGAGAGCCTTGCGGCGCAGGCCGCGGACAAGGCGATCGAGACGGGGCACAAGCTCAAGGACTTCGCGCTGGACGTCCGTGAGTCCATGGCCCGGCGCGAAGCCGAACTGGGCGAGGCGCTGGGCCTGGCGGCACCGGTCGACCGGGAACTGCCGGTCCGGCCGCACTTCGTCGTCGAGGCGTCCGAGCCCGTCGGGCCCGACCGGTCCCTTGAGACCGCCAAGTACCGCAAGCTCCCCTACAAGTCGTACAACCGGAATGAGGACCACTGATGGAGTCGGCTGAAATTCGTCGCCGCTGGCTGAGCTTCTTCGAGGAGCGCGGTCACACCGTCGTCCCTTCGGCGTCGCTCATCGCGGACGACCCGACTCTGCTGCTGGTCCCCGCGGGCATGGTCCCCTTCAAGCCGTACTTCCTCGGCGAGGTCAAGCCGCCCGCCCCGCGCGTCACCAGTGTGCAGAAGTGTGTCCGTACTCCGGACATCGAAGAGGTCGGCAAGACCACCCGGCACGGCACGTTCTTCCAGATGTGCGGCAACTTCTCCTTCGGCGACTACTTCAAGGAAGGCGCCATCTCCTACGCCTGGGAGGCTCTGACGAGCTCCGTGGCGGACGGCGGCTTCGGCCTCGACCCCGAGCGGCTGTGGATCACGGTCTACCTCGACGACGACGAGGCCGAACAGATCTGGCGCGACAAGATCGGCGTACCGGCCGAGCGTATCCAGCGCCTGGGCAAGAAGGACAACTTCTGGTCCATGGGTGTCCCCGGCCCCTGCGGCCCCTGCTCCGAGATCAACTACGACCGCGGCCCCGAGTTCGGCGTCGAGGGCGGCCCGGCCGTCAACGACGAGCGGTACGTGGAGATCTGGAACCTGGTCTTCATGCAGTACGAGCGCGGCGCCGGTGATGGCAAGGAGGACTTCCCGATCCTCGGCGACCTGCCGTCGAAGAACATCGACACGGGTCTGGGCCTGGAACGCCTCGCCATGATCCTGCAGGGCGTACAGAACATGTACGAGACGGACACCCTGCGCGTCGTCATGGACAAGGCCACCGAGCTGACCGGCGTCCGGTACGGCGCCGACCACGGTTCGGACGTCTCGCTCCGCGTGGTCGCCGACCACATCCGTACCTCCGTGATGCTCATCGGCGACGGCGTCACGCCGGGCAACGAGGGCCGCGGCTACGTCCTGCGCCGGATCATGCGCCGGGCCATCCGCAACATGCGGCTGCTGGGCGCCACCGGACCGGTCGTCAAGGACCTGGTCGATGTCGTGATCGAGACGATGGGGCAGCAGTACCCGGAGCTGATCACCGACCGCAAGCGCATCGAGACCGTGGCCCTCGCCGAGGAGGCCGCCTTCCTCAAGGCGCTCAAGGGCGGCACCAACATCCTCGACACCGCCGTCACCGAGACCAAGGCCGCCGGCGGCAAGGTCCTCGCCGGAGACAAGGCGTTCCTGCTCCACGACACCTGGGGCTTCCCGATCGACCTCACCCTGGAGATGGCCGCCGAACAGGGCCTCTCGGTGGACGAGGACGGCTTCCGCCGCCTGATGAAGGAGCAGCGGGAGCGCGCCAAGGCCGACGCCCGCGCCAAGAAGACCGGTCACGCCGACCTGTCCGCCTACCGCGAGGTAGCCGACAACTCGGGCGCCACCGACTTCACCGGCTACACCGCCACCGAGGGGGAGTCCACCATCGTCGGCCTCCTCGTCGACGGAGTGTCCTCCCCGGCCGCCTCCGAGGGCGACGAGGTCGAGGTCGTCCTCGACCGCACCCCGTTCTACGCCGAGGGCGGCGGCCAGATCGCCGACCAGGGCCGGATCCGGCTCGACACCGGTGCCGTCATCGAGGTCCGCGACGTCCAGAAGCCGGTCCCCGGCGTCCACGTCCACAAGGGCGTCGTCCAGGTCGGCGAGGTCACCGTCGGCGCTCCGGTCCTCGCCTCGATCGATGTCAAGCGCCGCCGCGCCATCGCCCGCGCCCACTCCGCCACGCACCTCACGCACCAGGCTCTGCGCGACGCGCTCGGCCCGACGGCCGCCCAGGCCGGTTCCGAGAACCAGCCCGGTCGCTTCCGCTTCGACTTCGGCTCGCCGAACGCCGTCCCCGGCTCGGTCATGACCGACGTCGAGCAGAAGATCAACGACGTGCTCTCGCGTGAACTCGACGTCCAGGCCGAGGTCATGTCGATCGACGAGGCCAAGAAGCAGGGCGCCATCGCCGAGTTCGGCGAGAAGTACGGCGAGCGGGTCCGGGTCGTCACCATCGGCGACTTCTCCAAGGAGCTCTGCGGGGGCACGCACGTCCACAACACCGCCCAGCTGGGTCTGGTGAAGCTGCTCGGCGAGTCGTCCATCGGTTCCGGCGTGCGGCGCATCGAGGCCCTCGTCGGCGTCGACGCGTACAACTTCCTCGCCAAGGAGCACACGGTCGTCGCCCAGCTCCAGGAGCTGGTCAAGGGGCGTCCCGAGGAGCTCCCGGAGAAGATCGCCGGAATGCTCGGCAAGCTGAAGGACGCCGAGAAGGAGATCGAGAAGTTCCGCGCGGAGAAGGTCCTCCAGGCCGCCGCCGGACTGGTCGAGTCCGCCAAGGACGTACGCGGCGTCGCCCTGGTCACCGGCCAGGTCCCCGACGGCACGTCGGCCGATGATCTGCGCAAGCTCGTCCTCGACGTCCGCGGCCGCATCCAGGGCGGCCGGCCGGCCGTCGTGGCCCTGTTCACCACCGCCAACGGACGCCCGCTGACCGTCATCGCCACCAACGAGCCCGCCCGCGAGCGCGGTCTCAAGGCCGGCGACCTGGTCCGGGCCGCGGCCAAGACCCTCGGCGGCGGTGGCGGCGGCAAGCCGGACGTCGCCCAGGGCGGCGGCCAGAACCCCGAGGCCATCGGCGACGCGGTGGCCGCCGTCGAACACCTCGTCACCGAGACGGCGTGACGGCGGGAATGACGCAGATGCGCCGCGGTCGCCGTCTCGCGATCGATGTCGGGGACGCCCGGATCGGGGTCGCCTCGTGCGACCCCGACGGGATCCTCGCCACGCCGGTGGAGACCGTTCCGGGACGCGATGTCCCGGCGGCCCACCGGCGGCTCGGACAGATCGTCGAGGAGTACGAGCCGATCGAGATCATCATCGGCCTGCCGCGGTCCCTCGGCGGCGGTGAGGGACCCGCCGCCGCCAAGATCCGGGTCTTCGCCCAGGAGGTCGCCCGCTCGGTCGCGCCCATTCCGGTGCGACTGGTGGACGAGAGGATGACCACAGTGACGGCCAGTCAGGGGCTGCGCGCTTCGGGCGTGAAGTCCAAGAAAGGTCGATCCGTCATCGATCAAGCTGCCGCTGTGGTGATCCTTCAGAACGCTCTGGAGTCCGAACGGGCGTCGGGCCAGGCCCCCGGCGAAGGCGTCGAAGTGGTTGTCTGATCGCGATACGGTAACGTTCCGCGCGATGCGGCGGTGCTTCGAACAAACACCGCACAGCAAGAGACGGAACGTCGTCTCGCGGCTCTAGGGGATCGATGACTGAGTATGGCCGGGGCCCCGGCTCCGAACCGTGGCATCCCGAGGACCCCTTGTACGGGGACCAGGGATGGGGAGGACAGCAGCCCGCCCCCGGCCAGAGCCAGTACGGCGGCCAGCAGCAGCCCTACCCGCACGATTCGTACGCGCAGCAGCCGCAGCCGCAGCAGCCGCACGATCCGTACACGCAGCAGCCGCAGCCGCAGCAGCCGCACGACCCGTACGCCCAGCAGCACTACCAGCAGCAGCCCGGCTACGGAGTCCCGCAGGACCCGTATGCGCAGCAGCCGCAGCAGCCGCAGTACGACAACGGCGGCTGGGACACCGGGCAGCAGACCACCGCGATGCCGTACGACGCCCAGCCGGCCGACCCGTACGGCGGCGGGCAGGGCGGCTACGGCGAGACGCACGACTACTACGGCACGCCGGAGGCCTACCCGCCGCCGCAGCCCCCGGGCCGTCGTGAGGCCGCTCCCCAGCAGGCCCCGACGGAGAGTCCGGACTGGGACCCGGAGGCCCAGCCGGAAGAGACCCACCCCTTCTTCACGGGCGCCGACGACCGTGACGGCAACGACGACGAGCAGGACGACGATCCGCGTGAGTCACGCCGCGGCAGCCGTGGCGGCAACGAGCGCCGCGGCAAGGGCAAGAAGAAGAGCCGCAGCGGCTTCGCCTGCCTGGTCGTCTCGCTGGTCCTGGTCGGTGGCCTCGGCGGGGTGAGCTACTTCGGCTACACGTACTGGAAGGACAAGTTCGGCTCGGCGCCGGACTATGCGGGCAGCGGCTCGGGGTCGGTCGAGGTGGAGATCCCCAAGGGCGCCTTCGGCTACGACATCGGCAACATCCTGAAGAAGCAGGGAGTCGTCAAGAGCGTCGACGCGTTCGTCTCCGCGCAGAACGAGAACCCCAAGGGGAAGGCGATCCAGGCCGGGGTCTACCTCCTCCACGAGAAGATGTCCGCGGCCGAGGCCGTGAAGATGATGGTCGACCCGAAGAGCCAGAATCTTCTGGTGATTCCCGAGGGTTTCCGCAATGTCGCCATCTACGGGATGGTCGACAAGAAACTGGGCCTCAAAAAGGGAACGACCAAGGAAATCGCCACGTCCAAGAGGTCCGAGCTCGGTCTGCCCGGCTGGGCGGTCAACGGCAAGGACGTCAAGGACCCGCTGGAGGGGTTCCTCTACCCGGCCGCCTATCCGGTCACCAAGGAAACCAAGCCGGAGACCCTTCTGAAGAAGATGGTCTCCCGTGCCAACGAGGAATACGACAAGCTCGACCTCGAGGGAACGGCCAAGAAGTACAAGCTGGACGGCCCGTGGCAGGTGCTCACCGTCGCCAGCCTGGTCCAGGCGGAAGGCCTCACGCACGACGACTTCCGCAAGATGGCCGAAGTCGCCTACAACCGCTTGAAGCCCGACAACATCGCCACGAACCGCAAGCTCGAATTCGACTCCGCGTTCAATTACCTCAAGAATCAGAGCAAGATCAAGATCGGGTCGAACGAGATCCGGACCAACCCGGACCCGTACAACACCTATTACCACCCGGGCCTTCCGCCGGGTCCGATCAGCAATCCGGGCGACGAAGCCCTGCGGGCCACGCTCAATCCCACCAGCGACGGGTGGATGTTCTTCATCTCGCTCGACGGCAAGAAGACCCAGTTCACCAAGACGGCCGCGGAGCACGAGAAGCTCAACGACAAGTTCAAGGAACAGCATGGCCTCCAATGACGGGCGCCACCGGGCGGCCGTTCTCGGTTCGCCCATCGCGCACTCGCTCTCCCCGGTGCTGCACCGGGCCGCGTACGCCGAACTCGGCCTCACCCACTGGACGTACGACCGGTTCGAGGTCGACGAGGCAGCGCTGCCCGGCTTCGTCGAGGGGCTCGACTCCACCTGGGCCGGGCTCTCGCTGACCATGCCGCTCAAGCGGGCGATCATTCCGCTGCTGGACTCCATCAGTGAGACCGCGTCGTCGGTGGAGGCCGTCAACACGGTCGTGCTCACCGAGGACGGCCGGCGGACCGGTGACAACACCGACATCCCCGGGATGATCGCCGCGCTGCGTGAACGCGGGGTGGAGAAGACCGAGTCCGCCGCCGTCCTCGGTGCCGGGGCGACCGCGTCATCGGCGCTCGCCGCGCTGTCCGGGATCTGCACCGGGCCGGTCACGGCGTATGTCCGCAGCCGGGAACGGGGCCAGGAGATGCGTGGCTGGGGCGAACGCCTCGGCGTGGACGTCCGGATCGCCGACTGGGCGGAGGCCGAGCAGGCGCTGAGCGCCCCGCTGGTCGTCGCCACCACCCCGGCCGGTGCCACGGACGCCCTGGCCACTGCCGTACCGGAGCGACCCGGCACCCTCTTCGATGTGCTGTACGAGCCCTGGCCCACCCGGCTTGCCGCCGCGTGGACGGCCCGAAGCGGCGCAGTCGTCGGAGGTCTCGACCTCCTGGTGCACCAGGCCGTCCTCCAGGTCGAGCAGATGACGGGCCGTGCGCCCGCGCCGCTCGCAGCCATGCGGCGGGCCGGGGAAGCGGCGCTCGCCGCCCGCTGAAACCCTCGCGCCCGCCGGTGCGATCCGTCCGTCTGCTGGACCGGCGACCGGTTCGGGCTCCCGGTCGTGGGAGGATCGAAGGCGGCGGGCCAGGGCCGCGCACCCGGTCGCGCCGTTGCAGTTCCAGGCGCGAGCATGAGGAGCACCGTTGAGCAGGTTGCGCTGGCTGACCGCGGGGGAGTCGCACGGCCCCGCACTCGTGGCGACGCTGGAGGGTCTTCCCGCCGGCGTCCCGATCACCACGGAGATGGTGGCGGACGCACTCGCCCGGCGGCGGCTCGGATATGGCCGCGGTGCGCGGATGAAGTTCGAGAAGGACGAGGTCACCTTCCTCGGCGGGGTGCGCCATGGTCTCACCATGGGCTCCCCGGTCGCCGTGATGGTGGGCAACACCGAGTGGCCCAAGTGGGAGCAGGTCATGTCGGCCGACCCGGTCGACCCCGACGAGCTGGCCGCGCTGGCCCGCAACGCCCCGCTCACCCGCCCGAGGCCCGGCCACGCCGACCTCGCGGGCATGCAGAAGTACGGCTTCGACGAGGCCCGGCCGATCCTGGAGCGCGCCAGCGCCCGGGAGACGGCGGCCCGCGTCGCGCTCGGCGCCGTCGCGCGGTCGTACCTCAAGGAGACCGCCGGCATCGAGATCGTCAGCCATGTCGTCGAGCTGGCCGCGGCCAAGGCGCCCTACGGCGTCTACCCGACGCCCGCCGACGTCGAGCGCCTCGACGCCGACCCGGTGCGCTGCCTGGACGCCGACGCGAGCAAGGCGATGGTCGCGGAGATCGACCAGGCCCACAAGGACGGCGACACCCTCGGCGGCGTCGTCGAGGTGCTGGCGTACGGGGTGCCCGTCGGCCTGGGCTCGCACGTCCACTGGGACCGCCGGCTCGACGCCCGGCTCGCCGCGGCCCTGATGGGCATCCAGGCCATCAAGGGGGTCGAGGTCGGCGACGGCTTCGACCTGGCCCGGGTCCCCGGCTCCAAGGCGCACGACGAGATCCTGGTCACCGAGGACGGCATCAAGCGCGCCTCCGGCCGCTCCGGCGGCACCGAGGGCGGTCTGACCACCGGCGAGCTGCTGCGGGTCCGTGCCGCGATGAAGCCCATCGCCACCGTGCCGCGCGCGCTCGCCACCGTGGACGTCGTCACCGGCGAACCCGCCAAGGCCCACCACCAGCGCTCCGATGTCTGTGCCGTTCCGGCCGCGGGCATCGTCGCTGAGGCGATGGTCGCCCTGGTCCTGGCCGACGCCGTCGCGGAGAAGTTCGGCGGCGACAGTGTCCCCGAGACCCACCGCAACGTGCAGTCGTACCTCGACCACCTCCAGATCCGATGAGCGGCCCGCTGATCGTCCTGGTCGGCCCGATGGGCGTAGGCAAGTCCACGGTCGGTGAGCTGCTCGCCGACCGGCTCGGCACCACCTACCGGGACACCGACGCGGACGTCGTGGCCACGGCCGGCAAGCCGATCCCGGAGATCTTCTACGACGAGGGCGAGGAGCGCTTCCGGGAGCTGGAGCGGCGGGCGGTGTACACCGCCGTCGCCGAGCACACGGGCGTCCTCTCCCTCGGCGGCGGCGCCGTGCTCGACGACACGACACGCGCCCTGCTCGCCGGCCACCCCGTC
Source organism: Streptomyces sp. NBC_01363 (assembly GCF_026340595.1). Taxonomy (GTDB): domain Bacteria; phylum Actinomycetota; class Actinomycetes; order Streptomycetales; family Streptomycetaceae; genus Streptomyces. Next base: position 4,369,739 of record NZ_JAPEPF010000001.1, read on the forward strand.
GTCTATCTCTCGATGGACGTGGAGGAGGCCGTCAGACGGGTCGGCCTGAACACCGCCCGCCCGCTGCTCGCCGTCAACCCGCGCCGGCAGTGGCGCGAGCTGATGGACGCCCGCCGCCACCTGTACACCGAGGTGGCCCGGGTGACCGTCGCCACCGACGAGCGCACACCTGAAGAGGTCGCCCAGGCGGTCCTCGACGCACTGGAACTGCCGGAGCGCACGGGCGACCCCGTCACCTCCGGCCGGGAGAACACACGTATGTCCGAGCAGGGCCCCACCCGTATCCCGATCGCCGGCAGCGCGGGCACCGACCCGTACGAGGTGCTGGTCGGCCGACAGCTGCTGGGCGAGCTGCCCGCGCTCATCGGCGACCGTGCCAAGCGCGTCGCGGTGCTGCACCCCGAGGCGCTCGCCGAGACCGGTGAGGCGGTCCGCCAGGACCTCGCCGGTCAGGGCTACGAGGCCATCGCGATCCAGCTGCCGAACGCCGAGGAGGCCAAGACCGTCGAGGTCGCGGCGTACTGCTGGAAGGCGCTCGGCCAGACCGGCTTCACCCGCACCGACGTGATCGTCGGCGTCGGCGGCGGAGCTACCACCGACGTGGCCGGATTCGTCGCTGCGAGCTGGCTGCGCGGGGTGCGCTGGATCGCCGTGCCGACGACCGTGCTCGGCATGGTCGACGCGGCCGTCGGCGGCAAGACCGGCATCAACACCGCCGAGGGCAAGAACCTCGTCGGCGCCTTCCACCCGCCGGCCGGGGTCCTCTGCGACCTCGCCGCACTGGACTCGCTGCCCGTGCACGACTACGTCAGCGGCATGGCCGAGGTCATCAAGGCCGGTTTCATCGCCGACCCGGAGATCCTCGACCTCGTCGAGGCGGACCCGGAAGGCGCCCGTACGCCCACCGGACCGCACACCGCCGAGCTGATCGAACGCGCCATCAGGGTCAAGGCCGAGGTCGTCTCCAGCGACCTGAAGGAATCCGGACTGCGCGAGATCCTCAACTACGGCCACACCCTGGCCCACGCCATCGAGAAGAACGAGCGCTACAAGTGGCGGCACGGCGCGGCCGTCTCGGTGGGCATGGTCTTCGCCGCCGAGCTGGGCCGGCTGGCCGGACGCCTCGACGACGCCACCGCCGACCGGCACCGCGCCGTCCTGGAGTCCGTCGGACTGCCGCTCACCTACCGCGGCGACCAGTGGCCCAAGCTGCTGGAGAACATGAAGGTCGACAAGAAGTCCCGCGGCGACCTGCTGCGCTTCATCGTCCTCGACGGCCTCGGCAAGCCCACCGTCCTGGAGGGCCCCGACCCGGCCGTGCTGCTCGCCGCCTACGGGGAGGTGTCGGCGTGACCCGCCGGGTGCTCGTCCTCAACGGCCCGAACCTCGGCCGGCTCGGCTCCCGCGAGCCGGACGTGTACGGTGCCACGTCCTACGCCGGACTCGTCGACGCCTGCCGGGCGCTCGGCAAGGAGCTCGGCTTCGACGTCGACGTCCGCGAGACCAACGACGAGGGCGAACTGATCCGCTGGCTCCACGAGGCTGCGGACGGCTCAATTCCGGTCGTTCTCAACCCGGGCGCCTTCACCCACTACTCGTACGGGATGCGGGACGCGGCGGCCCAGCGCACCGCCCCGCTGATCGAGGTGCACATCTCGAACCCGTACGCGCGCGAGGAATTCCGCCACAACTCCGTGGTCGCACCGGTCGCAACGGGGACCGTGGCCGGATTCGGCATCGGCTCCTACCGCCTCGCCCTGCGCGCCCTCGCGGACGAGCTGACCGACTGACGGACCGGATTTCCCGGCCGACCGGGCACCGTGGCGCGTCCCCGACCGTTGTCCCAGCGGCGGCCGGGGACGGTACGGTTGCCGTTCCACCAGCGCCAGTTGCCTGTACGAGACGGAGTGGCACCGGATGCAGCACGCAGTGGGGGCCCCGCTGCCGCCGCCCCAGGGCCCCGGAAACGGACCTGTCGGCTGGACGCACCAGGCCCAGCACCCCGGCCACCCCGGTCCGCCGGGGCCGCCGCCCAGCGCCCCTCCCTCGCCCGGCGGGTGGAGCGGGCCGGCCCCGCACCATGCTCCGGGGCCTCCCGCCAGGGAGACCACGGGACACGTCCAGCTGCCGCCCGGCGGCCCCGTCCCGCTGCCCGCGCCGGCTGCCGATCCCGGGACCGGCAGCGCGACCCTCGCCGTCCTCCTGATCGGCCCCGCGGGCGCCGGCAAGACCACCGTGGCCAAGCTCTGGGCCAGTCGCCGCCGGGTGCCCACCGCCCATGTCAGCCTCGACGACGTCCGCGAATGGGTCTGCTCCGGTTTCGCCGACCCGCAGGCCGGGTGGAACGACCACTCCGAGGCCCAGTACCGCCTCGCCCGCCGCACCTGCGGCTTCGCCGCCCGCAATTTCCTCGCCAACGGCATCTCCTGCATCCTCGACGACGCCGTCTTCCCCGACCGGCCGGTCGTCGGCCTCGGCGGCTGGAAGCGCCATGTCGGCCCCGGGCTCCTGCCCGTCGTCCTGCTGCCCGGCCTGGAGATCGTGCTGGAGCGCAACGCCGCCCGCAGCGGGAACCGCCGCCTCTCGGACGAGGAGGTCGCCCGGATTCACGGCAGGATGGCCGGCTGGTACGGCTCCGGACTGCCGATCATCGACAACTCGACGTACGACGTGGAGACCACCGCCCGCGTCCTGGACGACATACTCGCCCGCTCCATAGCCAGCCCCCCGGCCTGGTGAACCACCACCGGGCGGTGCTCCGGCCCGGCGACGGGACCGGCGGCCGCCCCCCGGTCGGATGCGCTGACCGAGCAGGCCCGCGCCACCGCTCGTAGGCTCGTGACATGTCAGAGGTGTACGCCGTCCGCCGCGGGCTGCTCCGCGACCGGTGCGCCGCCGTCGGATCCGCGGCAGCCCTGGTCTCCCGCCCCGCCAATGTCCGCTATCTCGCGGGCGGGGCGCCCCCGGGGGCCGTGCTGCTGCTCGGACCCGGTGGGGACGTCCTGCTCTCCCCCCGTGCCCCGAGCGGCGATCCCGCCGACGGGCGCACCGACGATCAGCTGCGGGTGTCCCTGCTGCCGGCCTCCGACGGCGATCCGGTGGTCGCGGCCGCCGATCTGGCCACTTCCTCCGGCGCGGAGTCCCTCGCCGTCGAGGAGCACCATCTGACGGTCTCCCGTCACCGGGCCATGGGCTCGGTGGCCCCGCGGCTCCGGCTGGCCGATCTCGGCGCCACCGTCGAACAGCTGCGGGTGGTCAAGGACGAGGAGGAGATCGCCTGTCTCCGGATCGCCGCCGAGATCACCGACCAGGCCCTGGGCGAACTCCTCGAATCCATCCTGGTGGGCCGCACCGAACGGCATCTCGCCCTGGAGCTGGAGCGCCGCCTGGTGGACCACGGCGCCGACGGCCCCGCCTTCGCCACCTCCGTAGCCACCGGCCCGAACTCCGGCCAGGGCCGCCACCGCCCCTCGGACCGCAGGGTCGAGGAGGGAGATTTTCTCTCCGTCTGCCTGGGCGCGAACTATCGCGGCTACCGCTGCGAGATCGGCCGTACGTTCGTCATCGGGACGACGCCCGCCGACTGGCAGATCGAGCTCTACGACCTGGTTTTCGCCGCTCAGCGGGCCGGGCGCGAGGCCCTGGTGCCGGGCGCCGCCTACCGCGACGTGGACCGCGCGGCCCGGTATCTCCTGGACTCCGCGGGGCACGGCGGGGGCCTGGCACCCTGGACCGGGCACGGGGTGGGACTGGAAATCGACGAGGACCCGCAGTTGGCACCTGCGGCCATGGGTAAACTGGACGCTTGTGTGCCGGTCACCGTCGAACCGGGGGTCCACCTCCCGGGCCGGGGCGGGGTCCGGATCGATGACACGCTCGTCGTGCGCCCCGAGGCGGACGGCGGACCCGAGCTACTCACCATTACGACCAAGGAGCTGCTCGCGCTCTAGCGCGCATCCTCGGTCGTTCCACCAGCTTCAGTCCAGGAGATTCCGCAACCGTGGCTTCCACGAACGACCTCAAGAACGGCCTGGTGCTCAAGCTCGACGGAGGCCAGCTCTGGTCCGTCGTCGAGTTCCAGCACGTCAAGCCCGGCAAGGGCCCGGCCTTCGTGCGCACCAAGCTCAAGAACGTGCTCTCCGGCAAGGTCGTCGACAAGACGTTCAACGCCGGCGTGAAGGTCGAAACGGCCACCATCGACCGTCGCGACATGCAGTTCTCGTACATGGACGGCGAGTACTTCGTCTTCATGGACATGGACACCTACGACCAGCTCATGGTCGACCGCAAGGCCGTCGGCAACGCTGCCAACTTCCTGATCGAGGGCTTCACCGCCTCCGTCGCCCAGCACGAGGGCGAGGTGCTCTACGTCGAGCTGCCGGCCGCCGTCGAGCTGACCGTCAAGCACACCGACCCGGGCGTCCAGGGCGACCGCTCCACCGGTGGCACCAAGCCCGCCACGCTGGAGACCGACTACGAGATCGGCGTCCCGCTCTTCATCACCACGGGTGAGAAGATCAAGGTCGACACCCGCACGGGCGACTACCTCGGCCGGGTGAACAGCTAACCGTGGCTGCCCGGAACAAGGCCCGCAAGCGCGCCTTCCAGATCCTCTTCGAGGCCGACCAGCGCGGCGAGTCCGTGCAGACGGTCCTCGCGGACTGGGTGCGGCACTCGCGGGCCGACAACCGTCAGCCGCCGGTCACCGAGTACACGATGGAGCTCGTCGAGGGGTACGCGCAGTACGCGGACCGGATCGACGACCTCATCGTGACCTACGCGGTGGACTGGGAGATCGACCGCATGCCGGTCGTCGACCGGAACATCCTGCGGCTCGGTGCGTACGAGCTGATCTGGGTGGACGGCACCCCGGACGCGGTGGTGATCGACGAGGCGGTCCAGCTCGCCAAGGAGTTCTCCACCGACGACTCCCCGTCCTTCGTGAACGGGCTGCTGGCCCGCTTCAAGGACCTCAAGCCGAACCTCCGCCGGGAGCAGTAGCCTCCGGCGGCGTTCAGCCAACGAAGGGCCCACGGTCGGCCGACCGTGGGCCCTTCGGCGTGCGGCGGACCGGCGCGCACGAAAAAGCCGTGCCGGCGCGGGCACCCGAAGGAGTGAACCCGCGCCGAACACGGCGGTACGTTTCTTCAGTGGGCCGTCAGCCCTCTTCGTGGGCCACGGCGCGACGCGCGTCCGCGTCCAGCACACCCCAGCTGATCAGCTGCTCCGTGAGCACGGAAGGCGACTGGTCGTAGATCACGGCCAGTGTGCGCAGGTCGTCCTGGCGGATCGAGAGCACCTTGCCGTTGTAGTCACCGCGCTGGCTCTGGATCGTTGCCGCGTAGCGCTGCAGCGGACCGGCCTTCTCCGGCGGGACGTGGGCGAGGCGCTCCAGGTCCAGGACCAGCTTCGGCGGCGGCTCGGCGGCCCCTCCGGGCGTCGTACCGGGCAGCAGCTCCTGCACCGGGACCCCGTAGAAGTCCGCGAGCTCAGCGAGGCGCTGCACGGTCACGGCACGGTCGCCGCGCTCGTACGAACCGACGACAACGGCCTTCCAGCGGCCCTGGGACTTCTCCTCCACGCCATGGAGGGAGAGGCCCTGCTGGGTGCGGATGGCACGGAGTTTGGCCCCGAGCTGTTTTGCGTATTCGCTGGACATAAGGCTCCCCGGACGCTGGGACATTTCGCGGCTCCGCCGCGTTGCTGGTAACTCACTGTGAGGTTACGCAGCGTTACTTGGATGCGTCAAGCCGAATGGTCCGGACCGGCACCACCCGGGGGTGCGATCAGGGGCCGACGCAAGCCCTGGTAACGTGGATGACGCAATTTCGACGTCCTTTAACGTCCGTCCCGTGAGGCGGAGAAGGAGGTCCGTTTCTTATGGACGCACAGCACGAAGCCCCCGGCAATGCGGCACGCCCCGTTCTGGAGGCTCCCGACATCGCCCGGGTACTGACCCGGATCGCCCACGAGATCGTCGAACGTGCCAAGGGCGCCGACGACGTGGTGCTCCTCGGCATTCCGACGCGCGGCGTGTTCCTCGCCCGCCGGCTCGCCGAAAAACTCGAAGAGATCACCGGCGGGAAGATGCCGGTCGGCTCCCTCGACATCACCATGTACCGCGACGACCTGCGGCTGCGCCCGGCGCGCGCCCTGGCCCGCACCGAGATCCCCGGCGAGGGCATCGAGGGCCGCCTGGTCGTCCTCGTCGACGACGTCCTTTTCTCGGGACGCACCATCCGTGCCGCGCTCGACGCCCTGGGAGACATCGGCCGGCCCCGCGCGGTGCAGCTCGCGGTCCTCGTCGACCGCGGTCACCGTGAACTCCCGATCCGTGCCGACTACGTCGGCAAGAACCTCCCCACGTCGCTGCGGGAGACGGTCAAGGTCCAGCTCGCCGAGGAGGACGGCCGGGACGCCGTGCTGCTCGGTGTCGAGCGGACCGCCCCGGCGGGCGAGCAGTAGCCGTACCACCCCCGTACGGCCCCGACGCGAGCCCGTACGGCCGCTTCCGCACGCCCGCATGCCTGAACCCTCCAGCCACCCGGAGAACACCCAGATGAAGCGCCACCTCATCTCGGCCGCCGATCTCACCCGCGACGACGCCGTCCTGATCCTCGACACCGCCGAGGAGATGGCCAGGGTCGCGGACCGGCCGATCAAGAAGCTCCCCACCCTGCGCGGCCGTACCGTCGTCAACCTCTTCTTCGAGGACTCGACGCGTACCCGCATCTCCTTCGAGGCCGCCGCCAAGCGCCTGTCCGCCGACGTCATCAACTTCTCCGCGAAGGGCTCGTCCGTCTCCAAGGGCGAGTCGCTCAAGGACACCGCACTGACCCTGGAGGCGATGGGCGCCGACGCCGTCGTCATCCGGCACGGCGCCTCCGGCGCCCCGTACCGCCTCGCCACCTCCGGCTGGATCGACGGCGCCGTGGTCAACGCCGGTGACGGCACCCACGAGCACCCCACCCAGGCCCTCCTGGACGCCTTCACCATGCGCCGCAGGCTGGTCGGGGCCGATGCCGGCCTCGGCCGGGACCTGGAAGGACGACGGATCACGATCGTCGGCGACATCCTGCACAGCCGGGTCGCCCGCTCCAACGTCCACCTGCTGCACACCCTCGGCGCCCACGTCACCCTCGTGGCCCCGCCGACCCTCGTCCCGGTCGGTGTCGAGCAGTGGCCGTGCGACGTCAGCTACGGCCTCGACGAGGTGCTGCCGAAGTCCGACGCGGTGATGATGCTGCGTGTGCAGCGAGAACGGATGAACGCCGCGTACTTCCCGACCGAGCGCGAGTACTCCCGCCGCTACGGCCTGGACGGCGACCGGATGGCGAAGATGCCTGGCCACGCCGTCGTCATGCACCCCGGCCCGATGGTGCGCGGCATGGAGATCACCGCCGAGGTCGCCGACTCCGACCGGTGCACGGCCGTCGAGCAGGTCGCCAACGGCGTCTCGATCCGCATGGCCGTCCTGTACCTGCTGCTGGGCGGGTACGAATCCGCCGCCCCTGCCGCCCCGTCCCGTACCGAGGAGAACAAGTAACCATGAGCAAGATCCTTATCCGCGGCGCGAAGATCCTCGGCGGCGAACCCCAGGACGTCCTCATCGACGGCGAGACCATCGCCGCGGTCGGCACCGGCCTCGACGCCGGTGACGCGACCGTCGTCGAGGCCGAGGGCCGGATCCTGCTCCCCGGCCTGGTCGACCTCCACACCCACCTGCGCGAGCCCGGCCGCGAGGACTCCGAGACCGTCCTCACCGGGACGAAGGCGGCGGCCGTCGGCGGCTTCACCGCCGTCCACGCCATGGCCAACACCTTCCCGGTCGCCGACACCGCCGGTGTCGTGGAGCAGGTCTGGCGGCTCGGCAAGGAGTCCGGCTACTGCGACGTGCAGCCGATCGGCGCCGTCACGGTCGGCCTGGAGGGCAAGAAGCTGGCCGAGCTCGGCGCCATGCACGATTCGGCCGCCGGAGTGAAGGTCTTCTCCGACGACGGCAAGTGCGTCGACGACGCGGTGATCATGCGCCGCGCGCTGGAGTACGTGAAGGCCTTCGACGGCGTCGTCGCCCAGCACGCCCAGGAGCCCCGCCTCACCGAGGGCGCCCAGATGAACGAGGGCGTCGTCTCCGCCGAACTCGGTCTCGGCGGCTGGCCCGCCGTCGCCGAGGAGTCGATCATCGCCCGCGACGTCCTGCTCGCCGCCCACGTCGGCTCCCGGGTGCACATCTGCCACCTGTCGACCGCCGGTTCCGTCGAGATCGTCCGCTGGGCCAAGTCCAAGGGCTGGAGCGTCACCGCCGAGGTCACCCCGCACCACCTGCTCCTCACCGACGAGCTCGTACGGTCCTACGACCCGGTCTACAAGGTGAACCCACCGCTGCGCACCGAGGCCGACGTCATGGCCCTGCGCGAGGCGCTGGCCGACGGCACCATCGACTGCGTCGCCACCGACCACGCCCCGCACCCGCACGAGGACAAGGACTGCGAGTGGGCTGCCGCCGCCATGGGCATGGTGGGCCTGGAGACCGCTCTGTCCGTGGTCCAGCAGACGATGGTCGACACCGGACTGATCGACTGGGCGGGGGTCGCCGACCGGATGTCGTTCCGCCCGGCCGCCATCGGCCGCCTCGACGGACACGGCCGGCCGGTCTCGGCGGGCGAACCCGCCAACCTCACCCTGGTCGATCCGGCTTACCGTGGTGTCGTGGACCCCGCGGGCTTCGCCTCCCGCAGCCGCAACACTCCGTACGAGGGGCGCGAGCTGCCGGGCCGAGTCACCCACACCTTCCTGCGGGGCCGTGCAACGGTCGTCGACGGGAAGCTCGCGTGACATCACTCATCCCCCTGTACCAGCTCGCTGCCGAGCAGAAGTCGGCCGAGGTGACCGACTGGTCCGCCCGGATCAGCTGGGTCGTCGGACTGCTCGTCCTGATCGCCTTCGTCTACTGGCTGATGCGCCAGGGATGGAAGTGGCGCGGCAGCCTCCAGTCCGACCTGCCGGAACTCGACTCCACCCCCGAAGGGTTCGCGGACGGCGAGAAGCTGCTCACGCTGACCGGCCGGTACCACGCCTCGACCACTGCCGGGCAATGGCTCGACCGGATCGTCGCCCACGGCCTCGGCACCCGCAGCCGCGTCGAGCTCACCCTGACCGGTGAGGGCCTCGACGTCGTACGCCCCGGGGCGGCCGACTTCTTCGTGACGGCCGCCGCACTGCGCGAGGCCCGGCTCGACAAGGGCATCGCCGGCAAGGTCCTCCCCGAGGGCGGCCTGCTGATCATCACCTGGGCGCACGGCGACAAGCTGATCGACTCCGGCTTCCGCTCCGACCGCTCGGCCGAGCACCCGGCCTGGATCGAGGCCATCAACCAACTCACCAGCACTACGGAAGGCACCGCACGATGACGATCTCCACCCGGGGAGCCGCCAAGGCTCCCGCCGTACTCGTCCTGGAGGACGGCCGCGCCTTCCGCGGCCGCGCCTACGGGGCCGTGGGGGAGACCTTCGGCGAGGCGGTTTTCTCCACCGGCATGACCGGCTACCAGGAGACGCTGACCGACCCCTCGTACCACCGCCAGGTCGTCGTGATGACCGCCCCGCACGTCGGGAACACCGGGGTGAACGACGAGGACCCCGAGTCCGGACGGATCTGGGTCTCCGGTTACGTCGTCCGCGACCCCGCCCGGGTGCCCTCCAACTGGCGCTCCCGGCGCTCGCTGGACGAGGAGCTGGAACGCCAGGGCGTCGTCGGCATCAGCGGCATCGACACCCGCGCGCTCACTCGCCACCTGCGCGAGCGTGGCGCCATGCGCGTCGGCATCTTCTCCGGTGACGCTGTCGCCGACGAGGCCACGCTGCTGGCCCGCGTCCAGCAGGCCCCCGAGATGGTGGGCGCCGACCTCTCCGCCGAGGTCGCCACCAAGGAGACGTACGTCGTCCCCGCCATCGGCACCAAGAAGTTCACCGTCGCCGCGATCGACCTCGGCATCAAGGGCATGACCCCGCACCGGATGGCCGAGCGCGGCATCGAGGTGCACGTGCTGCCCGCCTCCGCCACCCTGGAGGAGGTGTACGCGGTCGAGCCCGACGGCGTGTTCTTCTCCAACGGCCCCGGCGACCCGGCCACCGCCGACCACCCGGTCTCCGTCATGCAGGGCGTCCTGGAGCGGAAGACCCCGCTCTTCGGCATCTGCTTCGGCAACCAGATCCTGGGCCGCGCCCTCGGCTTCGGCACCTACAAGCTGAAGTACGGCCACCGCGGCATCAACCAGCCCGTGCAGGACCGAACGACCGGCAAGGTCGAGGTCACCGCGCACAACCACGGCTTCGCCGTCGACGCCCCGCTCGACAAGGTGTCCGAGACGAAGTTCGGCCGCGCCGAGGTCTCCCACGTCTGCCTGAACGACCAGGTCGTCGAGGGGCTCCAGCTCCTCGACCAGCCGGCCTTCAGCGTCCAGTACCACCCCGAAGCAGCCGCGGGCCCGCACGACGCCGCGTACCTCTTCGACCGTTTCGTCTCCCTGATGGAGGGCCAGCGTGCCTAAGCGCTCCGATATCCAGTCCGTCCTGGTCATCGGCTCCGGCCCGATCGTCATCGGCCAGGCCGCCGAGTTCGACTACTCCGGAACCCAGGCCTGCCGCGTACTCAAGGCCGAGGGCCTGCGCGTCATCCTGGTGAACTCCAACCCGGCGACGATCATGACCGACCCGGAGATCGCCGACGCCACGTACGTCGAGCCGATCACCCCCGAGTTCGTCGAGAAGATCATCGCCAAGGAGCGCCCCGACGCGCTGCTCCCGACCCTGGGCGGCCAGACCGCGCTCAACACCGCGATCTCCATGCACGAGAACGGTGTCCTGGAGAAGTACGGCGTCGAGCTCATCGGCGCCAACGTCGAGGCCATCAACAAGGGCGAGGACCGCGACCTCTTCAAGGGCGTCGTCGAGGCCGTCAAGGCGAAGATCGGCTACGGCGAGTCCGCCCGCTCGGTCATCTGCCACTCCATGGACGACGTCATCAAGGGCGTCGACACCCTCGGCGGCTACCCCGTCGTCGTCCGCCCGTCCTTCACCATGGGCGGCGCCGGCTCCGGCTTCGCGCACGACGAGGACGAGCTGCGCCGGATCGCCGGACAGGGCCTCACGCTGTCGCCGACCACCGAGGTGCTCCTTGAGGAGTCCATCCTCGGCTGGAAGGAGTACGAGCTGGAGCTGATGCGCGACAAGAACGACAACGTCGTGGTCGTCTGCTCCATCGAGAACTTCGACCCGATGGGCGTCCACACGGGCGACTCGATCACCGTCGCCCCGGCGATGACGCTCACCGACCGCGAGTACCAGCGGCTGCGCGACATCGGCATCGCGATCATCCGCGAGGTCGGCGTCGACACCGGCGGCTGCAACATCCAGTTCGCCATCGACCCGGCCGACGGCAGGGTCATCGTGATCGAGATGAACCCGCGCGTCTCCCGCTCCTCGGCGCTCGCCTCGAAGGCCACCGGCTTCCCGATCGCCAAGATCGCCGCCAAGCTGGCCGTCGGCTACACGCTCGACGAGATCCCCAACGACATCACCGAGAAGACCCCGGCCTCCTTCGAGCCGACCCTCGACTACGTCGTCGTCAAGGCTCCGCGGTTCGCCTTCGAGAAGTTCCCCTCCGCCGACTCCACCCTCACCACCACCATGAAGTCGGTGGGCGAGGCCATGGCGATCGGCCGGAACTTCACCGAGGCGCTCCAGAAGGCGCTGCGCTCGCTGGAGAAGAAGGGCTCGCAGTTCTCCTTCACCGGTGAGCCCGGCGACAAGGCCGAGCTGCTGGCCGAGGCGGTCCGCCCGACCGACGGCCGGATCAACACCGTCATGCAGGCGATCCGGGCCGGTGCCACCCAGGAAGAGGTCTTCGACGCCACGAAGATCGACCCCTGGTTCGTCGACCAGCTCTTCCTGATCAAGGAGATCGCCGACGAGCTCGCCGCCGCCGACAAGCTCGGCCCCGAGCTGCTCGCCGAGGCCAAGCGGCACGGCTTCTCCGACGCGCAGATCGCCGACATCCGCAGCCTGCGCGAGGACGTCGTGCGCGAGGTGCGGCACGCGCTCGGTATCCGCCCGGTCTACAAGACGGTCGACACCTGCGCCGCCGAGTTCGCCGCGAAGACGCCGTACTTCTACTCCAGTTACGACGAGGAGAGCGAGGTCGCGTCCCGCACCAGGCCCGCGGTGATCATCCTCGGCTCCGGCCCCAACCGCATCGGCCAGGGCATCGAGTTCGACTACTCCTGCGTCCACGCCTCCTTCGCGCTGAGCGACGCGGGCTACGAGACCGTGATGGTCAACTGCAACCCGGAGACCGTCTCCACCGACTACGACACCTCCGACCGCCTGTACTTCGAGCCGCTGACGCTCGAGGACGTGCTGGAGATCGTGCACGCGGAGACCCTGGCCGGTCCGGTCGCCGGCGTCATCGTCCAGCTCGGCGGCCAGACCCCGCTGGGCCTGTCGCAGGCGCTCAAGGACAACGGCGTGCCGGTCGTCGGCACGTCCCCGGAGGCCATCCACGCTGCCGAGGACCGCGGCGCCTTCGGCCGCGTCCTGGCCGAGGCCGGGCTCCCGGCCCCGAAGCACGGCACGGCCACCACCTTCGACGAGGCCAAGGCCATCGCCGACGAGATCGGCTACCCCGTCCTCGTACGCCCCAGCTACGTGCTCGGCGGCCGCGGCATGGAGATCGTGTACGACGAGGCGCGGCTCTCCTCGTACATCGCCGAGTCCACCGAGATCAGCCCCACCCGGCCGGTCCTGGTCGACCGCTTCCTCGACGACGCGATCGAGATCGACGTCGACGCGCTCTACGACGGCACCGAGCTCTACCTCGGCGGCGTGATGGAGCACATCGAGGAAGCCGGCATCCACTCCGGCGACTCCGCCTGCGCGCTGCCCCCGATCACGCTCGGCGGCCACGACATCAAGCGGCTGCGGGCCTCCACCGAGGGCATCGCCAAGGGCGTCGGCGTACGCGGGCTGATCAACATCCAGTTCGCGCTCTCCGGCGACATCCTCTACGTCCTGGAGGCCAACCCGCGCGCCTCGCGCACCGTCCCCTTCACCTCGAAGGCGACCGCGGTCCCGCTCGCCAAGGCCGCCGCCCGCATCTCGCTGGGCGCGACCGTCGCCGAGCTGCGCGCGGAGGGCCTGCTCCCGGCGAACGGCGACGGCGGCACCCTCCCGATGGACGCGCCGATCTCCGTCAAGGAGGCCGTCATGCCGTGGTCGCGCTTCCGCGACATCCACGGCCGCGGCGTCGACACCGTCCTCGGCCCGGAGATGCGCTCCACCGGCGAGGTCATGGGCATCGACTCGGTCTTCGGCACGGCGTACGCCAAGTCGCAGGCCGGCGCCTACGGGCCGCTGCCCACCAAGGGCCGCGCCTTCATCTCGGTCGCCAACCGCGACAAGCGCTCGATGATCTTCCCGGCGCGCGAACTCGTCGCCCATGGCTTCGAGCTGCTCGCCACCTCCGGCACCGCCGAGGTCCTCAAGCGCAACGGCATCAACGCTCGCGTCGTGCGCAAGCAGTCCGAGGGCGTGGGCCCGCAGGGCGAGAGGACCATCGTCCAGCTGATCCACGACGGCGAGGTCGACCTCATCGTCAACACGCCGTACGGAACGGGCGGCCGCCTCGACGGCTACGAGATCCGCACCGCGGCCGTGGCCCGGTCGGTGCCGTGCCTGACGACGGTCCAGGCGCTCGCCGCCGCCGTCCAGGGCATCGACGCGCTCACCCACGGAGGCGTCGGCGTCAGGTCCCTCCAGGAACACGCGGAACATCTGACCGCGGCCCGCGACTAGCAGACCGGCAGGGGGACACCGGAAACGGTGTCCCCCTCTCTGTGAGGACACTCCCGATGTACAAGTTCTTCTTCCGGCTGGTCTTCAAGCGGATGGACCCGGAGCAGGCCCACCATCTGGCCTTCCGGTGGATCCGCCTCGCCGCCCGCATCCCCGTACTGCGCACCTTCGTCGCCGCCGTGCTCGCGCCCCGGTACAAGGAGCTGCGCACCGAGGCCCTCGGCCTGCGGATGCACGGCCCTTTCGGCCTCGCCGCCGGTTTCGACAAGAACGCCGTCGCGATCGACGGCATGTCGATGCTCGGCTTCGACCACATCGAGATCGGTACGGTCACCGGCGAGCCGCAGCCCGGCAACCCCAGGAAGCGCCTCTTCCGCCTCGTCGCGGACCGCGCGCTGATCAACCGCATGGGCTTCAACAACGAGGGCTCCGCGGCCGTCGCCGCGCGGCTGGCCGCCCGCAGGCCGGTCTTCCGGACCACGGTCGGCGTCAACATCGGCAAGACGAAGATCGTGCCGGAGGCCGAAGCGGCCGGCGACTACGTGAAGTCCACCGAGCGCCTTGCCGCCCACGCCGACTACCTGGTCGTCAACGTCTCCTCGCCCAACACCCCGGGGCTGCGCAACCTCCAGGCCACCGAGGCGCTGCGGCCCCTGCTCGGCGCCGTGCGCGAGGCGGCCGACCGGACCGTCACCGGGCGGCGGGTCCCGCTGCTCGTCAAGATCGCGCCGGACCTCGCGGACGAGGACGTCGACGCAGTCGCCGATCTCGCGGTCGAGCTGGGTCTGGACGGCATCATCGCGACCAACACCACCATCGCCCGCGACAGCCTCGGCCTGAAGTCCGCGCTGTCCCTGACCGGGGAGACCGGCGGGCTCTCCGGAGCGCCCCTCAAGGCACGCTCCCAGGAGGTCCTGAGCCGCCTCTACGCGCGGGTGGGCGACCGGATCACCCTGGTCGGCGTCGGCGGCATCGAGAACGCCGAGGACGCCTGGCAGCGCATCCTCGCGGGCGCCACGCTCGTCCAGGGCTACAGCGCCTTCATCTACGAGGGGCCGTTCTACGCCCGCGCGATCCACAAGGGCCTGGCCGCACGCCTGGCCGCGTCCCCGTACGCCACCCTCGCCGAAGCCGTCGGCGCAGAAACCAGGAAGGCCACCGCATGAGCCCCGAACCGTTCGGCGCGCGCCTGCGCCGCGCCATGGACACCCGTGGGCCGCTGTGCGTCGGTATCGACCCGCACGCCTCGCTGCTCACCGCCTGGGGCCTGAACGACGACGTCGCCGGGCTCGAACGTTTCACGCGTACGGTCGTCGAGGCACTGGCCGACCGGGTCGCCGTGCTCAAGCCGCAGTCCGCGTTCTTCGAGCGCTTCGGCTCCCGCGGCATCGCCGTCCTGGAGAAGGCGGTCGAGGAGGCGCGGGCGGCCGGCACGCTGGTGCTGATGGACGCCAAGCGCGGGGACATCGGCTCCACCATGGGCGCCTACGCGGCGACCTACCTGGAGAAGGACTCGCCGCTGTTCTCGGACGCGGTCACCGTCTCGCCGTACCTCGGCTTCGGCTCGCTGCGCCCGGCGCTCGACGCGGCGGTCCTCTCCGGCGCGGGCGTCTTCGTGCTCGCCCTCACCTCCAACCCGGAGGGCGCCGAGGTGCAGCGCGCCACCGCCGCCGACGGCCGTTCGCTGGCCCAGCTCATGCTCGACCACATGGCCGCCGAGAACGAGGGCATGACCCCGCTCGGCTCCGTCGGCGCGGTGGTCGGAGCCACGCTCGGGGACGCGGGGGCGAACCTGGCGATCAACGGCCCGCTGCTCGCTCCCGGGATCGGGGCGCAGGGCGCGACACCCGCGGATCTGCCCGGTGTGTTCGGCGCCTCGGTGGGCAATGTGGTGCCCAGCGTGAGCCGCGGCGTCCTGAGCCAGGGGCCGGACATGGCAGGGCTGCGCGAGGCCGCCGAGCGGCTCACGGACGAGATCCGGGCAGCCGTGGCGGGTAGGTGACTATGCCACGTAACAGGGTGTTGACTCTTTCCTGACCAAAAAACTCGGTAGATATGCCTGAAATGTCCTGGTCGGCCAAGGCTGACCAGGACTTTTCGTTGGTTCTCGCTGACTCGGGCGGCCTTGGCCGCTAGTCTCCGTCGAGAGCCGACGTACACAAGTTGTCCGTCGCTCACCTGGTGTGGAGCGTTCAGCTTCCTCACCGGTCCGTATCCGACAGATCGACATCCGAGGTGACGTAGGCGTGGCTCTTCCGCCCCTTACCCCTGAACAGCGCGCAGCCGCGCTCGAAAAGGCCGCCGCGGCTCGCCGGGAGCGGGCCGAGGTCAAGAATCGACTCAAGCACTCCGGCGCCTCCCTCCACGAGGTCATCAAGCAGGGCCAGGAGAACGACGTCATCGGCAAGATGAAGGTCTCCGCCCTCCTGGAGTCCCTGCCGGGCGTGGGCAAGGTCCGCGCCAAGCAGATCATGGAGCGGCTCGGCATCTCCGAGAGCCGCCGGGTCCGGGGTCTCGGCTCCAACCAGATCGCATCCCTGGAGCGTGAGTTCGGCGGCAGCGCCGCCTGACGTTCTCAGGCACTCCTGAGAACCTGGATAATCGCTCCATGGCTGCAACATCCCGGGGGACGTCCCCCGTACCCCCGGACGTACGTCCGCGGCTGACCGTGCTCTCCGGCCCCTCCGGGGTCGGCAAGAGCACGGTCGTCGCTCATATGCGCAAGGTCCACCCCGAGGTCTGGCTCTCGGTGTCGGCGACGACCCGCAAGCCGCGCCCCGGCGAGCGCAACGGTGTCCACTACTTCTTCGTGGACAACGAGGAGTTCGACAAGCTGATCGCCAACGGCGAGCTGCTGGAGTGGGCCGAATTCGCGGGCAACCGCTACGGCACGCCCCGCCGCGCCGTGCTCGACCGCCTGGAGGCGGGCGAGCCGGTGCTGCTGGAGATCGATCTCCAGGGCGCCCGGCTGGTCCGGCAGTCGATGTCGGACGCGCAGCTGGTCTTCCTGGCCCCGCCGAGCTGGGACGAGCTGGTCCGCCGGCTCACCGGCCGCGGGACCGAGGCGCCCGAGGTGATCGAGCGCCGGCTCGCCGCCGCCAAGATCGAACTGGCCGCCGAGTCCGAGTTCGACACGACGCTGGTCAACACCTCCGTCGAGGATGTGGCCCGTGAGCTGCTAGCCTTGATGCTGGAGGCTTGCGGCCACCGTGCCGACAGCGACTGACGCACAAGTTTGACGCACAACGGCTGACGAAGTCGGCACGCACATCACCGCGGAACTCCGCACCGTCAAGGATCTCCTTGATCTTTACCCCCTTCGGAAGGCAGAGAGTGTCCTCTTCCATCACCACGCCCGAGGGCATCATCAACCCGCCGATTGATGAGCTCCTCGAGGCCACCGACTCGAAGTACAGCCTCGTGATCTACGCCGCCAAGCGCGCCCGTCAGATCAACGCGTACTACTCGCAGCTCGGCGAGGGTCTCCTGGAGTACGTCGGTCCGCTCGTCGACACCCACGTGCACGAGAAGCCGCTCTCGATCGCGCTCCGCGAGATCAACGCGGGCCTGCTCACCTCCGAGGCCATCGAGGGCCCCGCGCAGTAAGCAGGAATTGCACCTTCACCTCAGGCCCGGCGGCCACGGCTGCCGGGCCTGAGGTGTGTCCGGGGCGACAGCATCGGACCGGGTGCGGTGAGGCAGCATGGGGGTGTTCGTATCCGAGTGCGGGGAGACGCAGTGGACAAGCCGAAGGTCGTTCTGGGAGTCAGCGGGGGCATCGCCGCGTACAAGGCGTGCGAACTGCTGCGCCGACTGACCGAGTCCGGTCATGACGTGCGCGTCGTGCCGACCGAGTCCTCGCTGCACTTCGTGGGAGCGGCCACCTGGTCGGCGCTCTCCGGCCACCCGGTGTCCACCGAGGTCTGGAACGACGTCCACGAGGTGCCGCACGTCAGGATCGGGCAGGGCGCCGATCTGGTGGTCGTCGCCCCCGCCACCGCCGACATGCTCGCCAGGGCGGCCCACGGTCTCGCCGACGACCTGCTCACCAACACGCTCCTCACCGCTCGCTGTCCGGTCGTCTTCGCGCCCGCCATGCACACCGAGATGTGGGAGCACCCCGCCACCCAGGAGAACGTCGCCACCCTGCGCCGCCGGGGCGCCGTCGTCATCGAGCCCGCCGTCGGCCGGCTCACCGGCGTCGACACCGGCAAGGGCCGGCTGCCCGATCCCGGGGAGATCTTCGAGGTCTGCCGCCGGGTGCTGGCCCGCGGGCCCGTCGAGGCCGACCTGGCCGGCCGCCATGTGGTCATCAGCGCGGGCGGTACGCGCGAGCCGCTCGACCCGGTGCGCTACCTCGGCAACCGCTCCTCCGGCAAGCAGGGCTACGCCCTGGCCCGTACCGCGGTCGCCCGCGGCGCCCGGGTCACCCTCATCGAGGCCAACACCGGCCTGCCCGACCCGGCCGGCGCCGACGTCCTGCACGCGGGGACCGCGGTGCGGCTCCGCGAGGCCGTGCTGAAGGCCGCCGCGGACGCCGACGTGGTCGTGATGGCGGCGGCGGTCGCCGACTTTCGCCCCGCCGAGTACGCCACGGGGAAGATCAAGAAGAAGGACGGCCAGGAGCCCGCACCCCTCACGCTCGTCCGCAACCCCGACATCCTCGCCGAGGTGGCCGGCGAACGCGCCCGGCCGGAGCAGATCGTCGTCGGATTCGCCGCCGAGACCGACGACGTCCTCGCCAACGGCCGGGAGAAGCTCCGCCGCAAGGGCTGCGATCTCCTCGTCGTCAACGAGGTGGGGGAGCGCCGGACCTTCGGGTCCGAGGAGAACGAGGCGGTCGTGCTCGCGGCCGACGGCGGTGAGACCCAGGTGCCCCACGGACCCAAGGAGGCACTCGCCGACACGGTCTGGGATCTCGTGTCGTCGCGCCTCGGATGAAATTCTTGTGTCATGCCGAGACCGGGCCGAAACCCTTGAAATATGGGCGTAAACGGCATGCTCCAAGGGTGATCGGCCCGCGTCGGCGGGCCGTGCCTCAGGTCACAGAACTCCCAAAGGGCGAGACATGTTGTCCGCCGAACGAAAGCGACGGATAAACTGGGGCCGGACCATGCCGGGCGCAGCTCCCGGCCGTCCGCCAAATGATCAGCCAGCAGCCGCTGCAACCCCAGGGAGCGATGTGTCCCGCCGTCTCTTCACCTCGGAGTCCGTCACCGAGGGTCACCCCGACAAGATCGCTGACCAGATCAGCGACACCATTCTCGACGCGCTGCTCCGCGAGGACCCCAGGTCCCGTGTCGCCGTTGAGACCTTGATCACCACCGGTCTGGTGCATGTTGCGGGTGAGGTCACGACCAAGGCCTACGCCGACATTCCGACCCTCGTACGCAACAAGGTCCTCGAGATCGGCTACGACTCCTCCAAGAAGGGCTTCGACGGCGCCTCCTGCGGTGTCTCGGTGTCCATCGGGGCGCAGTCTCCCGACATCGCGCAGGGTGTCGACACCGCGTACGAGAAGCGGGTCGAGGGCGATGAGGACGAGCTCGACAAGCAGGGCGCCGGCGACCAGGGCCTGATGTTCGGCTACGCCTGCGACGAGACGCCCGAGCTCATGCCGCTCCCGATCTACCTCGCGCACCGGCTCTCCCGCCGGCTCTCCGAGGTCCGCAAGAACGGGACCATCCCGTACCTGCGCCCCGACGGCAAGACCCAGGTCACCATCGAGTACGACGGCGACAAGGCCGTCCGTCTCGACACGGTCGTCGTCTCCTCGCAGCACGCCAGCGACATCGACCTCGACTCGCTGCTCGCGCCCGACATCCGCGAGTTCGTCGTCGAGCACGTGCTCGCCCAGCTGATCGAGGACGGCATCAAGCTGGACACCGACGGCTACCGGCTGCTGGTCAACCCGACCGGGCGCTTCGAGATCGGTGGCCCGATGGGCGACGCCGGTCTGACCGGCCGCAAGATCATCATCGACACCTACGGCGGCATGGCCCGCCACGGCGGCGGTGCCTTCTCGGGCAAGGACCCGTCGAAGGTCGACCGCTCGGCCGCGTACGCCATGCGCTGGGTCGCCAAGAACGTCGTCGCCGCGGGCCTCGCCGCCCGTTGCGAGGTGCAGGTCGCGTACGCCATCGGCAAGGCCGAGCCGGTCGGGCTCTTCGTCGAGACGTTCGGTACCGCCGCCGTCGACACCGAGAAGATCGAGCACGCCATCGGCGAGGTCTTCGACCTCCGCCCGGCCGCGATCATCCGCGACCTCGACCTGCTCCGCCCGATCTACGCCCAGACCGCGGCCTACGGCCACTTCGGCCGTGAGCTTCCCGACTTCACCTGGGAGCGCACCGACCGCGTGGACGCGCTGCGCGCGGCGGCCGGTCTGTAGGACCGCCGCCTTCCGTCTGTACGCCGGGGCCCGGACATCGCACGTGGTGTCCGGGCCCCGGCACGTCCGGCCCCCGGTGCTCCCTCACCGGGCCCGCTGTCAGTGGTGTCTGGTAGGTATGTGGCTGTGAGCAGCGACAACGAGCGGTCCGCGGACCCCGGGGACGGGGCCCCGGAGCAGCTTGCGCTGATTCGGGAGACGGTGCGCAAGGCCAAGGTGCCGCGGGCCAAGCCGCGGACCTGGCGCGGCGCCGCGCTCGCCAAGGAGCTGCCCGTCGCCCGGGTGCTGGTCAACAAGGGCGTGCTCCATCTCGACCAGTACTTCGACTACGCGGTGCCCGAGGAGCTCGACGCCGAGGCACAGCCCGGCGTCCGGGTGCGGGTGCGCTTCGGGGCCGGGGGGCGCAATGTGCGCGGCGGCCGGCGCGAGGGCGGCGGGCTGATCGACGGCTTCCTCGTCGAGCGGCGCGCCGAATCGGACTACCCGGGCGCCCTAGCGGCGCTCGCCTACGTCGTATCGCCCGAACCGGTGCTGGGCCCGGAGCTGCTCGCGCTCGCGCGCGCCGTCGCCGACCGTTACGCGGGCAGCCTCGCCGATGTGCTCCAGCTCGCCGTGCCGCCCCGGAACGGCAGGGCCGAGTCCAGGCCCTCGCCCGAGCCCCTGCCGCCGCCGCCCGCGCCGTCGGCGGGGAGCTGGCAGCGGTACGCACAGGGGCCGGCCTTCCTGCGGGCGCTGGCCGAGGGCGGTGCGCCCCGGGCCGTCTGGACCGCGCTGCCCGGACCCCACTGGCCCGAGGAGATCGCCAGGGCCATGGCCGCGACCCTCGCGTCCGGGCGCGGCGCCCTCGTCGTCGTCCCCGACGGCCGGGCCGCGGGGCGGGTGGACGCCGCGCTCACCGAGCTGCTCGGCCCGGGGCGCCACGCGCTGCTGACCGCCGACTCCGGACCGGAGAAGCGGTACCGGGAGTGGCTCGCCGTGCGGCGCGGCTCGGTGCGGGCGGTCGTCGGGACCAGAGCGGCGATGTTCGCGCCGGTCGCCGATCTCGGCCTGGTTGCCGTCTGGGACGACGGGGACGCCAGCCACAGCGACGACAACGCCCCCTTCCCGCACGTCCGCGAGGTGCTCGAACTACGGGCCGCGCACGGCCGCTGCGCGTTCCTGCTCGGCGGTACGAACTGCACGGTGGAGGCCGCCCAGCTGGTGGAGAGCGGCTGGGCGCTGCCGCTGCGCGCGGACCGGGAGCAGCTGCGGATCGCGGCGCCCCTGGTGCGTACGGTCGGCGACGGGGAGCTGGCGCGGGACGGCGCCGCGAGGGCCGCGCGGCTGCCCAGCCTGGCCTGGCAGACGGTACGGGACGGGTTGCGCAGCGGCCCCGTCCTGGTCCAGGTGCCACGCCGCGGATACGCGCCGCGGCTGGCCTGCGAGCGCTGCCGCGAGCCCGCCCGGTGCCGGCACTGCGCGGGACCGCTCCAGGCCCCGGACCAGCGGGATCTCGACTGCGCCTGGTGCGGGCGGGCCGAGACCGCCTGGCACTGTGTCGCCTGCGGCTCCAACCGGCTGCGGGCCCGGATCGTCGGCGCCCGCCGGACGGCCGAGGAGCTGGGCCGGGCGTTTCCCGCCGTGCCGGTGCGGACGTCCGGCCGCGACCACATCCTCGATTCGGTGCCGGACGTGCCCGCGCTGGTCGTCAGCACCCCCGGCGCCGAGCCCGTCGCCGAGGGCGGCTACGCGGCCGCGCTGCTGCTGGACGGCTGGGCGATGGTCGGCCGCCCCGATCTGCGGGCGGGCGAGGAGGCGCTGCGCCGCTGGACGGCCGCGGCCTCGCTGGTGCGCGGGCAGCCGGAGGGCGGCACGGTGGTGGTCGTCGCCGAGCCGACGCTGCGGCCCGTACAGGCCCTGGTGCGCTGGGACCCGGTCGGGCACGCCCGCCGTGAGCTGGCGGAACGGGCCGAGCTCGGCTTCCCCCCGGTGTCCCGGATGGCCGCGGTGACCGGCACGCCGGAGGCGCTGGCCGCCTTCCTCGCGGCGGCCGAGCTGCCGCCGGAGGCCGAGGTGCTGGGCCCGGTCCCGGTGCCGGTCACCGGACCGGGCAGGCCTCGCAGACCCGGGGAAGCGCCGCCGGGGGAGTCCTGGGAGCGGGCGCTGCTCAGGGTGCCTCCGGGCAGCGGGGCGGCGCTGGCGGCCGCGTTGAAGGCCGCGCAGGCGGCACGGATGTCCCGGGGGAGCGGTGAGCAGGTCCGGATCAGGGTGGATCCGCCGGACATCGGGTGACCGGCAGCGGAGATGAGGCTGCCCCGCCGTGCGTCGGGCGCGGCGGGGCAGAGGGCGGGGTGGTCAGCCGTTGCGTGGGCCGGGGAAGGCGCCGGGGCGCAGGTCCTCACGCAGCGACGGGCGGTCCGCCGACGGCTGCGGCGGCATGGAGCGTGCGGCGGGTACGGCGGGCAGCGCGGGCGCGTTGCCGGAGCCGGGCACGACCGGCAGGGGGCGCGGCACCCCGGCCTCCGTGCCGGTTTCGCCCGGCCCCGGCTGGCGGGCGTTGCGGCGTGCGCCGTAGCGGCGGTGCACGGCCTGCTTGGTGACCCCGAGCGCGGAGCCCACCGCGTCCCAGGAGAAGCCCAGCGAGCGGTCGAAGTCGACTGCGGCGGTGACCAGGGTCTCGACGCTGTCGCGCAGTTCCTGGGCCAGCCTGACAGTGGGGGCCGGGGCCCTGCCGTAGACGACGAAGCCCGTGGACGGGCCGGAGCGGCGCGGACGGTAGACGTTGCCCAGTTGGGCGGTGAGCGTGCGCAGCGCGTCCACCTGCCGCCGGACCCGCTCGATGTCCCGCACCAACAGATGCAGACTGGCCCTCGCTTGGGCGTCGTGGGTTGCGTGGTCGGCCATGAAGAAGCCTCTCGAACCGGCGTTGAAAGGGATCGGGCCGCACCGTGGCGGCTCGCTTCGGTCAATCTCTCTTGACCAACGCCTCAGCTGTGGATCTGGTCACGCTTCAGGGGCGCGTGCGCCCTTCAAAGGGGCGCACGGCCATGCGTACGCCCCCCGGCCGCCCGGCCCATAGACTTGTGCGTTGCTCGTCACCGCACGTTTCGGCCCGAGAGGCAGTCAGCCACCCATGAAGCTCGTCTTCGCAGGCACCCCCGAGGTAGCCGTACCCGCCCTGGACGCCCTGATCGCCTCCGACCGGCACGAGGTGGCCGCCGTGGTGACCCGGCCCGACGCCCCCGCCGGGCGGGGCCGCCGCCTGGTCGCCAGCCCCGTCGCCGAACGCGCCGCGGAGGCCGGTATCGAGGTGCTGAAGCCCGTCCGGCCGCGCGACGAGGACTTCCTCGCCCGGCTCCGCGAGATCGCCCCGGACTGCTGCCCGGTCGTCGCCTACGGGGCGCTGCTCCCCAAGGAGGCGCTCGGCGTCCCCGCCCGCGGCTGGGTCAACCTCCACTTCTCGCTGCTGCCCGCCTGGCGCGGCGCGGCCCCCGTGCAGCACGCGGTCATGGCCGGGGACGAGGTGACCGGCGCGTCGACCTTCCTGATCGAGGAGGGGCTCGACTCCGGACCGGTGTACGGCGTCCTCACCGAGGAGGTGCGTCCCACCGACACCAGCGGGGACCTGCTCACCCGGCTGGCGTTCGCCGGAGCGGGGCTGCTCGCCGCGACGATGGACGGCATCGAGGACGGCACCCTGCACGCAGTGCCGCAGCCGGCGGAGGGCATCACCCTCGCACCGAAGATCACCGTCGAGGACGCCCAGGTGCAGTGGTCGGCACCCGCCCTCCGGGTCGACCGCGTGGTGCGCGGCTGCACGCCCGCTCCCGGCGCGTGGACGCTGTTCCGTGGGGAGCGCCTCAAGCTGATCCAGGCCGTGCCCGTCCTGGACCGCGCCGATCTGGCTCCCGGCGAGCTGTCGGCCGCCAAGAACAACGTGTACGTGGGCACCGGATCGCACGCGGTCGAGCTGCTCTGGGTCCAGCCGCAGGGCAAGAAGCCGATGCGGGCCGCGGACTGGGCCCGCGGGGTGCGGATCGTCCACGGCGAGCTGCTGGGGAGCTGAGTCCCGCCGGGGCCGGGGCGGCGACGTAGGCTGGGAGGGTTCGTCCACTCACCATCAGCGGAGCACCTTTCACGTGAACGACCAGCAGCGTCGCCGTCCCGCCAAACCGCATCGCCGCCCCAAGAAGGACCCGGTCCGGTTCCTCGCCTTCGAAGCCCTCAGGGCCGTCGACGAACGGGACGCGTACGCCAACCTCGTCCTGCCCCCGCTGCTGAAGAAGGCGCGCGCCAAGGGCGACTTCGACAACCGGGACGCGGCGCTGGCGACCGAGCTGGTCTACGGCACGCTGCGCCGCCAGGGGACGTACGACGCGATCGTCGCGGCCTGCATCGACCGGCCGCTGCGCGAGGTCGACCCGCCGGTCCTGGACGTGCTCAACATGGGCGTGCACCAGCTCCTCGGCACCCGTATCCCCACCCACGCGGCGGTCTCCGCCAGCGTGGAGCTGGCCCGGGTGGTGCTCGGCGAGGGGCGGGCCAAGTTCGTCAACGCCGTGCTGCGCAAGGTCACCGCGGACGACCTCGACGGCTGGGTGGCCCGTGTGGCCCCGTCGTACGAGGAGGACGCCGAGGACCACCTCGCGGTCGTGCACTCGCATCCGCGCTGGGTCGTCTCGGCCCTGTGGGACGCGCTGGGCGGCGGCCGGGCCGGGATCGAGGACCTCCTCGAAGCGGACAACGAGCGGCCCGAGGTCACCCTGGTCGCCCGCCCCGGCCGCTCCACCACCGACGAGCTGCTCACCGCCCTCGGCGACGGGAACGGCCTGCCGGGCCGCTGGTCGCCGTACGC
Source organism: Streptomyces sp. NBC_01363 (assembly GCF_026340595.1). GTDB lineage: Bacteria > Actinomycetota > Actinomycetes > Streptomycetales > Streptomycetaceae > Streptomyces. Next base: position 4,394,814 of record NZ_JAPEPF010000001.1, read on the forward strand.
CGTGCGGATGGCGGAGGGCGGCGAGCCCGGCGCCCTGACCGCCGTCCAGGAGGGCCGCGCGGGGGTCCAGGACGAGGGCAGCCAGCTGGTGGCCGCCGCCCTCGCCAACGCACCGGTGGAGGGCGGCGACAACCGCTGGCTCGACGGCTGCGCGGGACCCGGCGGCAAGGCCGCCCTGCTCGCCGCACTCGCCGCCGAACGGGGCGCCGCCCTGCTCGCCGCCGAGAAGCAGCCGCACCGGGCCCGTCTCGTCGAGCGCGCGCTGGCCGGCAACCCCGGCCCGTACCAGGTGATCACCGCCGACGGCACCCGCCCGCCGTGGCGGCACGGCAGCTTCGACCGGGTCCTGATGGACGTGCCGTGCTCGGGCCTCGGCGCCCTGCGCCGCCGCCCGGAGGCGCGCTGGCGGCGCCGCAAGGAGGACCTGGAGAACTTCGCGCCGCTCCAACGCGGCCTGCTGCGCGAGGCGTTGAAGGCCGTACGGGTCGGCGGCATCGTCGGCTACGCGACCTGCTCGCCGCACCTCGCGGAGACCCGGGTCGTCGTCGACGACGTGCTCAAGGGGCGGGGCGGTCAGCCCGTCGATGCCGAGTGGGTGGACGCCCGCCCGCTGATGCCGGGCGTGCCCGCGCTGGGCGACGGCCCCGACGTCCAGCTGTGGCCGCATCTGCACGGCACGGACGCGATGTACCTGGCCCTGCTGCGGCGTACCGCCTGAACCGGGCCGACGTGCCTCGGGGGCCCCGGCGTGTTCCGTGCACCGCTGGGGCCGCCCGAAGCGCCCGCCACGGGCCGAAACGCCCGTATCGTGCGGCCGGAGCGCCCGGATCGAGCGAACTGTAATGATCCCGTGAGGCTTTGGCCCTCACCGGGGCGGGGAAGTGGCGCGGAACATGGCAGGCTTGGGACATGGCCCAGATCAACCCCAGTATCCTGTCCGCCGACTTCGCCCGTCTCGCCGAGGAGGCGAAGGCGGTCGAAGGCGCCGACTGGCTCCACGTCGATGTGATGGACAACCACTTCGTGCCCAATCTGACCCTCGGTGTGCCGATCGTCGAATCGCTCAGCCGGGCCACGGACACCCCGCTGGACTGCCATCTCATGATCGCGGACCCGGACCGCTGGGCTCCCCAGTACGTCGAGGCCGGCGCCGGTTCCGTCACCTTCCACGCGGAGGCCGCGGCAGCCCCCGTACGGCTGGCGCGGGAGATCCGGGCCAAGGGCGCCCGCGCCTCCATGGCGCTCAAGCCCGCGACGCCCATCGAGCCGTACGAGGACCTGCTCCCCGAGCTCGACATGCTGCTGATCATGACGGTGGAGCCGGGCTTCGGCGGCCAGGCCTTCCTGGACATCATGCTGCCGAAGATCCGCCGCACCCGTGAGCTGATCTCCAAACACGGCCTCGAACTGTGGCTCCAGGTCGACGGCGGTGTCTCCGCGTCCACCATCGAGCGGTGCGCCGAGGCCGGTGCGGATGTCTTCGTCGCGGGTTCGGCGGTGTACGGGGCGACGGACCCGGCCGAAGCGGTGCGGGCCCTGCGCGCCCAGGCCGACGGGGCCACCGCCTCGGCGGCCTGGGCGTGCGGCCACTGACACCGGCACCGACTCCCGTCGCCGATCGCGGGTCGGCCGGGCCAAGGGCAGATGAACTCGGTCCGACGGGACCGATCAGGGAACGCCGTATCTGACAGGATGAACGGCGTATCGAGAGTGTGAACAGCAGTGAGGAGATCGCGGTGTCTGCAATGTCGGCGGGCAGGTCCGCCCTGCGGATGGGGCCCGCGGAGCTGGTGCAGGCGGCGGCCATGGCCCGCCGCTTCTACCTCGAGGGAAAGTCGAAGATCCAGATCGCCGAGGAGTTCGGCGTCAGCCGCTTCAAGGTGGCCCGGGTCCTGGAGACGGCTCTTGAGCGCGACCTCGTACGGATCGAGATCCGCGTCCCCGCCGAGCTGGACGCCGAGCGCTCCGACGCGCTCCGGGCCCGCTACGGGCTGCGCCACGCGGTCGTCGTCGAATCCCCGGCCGAGGAGCAGGACGACGCACCGGACCCGGAGAACCTGGGCGAGGTCGCGGCCGATCTCCTCGGCGAACTGGTGAACGAGGGCGATGTGCTCGGTCTGGCCTGGGGCCGGTCCACCATCCACATGGCCGCGGCGCTCGACCGGCTGCCGCCGTGCACGGTCGTGCAGCTCACCGGGGTGTACGACGCGGGGACGGCCGAGCGCGGCTCCGTCGAGGCGGTCCGGCGGGCCGCCCAGGTGTCCGGCGGCGAGGCCCACCCCATCTACGCGCCGATGCTGCTGCCCGACCCGGCCACGGCCGCCGCGCTGCGCCACCAGACCGGTATCGCCCGCGCCTTCGACTACTTCGACAAGGTGACGGTCGCGGCGGTCTCCATCGGCTCCTGGGAGCCGGGCATCTCCACCGTCCACGACATGCTCAGCGACGAGGAGCGGGCGCACTACGCGTCGCTCGGCGTCGCGGCGGAGATGTCGGCGCACCTCTTCGACACCGAGGGGCGGCGGGTCGGCCGGGACCTGGGGGAGCGGTGCATCACGGTCGAGGCCGACCGGCTGCGCCGGATCCCCGAGGTGGTGGCGATCGCGGGTGGTCAGCGCAAGGCCGCGGCGATCGGGGCGGTGCTGAGGTCCGGGCTCGTCACCAGCCTGGTGACGGACACGGCGGCGGCCGACTATCTGCTGACCGAGTCGGCGGCGCCGCAGCGGCCGGCGCTGGAGCGGGCCGACCCGGACGGGGACTGAGCGGTCCGGGGGCGGCCGTCGCCGCCCCCGCGGACGGCGGCCACCGAACCGCCCGGACAGCGCGTGCGCCCGTCCGGGCGGCGGGGTCCGGCCCGGTGGTTCAGTCCCGTACCACGCCCAGGACCGTCGCCTCCAGGTACTCCTCAGGCTCCTCGTACTGACTCACGTCGGCCGGGTTGTAGCGCGGGGTCTGCCGCGACCAGTCGAGGTTGCCGCGCATCCAGCTCTGCATGCCCTCCAGATACGGCGTGAGCATCCAGGACAGCTGCGGGTACGCGGCCAGCAGCTCGGCCTCGGCGGTGACGAAACGCTCCGTCTCCGCCGCGATCTCCGCGCAGACGTGTTCGAGCGCCTGCCGCTCCCCGTAGCCGCGATGGTGCCGGACCAGATGGACGAGATTGTGGATCTCGCCGAGCACCTGTTCCTTCTCGTACGAGTACACGTCGTTGGCCCAGCACACGACATTGCACGAGGCTTCCAGCGCGGTGATGAACCGGGAGTCGTTGTGGATCGACTCGGGAGCCTCGATCCCGGCGACGATCTCTATCAGGTCCATGCAGACATGTATCGCACCGGTGTGGCGGCGCTTGGCGATGTACGTCTCCTCGGACGGCACCACACCGGCGGCCCGGTTCCCCGCCTCCCACGTGGTGGCCGTCGTGAGATACGTGGTGAGGTGCCAGCCGAACCGGGTGCGCCAGTGCGCGGCGGCGGTCGGCGTCGTCCGCTCCCACAGATCGGCCAGGGCGATCACGGCGGCGGGGAGCCGCCCGTCCGGCAGCGGGGCCGGGGCGTTGCCCTCGATGACGGTCCGCATCAGCTCGACCACGTCCCGCACCCGCTCCGGGCTGCGGCCGAGATGGCCGTCGTCGAGCTGGTCGTCGACGAGAAACAGCCATACGAACCAGTCGGCGGCGAGGTCGAGGTTCTTGCTGTCCGCGGTCGGGTACACCATGCCGACGAATGAGCCGAAGTCCGCCTGCGCGAAGCGGTCCCTGGCCGAATCACGGTGCACCAGACCGGTGTTGCGCGTCCATTCGTCGAGGTGGACCCTGGTGTGCCCGACGTGCGGGTTGGTTCGCTGGGGGAACGGGCAGTAGATGTCCGGCAGTTCGCTCTCCACGGGTGGGTCGTGATCCTCTCCGGTCGTACGTGTGACGGAAGTTGTGACCCTTCCGGCTGTTCCTCCGGGGCGTCGACGAGACCCACGGGACCTGCGGCTTTGAAGCTACCCGACCCTTTGTCACCAGGTCCAGGGAAGATGATCGGGAATGATTCGAACGTTCCTCGGGTAGGGTCCGCGGGCAAGGCAGGTTCCACTTGCCCGGGACTCCCGCCCGGTTCCTTCGGAGGAACATACGAAAGCGGGTGTCCTTTGCTGTGTCTTCATGGAAGCGACCTGCTCCGTTTCGTGTGAAAAAATGAGCGTTATGCGTTTTCTTGAGCCCGGTACTGGTCGTTACACAGAGTCCCCCTCGGTCCCGTACGACCTCACGTACGACGACGTCTTCATGGTCCCGGGCCGTTCGGCAGTCGGTTCCCGCCAGGGTGTCGATCTCTCCTCGCCCGACGGCACCGGCACCACCATCCCGCTCGTCGTCGCGAACATGACGGCCATCGCGGGCCGCCGGATGGCCGAAACGATCGCCCGCCGCGGTGGGCTCGTCGTCATCCCGCAGGACATCCCGATCGAGGTCGTCACCGACGTCATCTCCTGGGTGAAGACACGGCACCTGGTGCTGGACACGCCGATCGTGCTGGCCCCGGGCCAGACGGTCGCCGACGCACTGTCGCTGCTGCCGAAGCGCGCGCACGGCGCGGGCGTCGTCGTCGACGAGGAACAGCGGCCCCTCGGTGTCGTCACCGAGCACGACCTGACCGGCGTCGACCGCTTCACCCAGCTCTCCGAGGTCATGTCCAAGGACCTGGTGCTGCTCGACGCGGACATCGATCCGCGCGACGCGTTCAACAAGCTGGACGGTGCCAACCGCAAGCTCGCCCCCGCCGTCGACGCGGAGGGCCGGCTCGTCGGCATCCTCACCCGTAAGGCCGCCCTGCGCGCCACCCTGTACACCCCCGCCACCGACGCCGACGGCAGGCTGCGGATCGCCGCCGCCGTCGGGATCAACGGCGATGTCGCGGGCAAGGCCAAGCAGCTTCTCGACGCGGGCGTCGACACGCTCGTCGTGGACACCGCCCACGGCCACCAGGAGTCCATGATCAGCGCGGTCCGGGCCGTCCGCGCGCTCGACCCGCACGTCCCGATCGTCGCGGGCAACATCGTCGCCGCCGAGGGCGTGCGCGACCTCATCGAGGCCGGCGCGGACATCATCAAGGTCGGTGTCGGCCCCGGCGCCATGTGCACCACCCGGATGATGACCGGTGTGGGCCGGCCGCAGTTCTCCGCCGTTCTGGAGTGCGCCGCCGAGGCCAAGAAGTACGGCAAGCACGTCTGGGCGGACGGTGGCGTCCGGCACCCGCGCGATGTCGCCATGGCGCTCGCCGCGGGCGCGTCCAACGTGATGATCGGCTCCTGGTTCGCCGGAACGTACGAGTCGCCCGGCGACCTCCAGCAGTCCGCCGACGGCCGCTTCTACAAGGAGTCCTTCGGCATGGCGTCCGCGCGCGCCGTGAAGAACCGCACCTCGGACGAGTCCTCGTACGACCGGGCCCGCAAGGCGCTCTTCGAGGAGGGCATCTCCACCTCGCGGATGTTCCTCGACCCGGCCAGGCCCGGCGTCGAGGACCTGATCGACTCGATCATCGCGGGCGTCCGCTCCTCCTGCACCTACGCCGGCGCGGCCTCCCTGGCGGAGTTCGCCGAGAAGGCGGTCGTCGGGGTGCAGAGCGCCGCCGGATACGCCGAGGGCAAGCCGCTGCACGCCAGCTGGAGTTGATCCCGAAGCACCGCAACGCCGGTGCCCCTCCAGGCCGTTCGGGCCCGGAGGGGCGCCGGCGTTTTCGGGTGCTTTCACCGGATGGCGCGGATGTCCGGTTCCGGCCCCCGGACAGCGCAGTGAGCCGCTTCAACCCCGTTGGAATGTAAGTAACATGAAGCCCAATCAGCTGCCCGTTCCTCCGTGGTAAGGGATCTCATGTCCTTCTTCACCGACCTGGCTCATCAGTACATCGACGGAGAGTGGAGGCCGGGCAAGGGCTCCTGGGACATCATCGACTTCAATCCGTACAACGGTGAGAAGCTCGCCTCGATCACGGTCGCCACGGCCGACGAGGTGGACCAGGCCTACCGGTCCGCGCAGGACGCCCAGCGGGCCTGGGGCGACACCAACCCGTACGCCAGGCGGATGGTGCTGGAGCGGGCGCTGCGCATCGTCGAGGAGCGCGAGTCCGAGATCGGCGACGCGATCGTCGCGGAACTGGGCGGTACCCGGCTGAAGGCGGCCTTCGAGCTGCACCTCGCCAAGGAGTTCCTGCGGGAGTCGGTCCAGCTCGCGCTGCGGCCCGCCGGCCAGATACTGCCCTCGCCGACCGAGGGCAAGGAGAACCGTGTCTACCGGGTGCCCGTCGGCGTCGTGGGCGTCATCAGCCCCTTCAACTTCCCGTTCCTGCTGTCGCTGAAGTCGGTCGCCCCCGCCCTGGCCCTCGGCAACGCGGTGGTGCTCAAGCCGCACCAGAACACCCCGGTCTGCGGCGGCACGCTGGTGGCGAAGGTGTTCGAGGAGGCCGGACTGCCGGCCGGCCTGCTGAACGTCGTGGTCACCGACATCGCCGAGATCGGTGACGCGCTGCTGGAGCACCCCGTTCCGCAGGTCATCTCCTTCACCGGCTCGGACAAGGTGGGGCGGCACGTCGCCACGGTCTGCGCGGCGAACCTCAAGCGCGCCGTGCTCGAACTCGGCGGCAACAGCGCGCTGATCGTCCTCGACGACGCCGATCTGGACTACGCCGTGGACGCGGCCGTGTTCAGCCGGTACGTGCACCAGGGCCAGGTCTGCATGGCCGCCAACCGGATCCTGGTCGACCGGGCGGTGGAGAAGGAGTTCACCGAGAAGTTCGTCGCCAAGGTCGCCTCGCTGCCGGTCGGTGACCCGGCCGACCCGGAGACCGTGATCGGCCCGCTGATCAACTCCTCGCAGGCCGAGGCCATTTCCTCGCTCGTCGAGCAGACCGTGGCGGCCGGTGCGACGGCCCTGCTGCACGGCCGGGCCGACGGCAATCTGGTGAGCCCGTCCGTGCTGACCGGGCTGGCCGCCGATTCCCCCGTCCTGTCCCAGGAGATCTTCGGGCCGGTCGCGCTCCTCGTGCCGTTCGACGGCGAGGACGAGGCGGTACGGATCGCCAACGACACCCCGTACGGCCTGAGCGGTGCGGTGCACACGGGTGACATCGAGCGCGGCGTACGGGTCGGGCAGCGCATCCACACCGGCATGATCCACATCAACGACGGCACGGTCCACGACGAGCCGATCGTCCCCTTCGGCGGCGAGAAGAGCTCCGGCCTCGGCCGGCTGAACGGCGACGCGATGGTCGAGGCCTTCACCAGCCAGAAGTGGATCTCGGTGCAGCACGGCCGCTCGCGGTTCCCGTTCTGACCGGTCACGCCCTGCGGTCAGCGCGCCCTGCCGGGCGCGCCATGGTCTACTTCGGGGGCGGCCCGCGCCGCCCCCGAAACCGGCCATCGCAGAGAAGTGACCCGCCCGAAGTGCGCCTGAACGACCTCGACGAACGCATCGTCCACGCCCTCGCCGAAGACGCCCGGCGCTCCTACGCCGACATCGGCGCGATGATCGGCCTGTCCGCGCCCGCCGTGAAACGCCGCGTGGACCGGCTGCGCGCCGAGGGCGCCATCACCGGCTTCACGGTCCGGGTGGACCCGGCGGCGCTGGGCTGGGAGACCGAGGGGTTCATCGAGATCTACTGCAGCCGCAACACCTCGCCGGAGGCGATCAAGCAGGGGCTCGCGCGCTATCCGGAGATCGCTTCGGCGTCCACGGTGACGGGGGAGGCCGACGCGATCGTGCAGGTCTTCGCCGCGGACATGCGCCACTTCGAGCAGGTCCTGGAGAGGATCGCGGGCGAGCCGTACGTGGAGCGGACGAAGTCCGTGCTGGTGCTGTCGCCGTTGTTGCGCCGGTACTCCTCGGGCGCGCCGGAGTAGGTGCCGGGCGGGCCTGCCGGCTGTCCCGCGTGAGACCTGGGTCACCCTTTTGACCTGCGACGACGCCCCACGCAATGAATCGCCGTCGGCGGCCGTCGGCGCGCAATGGATCGACGGTGTACGCGCAACGGTCGCGCCTTGTCGGGCGCGAGCGGCGGACCGTACCGTCGATACGTCCCCGCCCCGCCCGCACCGTCCGAGGTCAGCCATGCCGCCGTTGCGCACCGCCCTGCTCCAGAGCTCCGGACGACCCGGGCACGTGGACGAGAACATCGAGACGCTCGGCGAAGCCGCACGGCGGGCGGCCGACGCCGGGGCGCGACTGCTGGTCTGCCCCGAACTGTTCCTGACCGGATACGCCATCGGGGCCGATGTGCCCCGGCTGGCCGAGCCGGCCGACGGGCCGTCCGCCCTGGCCGTCGGCGAGATCGCCGCACGGCACGGGCTCGCCGTCCTCTACGGCTACCCGGAGCGCGCCGGCGAGCGGATCTTCAACGCCGCGCAGCTCATCGGGGAGGACGGGGCGGCGCTCGCGAACTACCGCAAGACCCACCTCTTCGGCGGCTTCGAGCAGGAGTGGTTCACCCCGGGCGAGCAGACCGTGGTCCAGGCCGAACTGGACGGCGTACGCGTCGGGATCATGATCTGCTACGACGTCGAGTTCCCCGAGAACGTTCGCGCGCACGCCCTCGCGGGCACCGATCTGCTCCTGGTGCCCACCGCGCAGATGCACCCCTTCCAGTTCGTCGCCGAGTCCGTCGTGCCGGTCCGTGCCTTCGAGAACCAGATGTACGTGGCGTACGTCAACAGGACCGGCCCGGAAGGCGAGTTCGAGTTCGTCGGGCTGAGCTGCCTGGCCAGCCCCGACGGCACCGTCCGCACCCGCGCCGGACGCGGCGAGGAACTGGTCGTCGGCGAGGTCGACCCCGATTTCCTGAGTGCCTCGCGCGCCGCCAACCCGTATCTGCACGACCGCCGCCCCGGTCTGTACGGCTCCCTCGTCTGAGCCCGCACCCCTCCGTTCCACCTTCATTCGCGCAAGGAGTCCCTGCCCCATGACGTCCACGGTGCCCAACGCCGTCCAGCACACCGACGCCACCGAGCCGATCACCATGTTCGGACCGGACTTCCCCTACGCGTACGACGACTTCCTGGCGCACCCCGCCGGCATCGGGCAGATACCGGCGACCGAGCACGGCACCGAGGTCGCCGTCATCGGCGGCGGACTCTCCGGCATCGTCGCCGCGTACGAGCTGATGAAGATGGGGCTCAAGCCCGTCGTCTACGAGGCGGACGAGATCGGCGGCCGGCTGCGCACCGTCGGGTTCGACGGATGCGACCCGGAACTCACCGCCGAGATGGGCGCGATGCGGTTCCCGCCGTCCTCCACCGCGCTCCAGCACTACATCGACCTGGTCGGCCTGGAGACCAGGCCGTTCCCCAACCCGCTCTCCGCGGCCACCCCGTCGACCGTCGTCGACCTCAAGGGCGAGTCGCACTACGCGCGGACCATCGACGACCTGCCGCAGGTCTACCGCGATGTGATGGACGCCTGGAACCGGTGCCTGGAGGAGGGCGCGGACTTCTCCGACATGAACCGCGCGATGCGCGAGCGCGACGTGCCGCGCATCCGGGAGATCTGGGCCGAGCTCGTCCAGAAGCTCGACAACCAGACCTTCTACGGGTTCCTCTGCGACTCCGATGCCTTCAAGTCGTTCCGGCACCGGGAGATCTTCGGCCAGGTCGGCTTCGGCACCGGCGGCTGGGACACCGACTTCCCCAACTCCATCCTGGAGATCCTCCGCGTCGTCTACACCGAGGCGGACGACCACCACCGCGGCATCGTCGGCGGCAGCCAGCAGCTCCCGCTGCGGCTCTGGGACCGCGAGCCGCAGAAGATCGTCCACTGGCCGCTCGGCACGTCCCTGTCCTCGCTGCACGAAGGCGAGCCGCGCCCCGCCGTGACCCGGCTGAACCGCACCGCCGGCAACCGGATCACCGTCACCGACGCCACCGGCGACATCCGCACCTACCCGGCCGCGATCTTCACCGGGCAGTCCTGGCTGCTGCTCTCGAAGATCGACTGCGACGACGCGCTCTTCCCGATCGACCACTGGACGGCGATGGAGCGCACCCACTACATGGAGTCGTCCAAGCTCTTCGTGCCCGTCGACCGGCCGTTCTGGCTGGACAAGGACGCGGCCACGGGCCGGGACACCATGTCGATGACGCTCACCGACCGGATGACCCGGGGGACGTACCTGCTGGACGACGGCCCCGACCGGCCCGCCGTCATCTGTCTCTCGTACACCTGGTGCGACGACAGTCTGAAGTGGCTGCCGCTCTCCCCGAACGAGCGCATGGACGTCATGCTCAAGTCGCTCGGCGAGATCTATCCGGACGTCGACATCAGGAAGCACATCATCGGCAACCCGGTGACCGTCTCCTGGGAGAACGAGCCGTGGTTCATGGGGGCGTTCAAGGCCAATCTGCCGGGCCACTACCGCTACCAGCGGCGGCTGTTCACCCACTTCATGCAGGACCGGCTGCCCGCCGACCGCCGGGGCCTGTTCCTCGCGGGCGACGACATCTCCTGGACGGCCGGATGGGCCGAGGGCGCCGTACAGACCGCGCTCAACGCCGTCTGGGGCGTGATGACCCAGTTCGGCGGCGCGACCGATGCGACGAACCCCGGCCCCGGCGACGTCTTCGACGACATCGCCCCGGTCGAACTCCCGGAGGACTGAGCCGTCTTGCGGCTTCCGTTACGCGGGCCGGCAGACGCTGCGCTGCCGGCCGAGGCCCGAGATCTCGACCTCCATCACGTCGTCCGGGCCCAGGTAGGGGAAGCGGCCGGACAGCGCCACGCCCTGTGGGGTACCGGTGTTGACGATGTCACCGGGCTCCAGCACCAGGTACTGCGACAGATGGTGCACCAGATGCGCCACGCTGAAGATCATGTCCGCGGTGCTGGAGTCCTGCCGCGGCTCGCCGTTGACGTAGCTGCGCAGCCGCAGCCGCTGCGGGTCGCCGACCTCGTCGGCGGTCACCAGCACCGGGCCCAGCGGATTGAACGTGGCGCAGCTCTTGCCCTTGGACCACTGACCGCCCGACTCCTCCAGCTGGAAGGCGCGTTCGGAGACGTCGTTGCTGACGGCGTAGCCCGCGATGTGTGCGGCGGCGTCGGCGGGGGAGTCCAGGTAGGAGGCGCGCCGGCCGATGACGACGGCCAGCTCCACCTCCCAGTCCGTCTTCTTCGAGCCGCGCGGGATCAGGACGTCGTCGTACGGGCCGACGACGGTGTTCGGCGACTTGTAGAAGAGGATCGGCTGCTCGGGCGGCTCGGCACCCGACTCCGCCGCGTGGGCGGCGTAGTTCTGGCCGATGCAGAGCAGCGCGGAGGGCCGGGCCACGGGCGCGCCGATCCGCTGACCGGTGATGTCGATCTCCGGGAGCACCGGCTCGGCGGGCACCAGGTGCGGATTGTCGGCGAGCGCGGCGAGGAACGCGCCGTCGATGTCGTCGGTGATGCCGGACAGGTCGTAGTGACGGCCCTCGGGGCAGACGAGGACCGGGCGCTCGTGGCCCGGCTCGCCGATGCGCATCAGTCGCATGAAGTGAAATCTCCTGAACGGTACGGGGGTTGGGGCTCTCTGGGGCCTTGTCGCAGCAGGGCCTGTCCGGCCATGATCCGCGACGCCGCCCCCAATTGCCGGTCGGTCTCAGACCCCGCGAGACAGACGGGACTTCTAAAACACTCCCTAGTGCAGGCGGGCGAGGGCGTCGGCGGAGACGGCGTGGACCGGCGGGTGTCCGGCGAGCAGACGCAGCACCTCGTCGACCGCACTGGCGCCGAGCCGCTGCCGGCACTCGACGCTGCCCGCCGCCTGGTGCGGGGTGAGCAGCACGTTCGGCAGGGAACGGAAGGGGTGGCCGGTGGGCAGCGGCTCGTCGTCGAAGACATCGATCGCCGCGTCCAGCCGGCCCCGGGCCAGCTCGGCGAGGAGCGCGTCCTCGTCCACCAGCCACGATCTGGCGGTGTTCACCAGGCCCGCCCCGTCCGGCATCAGCGCCAGCTGCTCGGCGCCGATCATCCGGTGGGTCTCCTCGGTGACCGGGGCGTGCACGGCCACGATTCTGCTGCGCGAGAGCAGCGTCTCCAGGGGTACGGACTCCACGCCGAGCGCCTCGGCGTCCGCATCGGACAGGTACGGGTCGGTGACGCCGACCCGCGCGCCCATCGCCCGTACCAGGGCGATGTAGGCACGCCCGGTGCGGGAGGCACCGATCACGCCGATGTCGCTGCCGTGGATCTCGTGGCGCGGCGGCGCCTCGCTCGCCGCCGCCCACTCCTGCCCGCCCCGCAGCGCGTGGTCGAAACGGTGGACGCGGTGGAGCAGCGAGAGCGTGAACGCGAGGGCCACCTCGGCGACCGGGCGGGCCATCTCGTCACCGGCCTGGGTGACCAGGATGCCCCGCCGGAACACCTCCTCGGTGACATAGGGCGCGACCGCCGAACCGGTGTGCGCCACCAGCTCCAGCCGGTCGGCGTGGGACAGCAGTTCGCTGTCCACCCGGGGCGCCCGCCACGAGGTGACCAGTGCGCGGGCCCCGGGCAGCGCGGCCGCGACCGCCGCCCGGTCGGAGTGGTCGTCGACGACGGTGAGTTCGGCCGCCTGCTCCAGCTCCCGCCACACCTCGGCGGTGAAGAACTGGGCCCGCAGGTCCGGTGGTACGGCGACGACCACCCGGGAGCGGTCGGCAGGATCAGGAGAGCCAGGCATCGAGGTGCTCCGCAACGAAGGCGTCATCGGTCAGCCAAGGGTAGGCCGCGGCCACCCGGCTGATCTCCTCGGCCTGTCCGGGCGAGAGCGTCTCGGCCGGGTCCAGGCACCGGATGTTCGCCAACAGGCCCTGTCGGCGCAGCACTTCGTGCACCCCGGCGATGCAGCCGCGGAACGCGCCGCGCACATCGAAGACCGCGCTGTTGGCATCGGTCAGCTCGGGGCGCCGGGCCAGGCAGCGCACCATCGCCTCGTGGTCCCCGCCGCGTGCCCTGCGGACGTCGTCCAGAAGCGTCACCGCGGAGCCGGTCCACACGGCCCACTGGCCGAGGAGCCCGCCCGCGAACCAGCGCGGTGTGCCGCCCGCCGTCTCGTACGGGGTGAGCAGATCACCGATGATGTCGTCGTCGTTGCCGGTGTACAGCGCCACCTCGTCGGCCCGGTCCGCGGCGGCCACGGCGCGTACGACGTCGGCGGTTCGGTAGCGGTCGAACGGGGCGATCTTCACCGCGGCGGTGTTCGGCAGATCGGTGAACGACGACCAGAAGCGCGGCGACAGATACCGTCCGCCGACGGCCTCCTGGAGGTAGAAGCCGATCACCGGCAGCACTTCGCCGACCGCCCGCGCCCGCTCCAGCAGCCCCTTCTCGTCCGCACCGGGCACGGCCGGGCTGAGCAGCACCGCGTCGTAGCCGAGCTCGGCGGCGGTCTCGGCCTCCGAGACGGCCTGCGCCGTGTAGCCGCAGGCACCGGCGACCTTGATGAACGGCCGACCGGCCTCGGCGTCGATCGTCTCGGCGGCGAGCTCCAGGACCGGCCGGAACAGGCCGACCTCCGGTTCGCGGATCTCGAACTGGGTGGTGTGCACGGCGACGGCGACGCCGCCCGCGCCCGAGGCGAGGTAGTAGCGGGTCAGCGCACGCTGCCGGCGCTCGTCGAAGGAGCCGTCGTCGTGCAGGGCGAGCGGGTGCGCGGGGATCACGGCACCGTGGGCGAGCGCGTCCAGGGCGGGGGTCGACACGAGGGAGGGAGTGGACATGGAGTGGATCAGAACCTTCCGTCACGGACCTGGAACTTGGTGGGCTTGCCGGACAGCGGCAGCCCGCGGCGCAGCCAGTCGGCCTGCCACTCGACGAGGGTGCGCAGGGCGACGTCCGGGTAGCCGAACAGCGCGTGGCAGCGGCTCGCGTCGGAGAGCAGCGCGGTGGGCGCCTCCTCGCCGGCGAAGACCGGCTCCTTGCCGAACTCCTCGCCGAACCACTGGGCGATGCGGCACACCGAAGCGGTCTCGGGGCCGGTGAGATTGAGGGTGAACGCCTCGCCGTCGGTGGCGTGCAGCAGCGAGCGCAGGGCGACCTCGTTGGCGTACCCCTGCCACACCACATTGGCGTGACCGGTCGTCACATCGACGGGCTCGCCCGCCTGTACCCGGTAGGCGATGTCGGCGAGGACGCCGTAGCGCAGGTCCACCGCGTAGTTGAGGCGGATGTTGGCGACCCTGGTGCCGCGGGTCAGCGCCGCGTGGCCGAAGATCCGCTCCCGGCCCAGGCACGACATGGCGTACTCGCCGACCGGGCCGACCGGGTCGCTCTCGGTGCAGCCGCCGGAGGAGACCGGCACCAGCGGGTACACATTGCCGGTGGAGAACGCGGCGATCCGCGCCCCCGACCAGCGGCGCGCCACCCGGTCCGGCATCGCGGCGTTCACCGCCCAGGCGTGCGAGGGGGCCCCGGCGGAGCCGAACTTGGCGCCGACCATGAAGACGATGTTCCCGGCGTCCGGCAGTTCGGCCAGATCGGCGGCCGGGTCCATCAGGTCGAAGGCCACGGTGGAGACCCCGGCGGCCTCCAGCTCGTCGGCGGCGGCCTTGTCGGACCAGCGGGAGACCGCGTACACGGTCACGTCCTGGCGGCCCGCGGCGTCCAGCGCCCGGCGGGCTAGCCGGCACAGGCTGGGGCCCATCTTGCCGCCGGCGCCGAGCACGAGCAGATCGCCTTCGAGGCGGCCGAGATCGGCGACGAGCGCGGGGGAGGGGGTGGCGAGCCGCTCTTCGAGTGCGGCCTCATCGGTGAACATTGGTGGCTATCCCTTGATTCCGGACGCGGTGACGCCCTCGGTGAAGTAGCGCTGGCCCACCATGTACGCGGCGAAGATGGGCACGAACGCGATGACGGAGCCGGAGAGCACCACATTGAGCGGCACGTTCTGCTGCTGGAGCGAGGCGATGCCGACGGTGAGGGTGCGCATGTCGGTGGACTGGCCGATGACCAGCGGCCACAGGAAGTCGTTCCAGTGCCACAGGAAGACGAAGACGCCGAGCGTGGCCAGGATCGGCTTCAGCAGCGGCAGCACGATCCGGTAGAAGATCTGCCACTCGTTGCAGCCGTCGAGCCGGGCCGCCTCGAAGAGTTCGTCCGGCAGCCCCTGGATGAACTGCCGCATCAGGAACACCGCCTGGGCGTTGGCGAGGGTCGGCACGATCAGACCCCAGTACGTGTCCACGCCGCCCAGCTTCGCGATCATCGCGAAGGTCGGGATCATCGTGACGTGGTACGGGACCATCACCATCGACAGGAACGACCAGAACATCGTCTCCCGGCCCGGGAAGCGCTTCTTGGCGAAGGCGTACCCGGCGAGCGAGGCGAGCAGCAGCACGCCGACGACCGAGACGACCGAGTAGATCAGCGTGTTGAACAGCCAGCGCGGCACGTCCTGGGAGTTCATGACGGTGTCGTACGCCTCGCCGGTCAGCGGCCACGGCAGCAGACTGCCGGGGAACTCGACGGCCGCGGACGGCTTCAGGGAGAGCACGACCATCGCGTAGAACGGGAAGACCGTCACGAGCGCGGCCACCGTCAGCAGCACGGCGCGGCCGATCCGGCCGGCCCGGGTGGGCCGCATGCCGTACGGGACGGTGTCCTGCTCCGAGAGCTTGCGCAGTTTGCGTTCGGCGCGGCGCGCGGCCCGGCCGGGAGCCGCGGGGGCCTTCGGCACGGGCGGGGTCTCGGTCTCTGCGGGTGCTGCGGTCATGGTCACTGGTCCTTCCCGATCACGAGCCGCTGGATCACCGCGACCACCACGGTCAGCGCGAAGAGCGCGACGCCGATGGCGGAGGCGTAACCCAGGTCGAAGTACTTGAAGCCCGCGTCGTAGAGCTGGAAGACGAGCGTGTAGCTGGCGTTGGCGGGGCCGCCGCCGGTCATCGTGTAGACCGCGTCGAAGACCTGGAACGACGCCGTCGTCTCGATCACGGCGAGGAAGAACAGGGCGGGCTTGAGCTGCGGCAGCACGATGTACCGGAACCGCTGCCAGGGGCCCGCGCCGTCGGTGAGGGCCGCCTCCTCCAGCTCACGCGGAATGTCCTGCATCCGGGCCAGCAGGATGAGCATCCCGTACCCGAAGCGGGACCAGACACCGACGATCGCGAGCGCGGGCAGCACCAGCACGTCGTCGGAGAGCCAGGAGCCCTCGGACATCCCGAACCAGCTCATCAGGGTGGACCACGGCCCACCGGTCGAGAAGATCCAGACGAAGACGGTGGCGGCCAGCACCAGCGAGGTGACGACCGGCAGGAAGAACACCGACCGGAAGAACTTGGCGCCGCGGAACGCGCGGCGGGTGATCAGCGCCAGGGACACCGAGGCGATGAGCGTGCCCGGCACCGCGAGCACGGTGTAGAGGACCGTGACCTTCAGCGCCTGCCAGAACAGCGGGTCGTCCCAGAGGCGGGTGAAGTTGTCCAGCCCGACGAAGCTGCCGCCGCCCGTGAGGGTGTAGTCGGTGAAGCTCATCAGCACCCCGGCGATGCCCGGACCGAACCGGAACGCCAGGAAGAGCAGGAAGCACGGAAGGACGAAGAGCAGGCCGATCCGGGCCTCGCGGCGCGCCTGCGGCCCGCTGCGACGGCCCCGGCGGGTTGGTTCCGCGACGACTGCCACGGGGATCTCCTTGCGGTACGGGGGGGATTGAGGGGGGTCGGGGGCCAGGGTCTTTCGTTTGGATCAGGCTGGCTCAGGGAGCGTGCGTACCGGACCCCGCGAGCCCGGCCTGATCCAAACGAGAGGCCCTGGACCCCCGGGGAGGGCGGTTCCGGGATCCGGGTGCGGCCGGATCCCGGAACCGCGCCCGATCAGCGGCCGAGCATCGCCTGAGCGGCCTTCTGCGCGGCGTTCAGCGCCTCCTGCGGGCTCTTCTTGCCCAGCAGCGCCGCCTGGATCTCCGGCGCGAGCACGCCCTGGACCTCACGGGCCTTGTCCTGGAGCGGGCCCACGGTCATGCTCGGCAGCGTGGCGCCGACCGCCGTCTGAAGGGCATCGCCCGGGTACAGGTCGCCGCCGGACTTGCGGGCCGGGAAGTAGCCCGCGGCCTTCTGCAGGCCGGCCGCGTTCTTCGACTCGGCGACGAAGTTCAGCCAGTCACCGGTGTTCTTCTTGTCGGCGCCCTTCAGCATCGACAGCGCGCCGACCGTGCCGTAGCCGACCGACTTCGCGTCCTTCAGCGGCGGCTGGACGACGATGTTCTCCTTGCCCCAGAAGGGCTCGACGTCCGCCGGGGTGTTCTGCCAGGTGCAGGCGACCTTGCCCTTGGCGGTCGGGGTCTGCTCCAGCTTGGGCGTGGTCGTGACCAGGTCCTTGTCGGTGTACCCGCCGGCGACGAGCTTCTTCAGGTACGTCAGGGCCTTGACACCGGCCGCGTCGTTGAAGGTGACGTTCTTGCCGTCCTCGGAGAAGACGTCGCCGCCGGCCTGCCACAGCAGCGGGTAGAAGGTCATGTTGAGTGTCTGCTGGGTGTCGCCGTAGTAGGTGGTGGCGTAGTAGCCCTTCTCCTTCAGCTTCGGGGCCAGCGCCTCCAGCTCCGCCCAGCTCGTCGGGTAGGTCTTCTCGCCGATCGCGGCGAACACCCGCTTGTCGCAGATCAGCGGGTTGGCGCTGGTCAGGATCGGGGTGGCGAGGGCCTTGCCGTCGAGCGTGACGGACTTCAGGGCGAAGTCCGTGTAGTCCGACTTGGCGTCGGCCGGCATGTAGTCGTCGGCCGGGACGATGCTCTTGGCGTATTTCGGCAGCTGGTCGGGGATCAGGTAGACCGCGTCCGGGCCCTTGCCGGAGGCGATCGCGGTGGCCAGCGCGGTGTCGCGGTTGGCCCACGGGAAGGTCTCCACCTTCACCGTGACGCCCGAGTGCTCCTTCTCGAACGCCTTGATCAGGCCGTCCCAGTACGCCTTGTTCTTGGCCTCGTCGAAGATGACCGGGTAGGTCCACATGGTGACGGTGTTGCCGTCGCTGCCGCTGCCGGAACAGCCGGCCAGCACACCGGCGGCGAGCGCGGTGGCCAGCACGGGGGCTGCCACGGCGCGGACTCTGGAACGGCGGGTGAGAAGACGGGACATGAGGTGGTCCTCCGAGGACGTGAGGGTGGGGCGGGAAGAGGGGGAGCCCGGTCCGGTCCGAACGACAGGCCCTTCAGGGGAAGTCACTGCGCCGGGACCGTCTGGACGGTGCCGGTGTGCCGGGCACGTTCGGCGGCGAACGCCGCGAGATGACTGCCGAGCGAGGTGGCGGGACCGGAGCGGACCGCCCCGGCATCACCCGTGGCGACGGCGGTGACGAACGCCTCGACGAGCGCGGCGTCCCCGCCACCGTGCCCGTCGGCCGCGTTCGAACCGGACGTGCCGAGTTCATGGACGGTGGACTCGCCGGTCCGGAAGTCCTGCACCGTGACCCGCTCGCCGTCGCCGATCAGCCAGCCGTGCGAGCCGAAGATCCGGGTCTGGCGGTGCGTCTGCTCGGTGAACGCCACCATCTGGAAGGTCGCGGTCACCCCGTCCGTCAGCTGCATGGCGAGGACCTGGTGGTCGACCACGTCGTTGTCACCGCGGTACGCGCAGACGCCGTACGGGCCCTCGCGCAGCGCCTGGACGAGACCGGCCTCGTCGGTCGCCTCGGTGACATGGGTGACCGGCCAGACCGCGCCCTTCTCGCGCAGCGTCGGCATGTACAGCTTCAGCGCGCTGTACGGGCAGTCGGCCTCGACCGCACAGTCGAGACAGCGCCCGGCGGACCCGGCCGGAGCGTTCTCCGGCCGGAAGTGCTTCAGTCCGCCGAAGCTCGACACCTGCTCGATCCGGCCGCCCATCACGTAGGTGATCCAGTCCAGGTCGTGGCAGGACTTGGCGAGCAGCATCGGGGAGGAGTCCTTCTCGCTGCGCCACGGCCCGCGCACATAGCTGTGGGCGTAGTGCCACCAGCCGACCGGCTCCAGATGGTCGAGGGAGACCAGCTGACCGAGCACGCCGGAGTCCACGACCTCCTTCACCAGGTCGGTGTACGGGGTGTACCGCATGACGTGGCACACCGCGAACAGGACCCCGGACCGCTCCACGCCCTCGACGATCCGCCGGGTCTCCTCCTCGGTCGGGGCGAGGGGCTTCTCGGCGAGGATCGCGTAACCGGCCTCGGCCAGCGCCAGCACCGGCTCCACATGGAAGCGGTCCTGGGTGGCGACGACGACGGCGTCGGCGATGCGGTTCTCGACCAGCGGCCGCCAGTCGTCGAACTCGACGGGTGCGCCGGCGGCGGCCCGCGCCGCGGGGCGCGGATCGGCGACGGCGACGAGCTCGGCGCGCTCGGGGTGCGCCTTGATCCACTCGGCGTACGTCAGACCGCGGTTGCCGGCGCCGACGAGCGCGACCCGTACGGGCCGGCCGGTGATCGGGGTATGCGTGGACACGGGAATCCCTGGTGCTCGATGGGTTGGGGTCTTTCGTTCGGATCAGGCCGGATCAGCGTGCGTGCCAGACCCCGCGAGCCCGGCCTGATCCGGACGAGAGGCTCCGAGGTGGTCAGAACCGCAGCGTGGCCGCGGTGTGGGCGACGCGGTCGCCCTCGTCCGGCAGCGCGGTGCGCTCGGTGCCGTCCTCGACGCAGCCGGTGTGCAGCAGATGGCTGGAGGTGCCGCCGAACGCCGCGGGCCGCAGTTCGAGCCGGCCGCCGGTGAAGGTGGAGCCGGTGGCCCGGTAGCGGTTGGGGCCCTCGGTGACCAGCACATGGGCGGTGCCCTTGGGCGCGGTCGAGTCGAGGCCGGTGAGCTGCCAGTCGACGGTCCGTCCGGAGCCGGTACGGGCGAGCAGGGCGGCGTCCTTGTTGGTGCCGCTCAGCCGGGTTCCGTCGACGCGCAGCCGCTGGTCCTTCGCCGAGGTCAGCTTCAGCCCGGTGTCGCGGAGTTCGCCACCGAGCACGGTGATGTCGGCGTGCGCGAGCGAGACCGGGGCGGTGTCCTTGGAACCGGTCAGCGTGCACTGGTCCAGGGTGAGTGGGCCGGTGCCGTTGAGGACCGCGCCGTCGACGCCCTTGAGGGTGCTGCGCTGGATGGTGAGCGGCGCGGTGACGTTGGCCTGGGTGATCTCCGCGCCCGCCGCGAACGCGAACGAGGAGTCGGCGATCACATTGGGGCGGGCGGAGAGGTCCGAGGCCCGGGAGACGATCAGCGGACCCGTGGCCGTACAGCCGCGCATCTGCACACCGTCGGCGTTGACCCAGAGCATTCCGGAGCCGGCCAGGGACTTCTTGCCGATGACCAGCACGTCCTCCAGGGTCAGATCGGTGATCTTGACCCGGGCCACGAACCAGGAGCAGGCGTGCCGGCGTACGGTGATCCGCTTGGCCCTGCCGCCCCAGGCGGCACCGGAGTTGGCGAAGGTCATCAGCCCGGAGTTGCCGGTGTAGACGAGGTCGTGCTCGAACTGACCGTGGGTCACGAACGGGCCCTCGTCGTCACCGTCGCCGTGGCAGTTGGTGACGTAGCAGTAGGCGGAGGCCGTGAAGTCGTTGAGGTGACGGGCGTTGGAGGTGTGACAGTCCTCCACGTGCCCGTACAGGCAGTAGATCTGCTGGGTGAGGTAGCCCGCGCCGCCGTAGGTGACGGACTTGGGGTTGGTCAGCGAGCACTGCTCGGTGCGGTAGTACGTGCACCAGCGGCGCATCACCACCGGCCAGAAGGTGCCGATGGCCTCGATCCCGGAGACGTCGCAGCGCACCGCGTACTCGTAGGCGACCGGGTGCGAGCCGGTCATCTCGTCCTCGCCCCAGCCCTCGAAGACCATGTTGCGGACGTGGGCGCGGTCGACGGGCTCGACCCGGGTCCAGGTCAGCGTGCGGCCCGCCGCCAGGTCCCAGCCGATCTGGTAGTTGACCCGGATGTGCGTCGGGTCGACGACATCGGTGACCTGGACGAGACGCTGGATCTCCTTCTCGTACTTCCCCGCCAGGGCGTCGATCTCCACGGCCCACCACTGGCCGACGGCGAACTTCGACGAGTCGCCGACCTCGAAGAGGTCCGAGAGGTCCGGCATCGCCGCGCCCAGGGTGTGCTTGACGGTGGTGTCGGTGACGGTGCCGCGGAAGGAGAGGACGGCGCCGAAGGGGTTGTCGTGGGTGTTCTTCTCGATGCCTTCGGTGCGTATGCGGTGGCCGCCGAAGTCGAGTTCGATGTTGGAGCGGTTGAAGAGGTGGCGTTCGGTGAAGAGGAGGTCGGTGTGGGCTTCGATGCGGTGGACGCTGTTGTCGGCGATCATGGCGTCGAGGGCGGCGTCGGCGGGGGTCTTCGCGTCGAAGTGGCCGAAGGTGCGGAAGTCGAGGGTTCCGGTGTGGAGCTGGTGCCAGCGGCCGGTGCCGTTCCTGGCGGGGGCGATGACGGTGCCGCCGTTGTGCGCGGCGTCGGACTTCCTGTGCCAGCGCACGGCCATGGAGCCGCCGTCGCCGGGGGTGCGGTAGCCGGCGATCAGGACCTGGGTGCCGTCATCGAGCGGCTTGGTGTTCAGGGCGCGCAGTGCGTCGACCGTGTCGACGCGGAGCACGTCGCCGGTGTGCGAGGGTGCGGCCTGCGCGGAACCGGCGGCCACGGCCGAACCGGCCATGACCAGACCGGCCAGACCCGAAGCCCGCAACAGATTCCGGCGGGACGAGGCGGGGGTGGGGTGGTGCGGAACGCTCATGCGGACTTCGCCTTCCGAGAAGTGCGATAAGTGAGGGAGCGTTCCTGCGGGGGACTGCCATGAGGCGGATGGCTGAAAAGGGTCCGGTCGTCGGATGTCCACGGCGCGATGGGCAGGCGCCGGAACCAGGCCGGAAGGGGTAAATCGCCGGTGACCATGGAATGTCACCGCGGTTGGCAGGGAACCTACGGCGGGTTACACCGTTTGGTCAAGACCCGATTCCGTCGGAATGCGATGTGTCGGTGTCGGACGAAGCGCCGTCCGAGTCCTCGACCCAGCCGAGCGAGAGGCTGATCCGGCGGGCCGCGTCCCGCACCTGGCCGCCCAGTTCCTGGTAGCGCCAGGCCGGCAGGCCGAGTTTGAGGCCGGTGATGGAGACCGCCCCGGCACACACCGAACGGTCGTCGAAGACCGGCGCGCCGATGCAGATGATGCCCTCGGCGTCCTCCTCGTCGTCCAGGGCGTAGCCGACCCGGGCGATGTCGCGCAGATGCGACAGGAAGGTCGCCGGGTCGGTGATCGTGCGGGAGGTGCGCCGGGGCAGCCCGAACCGCTCGACGACCGCGGCCGCCTCGTCCGGCGGCACGGCGGAGAGCAGCGCCTTGCCCAGGCCCGTGCAGTGCGGCAGCTCGCGCTGCCCCATCCGCAGATCGAGCCGGACGCGCTGGTCGAGCTCGACCTGGTCCACGACGACCGCGTGGCCGTCCTCGGGCACGGCGAGCCTGGACGCCATTCCGGTGGCCCGGGTCAGCTCGCGCAGGACCGGGTGGGCGACCCCGCGCAGGGATACCTGGGAGCGGGCCCGGTCACCGAGTCTGGCCAGGCTCATGCCGAGCCGGTAGCGGCGGTTCATGCCCTCGCCGTCGTCCGAGACGAGGCCGTAGGCGCGCAGGGTCTGGAGCATGCCGAAGGCGGCGCTCTTGGAGATGGAGCAGGCCTGGCCGACCTCCGTGACGCTCAGGCCGTTCCCCTGTGCGGGGGCGGCGAGCGCCTCGAGGATGTCCGCTGCCCTGGCCACGCTCTTGACCCAGTACTTCGGTTCTTCTGGGGCAGCACTGTTCGTCATAGCAGAACAGCGTAGTGCCTCGGGGAGGCTCGAACGCGCTTTCTCTGTAAAGAAAGCGCGGAAACGACCCTTCCGGGGTCCGAAAGGGTCTTGACCGGCCCCGGAGCCGCACGTAATATCCAGGCACTGTTCTGCTCTACAGAACAGTGTTCAGAAAAAGTGAACGCACCACCTGAAGCACCACCTCAAGCACCACGGATCATCCTCTTCCTGCGGCGACTGCCGGGCGGATGGCGCCAGGGACTCACGGGCCGGGCAGGGCCTGCGAAGACCGACGACTCTCGACGCAAGGAGCAAGCGATATGAGTTCAGGCCCGGTAGGCAACGAATCCGGAGCCCGACTCGCCGAGCGCGCCCGCCAGGTCGTACCCGGCGGCGTGAACAGCGGTCAGCGCAGTGTTCCCGGACTGACCGACCTGGTCGTCACGGGGACGGACGGCGCACGGTTCCGTACCGCCGACGGACGCGAGTACACCGACTTCCACTCGGCGTTCGGCCCGCCCCTGCTCGGTCACAACGACCCCGACGTGGCCCGCGCCACCGCGGAGGCCGGTGCCACCCTCGGCCACATGGGCGTCGGCGTCACCGAGGGCGAGGTCCTCCTCGCCGAACAGCTCGCCGAGCTGATCCCCTCGATCGAGAAGGTGCTGCTCACCAGCACCGGCAGCGAGGCCACGTTCCACGCGCTGCGCGTCTCCCGCGCCGCCACCGGCCGTCGCCTGGTCGTCAAGTTCCAGGGCTGCTACCACGGCTGGCACGACGCCGTCAGCCTCAACGTCATCTCCGCACCCGAGAAGGTCGGCGGCCACGACCCGATCTCGACCGGCATCCTGCCCGAGGTCCTCGAAGCCACCCTCGTCCTGCCGTTCAACGACAGCGAGGCCGTGCGCCGCGCCTTCGCCGAGCACGGCTCCGACATCGCCGCCGTGATCGTCGAGCCCGTCCCGCACAACGTCGGGGCGCTCCTGCCGTACCAGGAGTTCCTCACCACGCTGCGCGAGGAGACCACGAAGGCGGGCAGCGTCCTGATCTTCGACGAGGTCATCACCGGCTTCCGCCACGACATCGGCGGCTGGCAGAAGATCTCCGGCGTCACCCCCGACCTCACCACCCTCGGCAAGGCCATCGCCAACGGCGCCCCCGTCGGCGCGATCGGCGGCCGCGCCGACCTGATGGACCTCTTCTCCACCCGCCCCGGCGCCCCCGCCTTCTTCGCCGGCACGTACAACGGCCACCCGTCCGTCGTCGCCGCCGCCCTCGCCACCCTGCGCAAGCTCCGCGAGGAGCCGGTCCACGAGCACGTCTTCCGGCTCGGCGAGCGTGTCCGCACCGAACTGACCGGACTGTACGAGCGCCTCGGCGTCCCCGCGGTCGTCACCGGCTACGGCTCCGTCTTCGTCAGCTACTTCATGCCCGGCGAGGCCCCCCGCACCTACGCGGACCTGCTGAACAACGACGCCTCGCTGTTCGTCGGCTACCGCCGCAAGCTCCTCGACCACGGCCTGTTCGAGCTGCCGCTCAACCTCAAGCGCAGCCACATCAGCTACGCGCACACCGACGCGGACGTGGACCGTCTCGTCGAGGGCACCGAGGCCGCCGTCAAGGCCGTGCTCGCCGACGGCGGCGCCCGCGACCTGGAGAACACCTCCACCATGGGCGGGGCGACCCGCTGATGCTGACTGTCAACCGCACCCGCCCGGCCGGCCCCGCCGGACGGATCACCCGCGTCGAGACCCTGATGCTCGGCACCTCCTGGCGCGACTTCGGCTACGTCCGGGTCCACACCGACGAGGGCCTGTCCGGCATCGGCGAGATCACCCACCCCTACCGCGTCCGCGAGGTCTGCGCGCTGACCGAGGCGCTGGCCCGGCGCCATCTCATCGGCGCCGACCCCTTCGACATCGAGGAGCTCTGGCTCCGCGTCTACCAGGGCGACTTCCTGCGCGGCGGCGACATGGGCGGCGTCGCCCTGTCCGGCCTCGACCAGGCGATGTACGACCTGATGGGCAAGGCGCTCGGCGTCCCCGCGTACCGGCTGACCGGCGGCGCCTGCCGGGACGACGTACGGGTGTACGCCAACGGCTGGTACACCGGCGAACGCGAGCCCGAGACCTTCGCGGCCAAGGCGAAGGAGACCGTGGCGAAGGGCTTCACCGCCCTCAAGTTCGACCCCTTCGGCCCCGGACTGCACGAACTGGAGCGCGCCGAGCTGCGCCGCTCCGTCGACCTCGTGGCCGCCGTACGCGAGGCCATCGGACCGGACGTCGACCTCTTCATCGAGGGCCACGCCCGGTTCGCCATGCCGACCGCCGCCCGACTGGTGCGGGAGCTGGAACCCTTCGACATCGGCTGGTTCGAGGAGCCGATGCCGTGGACCCACATCGAGCGCTACGCGGAACTCCGGCAGCGCGCCGCGTTCCCGATCTCCGGCGGCGAGCACTTCCACAACCGCTACGAGTACAAGCAGCTCTTCGCCACCAACGCGGTCGACATCATCCAGCCCGACCTCTCCATGGCCGGCGGCTTCACCGAGGTCAGGAAGCTCGCCGCGACCGCCGATACCCACGGCATGCTCGTGGCCCCGCACAACTCCAACTCGCCGCTCTGCACCACCGTCTCGGTGCACGCGACGCTCGGAATCCCCAACTTCAAGATCCTCGAAACCTTCGACGGACTCCTTGAGGACTACGTCTTCGACGCGCTCAAGGGCACCCTCCCGATCGTCGACGGCCGCATCGGCCTGCCGACCGCACCGGGCCTCGGTGTCGAGCTCGTCGACGAGGTCTTCGAGGAGCACCCGCCCAGCCACCGCTTCTGGAACATGTTCGCGGACGGCTGGGAGAAGCGGAATCGGACATGATCGTCGACGTCCACTCGCATCTCTTCCGGCACAGCCACGACTTCACCGACCCGTTCAAGTCCGACTCCGCCCGCGCCCACGCGGGCGAGGTCGACCTCACGGTGAAGTGGGAGGAGTACGCCGCCACCGCCCCCGAGGGCACCCGCACGATCGTCGTCGGCGGCAAGGCCCGGCGCAGCGGCCTCTGGGTCGACGACGCCGCCGTCGCCTCGTACACCGCACAGCACCCCGACCGGCTCATCGGCTACCTGTCCCTCGACCCCACCCAGCCCGGCTGGCAGGACGAACTCAGGTACGGCCACCAGGAACTGGGTCTGCGCGGCATCAAACTGATGCCGATGTACGCGGGCTTCGACCCGGCCGCCGAGGAGTACGACGAGCTGTACGCGTACGCCGAACGGCACGGACTCCCGCTGCTCGTGCACACCGGCACCACCTTCGTGTCGAGCGCGCCGCTGGAGTGGGCGATGCCCCGCCACCTGGACGCGGTCGCCATCCGCCACCCGGAACTGCGGATGGTCCTCGCCCACCTCGGCCACCCCTTCGAGGGCGAGTGCATCGCGGTCATCCGCAAGCACCCGCACGTGTACGCGGACATCAGCGCCCTGCACTACCGGCCCTTCCAGCTCTGGCACAGCCTCCGGCTGGTCCAGGACTACGGGGTCTTCGACAAGCTGATGTTCGGCAGCGACTACCCGTTCACGACGGTCGACGACTCGGTGAAGGGGCTGCGGGAGATCGCCCGGATCCCCGGCATCCCCGGACTGCCGCCGCTCGACGCGGACGCGGTGGAGGAGATCATCCACCGGCCGTCGCTGGACCTGCTGGGCCTGAACGGCTGACCCGGCCGTTCCCCCGAACCTGCCGGTACGGTGCCGGGGTCATCCCCCTGTCGCCCGGTACCGACCGGCAGCCGGGCCGCCGCGCCATCACCCATGTGTCCCAGCGCGGCGGCCCGGAACCTTCCGGCGATCAGGACCGGACCCGACCACCCCCTCCGTACTTCTCCGCCTCTCCGTACCTCTCCGCCTGGAGGAACCCCCGCCATGACCGCAGCCGTTCCGCCCCGCGGGACCGACCGCTTCGATCTGACCGGCCGCACCGCGATCGTGACCGGGGCCGCCCGGGGCCTCGGCCGGTCCTTCGCCGTGGGCCTCGCGGAGGCGGGCGCCGATCTGGTCCTCGTCGACCTGCCCGGTGCCGAGGGCGTCGCCGAGACCGCGGCGGCGATCGAGGCACTCGGCCGCGGCTGCCGGACGTACGGACAGGATCTCGCGGACATCGACGCGCTGCCCGGCTTCGTCGACGCCGTACGCGCCGAGGCGGGACCGCTGCACATCCTGGTCAACAACGCGGGCACCGCGGCGCTGGAGCGCTTCAACGAGATCACCCCCGCGAGCTGGTCGCACATCATGCGGGTCAATGTCGACGCCGTCTTCTTCCTCAGCCAGCGCATCGCCGAACACATGACGGCGGACTCGGTCGCGGGCCGCATCATCACCATCACGTCGAAGAACGCCCTGGTGGCGGAGGCAGGCCTGGCCCACTACAACGCCTCCAAGGCCGCCGCCCAACTGCTCACCGAGACCCTGGCGGTCGAACTCGCCCCGCACGGCATCACTGCCAACACCCTCGCCCCCGGCATGGTCGAGACACCCATCGACGGCGAATTCCCCTTCGACCGGGAGGCCTTCGAATCCGCCTACCGCGAGCGCATCCCGCTCGGCAGGTACGCGCAGCCCGACGAGTGCGTCGGTGCGCTGCTGCTGCTGGCCTCGGACGCCGGGGCGTATCTCACCGGGGCACGCATCGTCGTCGACGGGGGAGTGCTGGCCGACCAGATGCCGCGTATGCGCTTCATGCCGCCGTACCGCAACACGATCTGACCGCGACCGACCGGCAGTCGGTTCTCACCGAGCACGCATCGACAACGCGAGGAGCGCCTCCGTCATGTCCGTCAATGCTTCGTCCCCTGCTCCGTCCTCCGCCTCGTCCCGCCGGAATCTGTTGCGGGCTTCGGGTCTGGCCGGTCTGGTCATGGCCGGTTCGGCCGTGGCCGCCGGTTCCGCGCAGGCCGCACCCTCGCACACCGGCGACGTGCTCCGCGTCGACACGGTCGACGCACTGCGCGCCCTGAACACCAAGCCGCTCGATGACGGCACCCAGGTCCTGATCGCCGGCTACCGCACCCCCGGCGACGGCGGCTCCATGGCCGTGCGCTGGCACAGGAAGTCCGACGCCGCGCACAACGGCGGCACCGTCATCGCCCCCGCCAGGAACGGCACCGGCCGCTGGCACCAGCTCCACACCGGAACCCTCGACTTCCGCACCTTCGGCCACTTCGACGCGAAGACCCCCGCCGACGCCGCCCTCGACGCCATGATCGCCGACAACAGCGTCCACCGCATCGAAGCCCACACCGACCTCCTCTTCACCGAACGCCACCTCTTCAACCGCTCCAACATCGAACTCGACTTCGGCGGCCACCGCATACGCACCGAAGGCATCGAGAAGAACACCCACGACAACCCCTTCGGCGCCGTCCTCTCCTTCCGCGGCACCGTCACCGACACCACCGTCAGGCACGCGCTCTCCGGCAAGGTCATCGAGCTCACCGACACCTTCCCGGTCCCCGACGCCAAGGCGTTCGAGGTCGGTCAGTGGTGGGCCGTGCAGGTCGACCCGGTCGCGGGCGGCGGCGGTGACGAGCGCGAACTGCAGAAGCTGGTCGAGATCACCGAGATCGTCGACGCGGGACACATCCGGATCGGCTACCTCAACGGCTGGGAACTCGCCGCGGGCCGCAACCTCACCTGGACCCGCGTCGAACCGGTCCGCAACACGCACATCCGCAACATGGCCTTCGAAGGCGCCGGCCCCGACGAGTACACCGGCTCGCACCCCGTCAGCTTCGAGTACGCGGTGGGCTGCGACGTCTCCGGGATCCATGCCACCGGCACCTTCTGGCCGGTCATCATGCGCCGCTGGTGCACCCGTTTCCGTACCGAGGAGTGCTCGCTGAAGAACCCGCCCACCGTCGAGTACGGCGGCGCGGGCTATCTCACCCAGCAGATCTACTGCCTGTACGGGCGGGTCGCGGACTGCACCACCAGCAATGTGCGCCACCTCAACGACCTCACCGCCTCCGCCTACTGCACCGTCGTGAACTGCCACGGCGACGGCGACGACGCGGGCGGCAACCCCTTCACGACGCACGGGCAGTACGAGCACGATCTGCTCTTCGACGGCAACTCCGGACTGATGGACATCGCCAACTCCGGTGCACAGTGGGGGATTTCCGCGAAGCGGATCACCGTACGCAGGCATGTCTGCTCCTGGTTCACCGCCAACACCAAGATCACCGATCTGACCCTCGAGGACATCACGGTGATCGCACGCCCCACCTTCGACCAGGCCGGCACCCTCACCGTCAACGCCGACGGCGCCCAGGTGCGCGGCTGCACCGCGAAGACCTTCGCCGTCGCCCAGCGTTCCGCCCGCTCCACCCGGCCGACCACCATCAGCGACTGCTCCTTCGAGCCGCCCGCGGGCGCCGTCCTCGTACAGACCCCGGTCACCGCGCCGGTGCACTTCGTACGCTGCACGTTCAAAGGCGTCGACGGCGCGATCCTGCGCGGGGCGGGGCCCGTCCACTTCACCGACTGCACCGTCACCGGCGCCGAGAACGCGGCCCCGCTCTCGGTCGGATCCGCGGATCTGCGGATCGACGGCGGCAGTTACGACAACACCGGCATCGAACTCAGCGCCGTGCGCGACCAGCGGATCACCGTCACCGGCGGCGCCCGTCTCACCGGCAGCAACAAGGCCAAGGCGCTGCTCGGCCGTGCGTCCGGACCGGGGAAGGTGACCTGGGACATCAGCGCGCTCAGCAGCGCCGCCTCCGACGCGGACACCGCCCATGTCCGCATCGATGACGGCACCAACCATTACGCGGCCACCGGGAGCCGCTTCACCGGTGGCACGCTCCACCTCGCCCCCGGTGCGCTGGACTCGGTCCTGCACACCTCGTGCGTGGAGGACGGGACGAAGCGCGGCGCGATGCCCGCGAACAGCGACAAGGTGCGCACGGACGGGAACCTGACCCTGTGACCGCCGTCATCCGGACCGCGACGGCGGCCGACGACCCGGCCCTGGCCGCCCTGTGGCAGCGGTGCTTCGACGCCCCGCAGATCGTCGCCCTGCACGCCCTCGACCCGGACCGCCACCGGCACACCTTCGTCGCGCAGAACGCCTCGGGGGACGGGATCGACGCGGTCGTCGTCTACGTACCGAGGCTGATCCGCGACGCGGACGGCACCCCGCGGCGGGTCGGCGGCATCGGCAGCGTCGCCACCCGTCCCGAGGCGCGGGGACAGGGGCTGGTGCGGCGGCTGCTGGTGGCGGCGGAGCACACCATGAGGGCCGAACAGTGCGCCTGGTCGCTGCTGTTCACCGGGACTCCCGGCGTCTACCGGGGCTCGGGATGGGAGGAGTTCGAGAGCACGTACACCGAGGGGGCGCTCGCGCCCTCGCCCGCCGCCGGGACGTACCGGATCCGCGAGGCCACCGCGCGGGACGCCGCCGAGGTGGCCGCGCTGCACCACGCGTACAACGCGAACCGGCCGCTCAGCTCGTTGCGGGCGCCGGAGGACTGGGCGGTGCGGGTGCCCGCCTGGTACGGCCCGCTCGAACGGTCGCTCGTGGCCGAGGACCCCGGATCGGGAGCGCTCGTCGGCTGGATGGTGGCCCAGTACGAGGGGGAGTGCGTGGAGGTGCGCGAATTCGCGGGCGCCCCCGAATGTCTGGGCGAGCTGTTCGCGGCCGTCGGCGAGCGGGGCCGGGCGGCGGGCCTGGGCCGGGCCCGGGTCCGGCTCCCCGACGCTCCCGGAGTCCGGGCGGCGCTGCCGTTCCTGCTGGCGGACGCCCGGCCGGTGGCGGAACAGGTGGGCATGGCACGCCCGCTGCACGCCTCCGCGGACGCCGTCCGGGCCACGGTTTCGGCACCCGGTGCCGTCCACTGGTACGGCGACTGCTTCTGAGGGCCGGGCGGGGCGCCGTCAGCGATGCGGAGTGAGCAGACAGCGCCCCACCAGCCCCGCTCCCGCGTCCATCCGCTTTCTGAACTCCTCGGCCAGCAGCGGCACATCACGCAGCCGCCACAGCACCAGCGCCGCCGACCAGGCCGCCTCACGGGCCCGCTCCAGACTCCACGAGCCGAGCAGATGGGTGAGCGGGTCCGCGAGTTCCAGCAGATCGGGGCCCGGCATCAGATCCTCGCGGATCCGCTCCTCCAGCATCACGAGGAGATCGCCCACCCGGTCGAACTCGTCCTCCAGGGCCGGCGGGGCGCAGCCGAGCGTGCGACAGGCGTCCACGACGGCGAGCGGCAGATCGTGGCCGATGTGCGCGTTGATGCCGGCCAGCGCGAACTGCAGCGGCCGTACGCCGGGATGGTGCCGGTACTGGAAGAGCGGACGCCAGCAGTCGGGCGGCGGGTGCCCCGCCGCCGCAGCGTCGACCGCCGACAGGTAGCGCTCGGCGAACCGCACGTCCAGCGCGGCGGCGGCCCGCCGGTCCGGGAACGCACCGTCGTCGATCTGTTGCCGGACGGTCTCGGTGACCGTCAGATAGACGCGGTTGAAGACCTCCACCCCGTCCTCGGCGCCGTCCACCGGCGGCCAGGCGGAACGGAACGCGCGCATCCGCTCGATCACGGAGGCGATGTCGGGGACGGAGCTGTGCGACTGCTCGAACTGAGCCATGGGGGCAGCGTCCCAGCCGCGGGACCGGGACGGCGCCGACGGACCCAGGGTTCATCGGAACGGGGGAACAGCCGCGACACGTGCCGGCTGTGCGGCGGCCGAGCCCACCATTCCGGTATGGCCGAGCTCACCCTTCCGGTACTGCGGAACAGCCCTTACGCCTCGTCCTTCGACGGCCCTTCGTCGTACGCCGAGGTGCCCGAGTCCAGCAGGGGCTCCTGGGTCTTGAGGTGTGCCGGGGCGAAGGCGCGCAGCACGTGATAGCCGGTGATCACCACGATGGTGCCCAGCGCGATCCCGCTCAGCTCGAAGTTGTCGGTGATCTTCAGGCTGACCCCGCCGACGCCGATGATGATGCCCGCGGCGGTCGGCACCAGGTTCAGCGGGTTGCGCAGGTCGACCTTGGCATTCAGCCAGATCTGGGCGCCGAGGAGGCCGATCATGCCGTAGAGGATGACGGTGATGCCGCCGAGCACACCGCCGGGGATGGCGGCGACGACCGCGCCGAACTTGGGGCAGAGGCCGAAGAGCAGGGCGAAGCAGGCGGCGGCCCAGTACGCGGCGGTGGAGTAGACCCGGGTCGCGGCCATCACGCCGATGTTCTCCGAGTACGTGGTGTTCGGCGGACCGCCCACCGCGGTCGACAGCATCGACGCGGCACCGTCGGCGGCGATCGCGGTGCCCAGCTTGTCGTCCAGCGAGGAGCCGGTCATCTCGCCGACGGCCTTCACATGCCCGGCGTTCTCCGCGATCAGCGCGATGACCACCGGCAGCGCGACCAGGATCGCCGACCACTCGAAGCTCGGCGCGTGGAAGGAGGGCAGCCCGATCCAGTCGGCCTTGGCCACGCCCGACAGGTCGAGTCGCCAGTGGTCCACGGCCCCGGCGCCGCCGGCCGGGGAGTGGATCTTGCCGAAGATCCGGTCGAGGACCCAGGAGAGCGCGTACCCGAAGACCAGGCCGAGGAAGATCGCGATGCGCGAGAGGAAACCGCGCAGGCACACTACGGCCAGTCCGGTGAACAGCATCACCAGCAGCGCCGTCCACTGGTCCTGCGGCCAGTACGTCGACGCGGTCACCGGAGCCAGGTTGAAACCGATCAGCATGACGACGGCACCGGTGACGACCGGCGGCATGGCCGCGTGGATGATCCGGGCGCCGAAGCGCTGCACGGCGAGACCGGCGAGGAAGAGCGCCACACCGACGACGAAGACCGCGCCGGTGACCACCGCGCTGCTGCCGCCGCTCGCCCGGATCGTCGCGGCGACCCCGACGAAGGAGAGCGAGCAGCCGAGGTAGCTGGGTACCTGGCCGCGCGTGGCCAGCAGGAAGATGGCCGTCGCGACACCCGACATCATGATCGCCAGGTTCGGGTCCAGGCCCATCAGCACCGGAGCGACGAATGTCGTGCCGCCCTTTCCATGATGAGATGCCGTCGCCGGCGCGGTCACAGGACCGGGAACGTGGGAGGGAACGACGATGGCAGGCACCGAAAAGGGGTGTGCGCGACGAGCGCTGATCTACATCCGGGTCAGTACGGCCAGGGACGACATGATCAGCCCGGAGCTGCAGCAGTACCAGGGCGAGACGCTTGCCGCCAAGGAGGGCATGCAGTTGGTGGGGAAGCCCATCATGGACCTGGGCAAGACAGGGCGCTCCTTCGGCGAACGTCAGATATCCAAGATCATCGGGATGGCTGAGCGAGAGGAATTCGACGTCCTCATCCTGTGGGTCTGGTCGCGCTTCGGCCGGAACATGAAGGACTCCCTGACCAACCTTGACCGGCTCACCGAGCTGGGTATCGAAGTCCGCGCGGTCAAGGAGGACTTCGATGGGCGGACGAACATCGGCCGCTTCGCGATCCGGCAGATGCTCAACATCGCTGAGCTGTTCAGCGACGTTCATCCGTACCTCTGCGCATACGTGAGTACGCCGACACCTCCGCTTGCGCCGAGAGCACGGCACGAGGTTGAACGGCTCGTGAACGCCCCCCGGCTCACCTCCGCTCACTTCGGCGCGCGCGGAGAGCACGCGATCGTCTTGTCGTTCGCACCCCGTACCGAAGCATTGGATTTCGCAGGCGCACACGAGAGTGCCGACGCCATAACGGCGGGTTAAGGCGGCTTGGGATGCTCCCAGCGGTCCGGTTCCCAACGGGAACCCGGCCGTTCCGGCATCCCGTTTCCCTGGAGGAATCCATGCGCCGCTTCACCGCACCGCTGGCCGCCGTCGCCCTCACCCTGCCCGCTCTGTTCCTGTCGGCCACCGACGCCTCGGCCGCCCCGGCGGACAAGGGCCAGGTGCTGAGCTCCTGGACGCAGACGTCCGCAAGCAGCTACAACGCGTGGAACGCCGCCCGGGCGAACCAGGCCAACTGGAGTGCGTACGGCTTCGACTGGTCCACGGACTACTGCTCCACCTCCCCGGACAACCCCTTCGGCTTCCCCTTCAAGAACGCCTGTGCGCGCCACGACTTCGGCTACCGCAACTACAAGGCGGCCGGCACCTTCGACGCCAACAAGGCCCGCCTCGACAGCGCCTTCTACGAGGATCTGAAGCGGGTCTGCGACGGCTACTCCGGCGTGTCCGGCACCGCCTGCGACGGCACGGCCTGGACGTACTACCAGGCGGTCTCCGTGTTCGGCTACACGAAGGCCGTGGACGGTTCGGCCACCGCCTGACCCTTCCGCGTCTCCGGTACCCGGCCCGGGCATCCCCGACGTGGGGCGTGCCCGGGCATCGGGCTCCGCGGAACCTCAGGCGGAACGCACCGCGCTCCGCTCCGGGCAGGGGAGCCGCGCCCAGACCCGGCCCACTTCGCGCACCGCGTCGACCAGCGCGGACGTGGGTACCCCGGCATAGCCGACCACCAGGGCGGGATCGCGCCGTTTCCCCGGCAGCGTGGTGAACTCCCCGCCCCCGCGCACCAGTACGGAGCTGTTCAGGGCGCCCGCCACCAGCAGCGCCTCGTCGGTGTGCGCGGGCAACCGCAGACAGGCGTGCAGCCCCGCCGACGAACCGAGCACCACCGTGCCCGGCAGATGACGCTGGACCGCCTGGCCGAGTGCCTCCCGGCGCCCGCGGTAACGCGCCCTGAGCCGGCGCAGATGGCGGTCGAGGCCGCCGCCGCGCAGCAGCTCCGCGAAGGCCAGCTGGCTCAGACTCTCCGAGCCCAGGTCGCGTTTGCTGCGCACCTGTTCCAGCGCGGTGAACACGGCGGGCGGTGCGGCGAGCCAGCCGAGCCGCAGCGCGGGGGCCAGCGCCTTGCTGGCCGTGCCCGCGTAGACGACCCGGTCCGGGGCGAGCCGCTGCAGGGCCAGCGGGGGAGGCCGGCGCTCCAGCCAGAAGTCTCCGTCGTAGTCGTCCTCGATGAGATAACCACGGGTCTGCCGCGCCCAGTTCACCAGCATCGCGCGGCGCTGCGCCGACAGCGTCACACCCGTGGGGAACTGGTGGAACGGAGTCACCACGACCGCGCGCACTCCCGTGCGCGCCAGTGCCTGGACGTCGATGCCCTCGGCGTCGACGGGCACCGGCACGGGGGAGAGCCCCGCCTCCTCGATGAACCACTGCTGGCGCACCAGCCCCGGATCCTCCACTGCTACCGTGCCGATGCCGATGCGGGGCAGCGCCGAGCAGAGCAGCGCGAGACCGTGGGCGAACCCCTGCACGACCATGATCTCGTCGGGGGCGGTACGCACGCCGCGCACCCGGGCCAGATACCGGGTCAGCTCCTCGCGCAGCTCCCTGGCCCCGGACAGCGGGGGATAGCCGAGCTCGCTGCGGCCCACGGACCGCAGTGCCTTCTGGTACGCCCCCGACCACTCGCGGTGCGGGAAGTGCGCGGCCACGGCGCCGCCGGTGCGCAGGTCCCAGCGCACCGCGGGCACCCGCCCCTCGTCGAGGAGTGTCGGCACGACCGGGACGGGTGCGAGATGCCCCGCCACCCGGGTGCCCGACCCCTGCACCGCCTCCAGATACCCCTCGGCTATCAACTGCCCGTACGCCTCCACCACCACGCTCCGGGAGACGCGCAGATCGTCCGCGAGTGCCCGGCTGGAGGGGAGCCGGGTACCGGGACGCAGCACCCCCTCGGCGATCTCCCGCTTCACCGCCGCCTGGATCTGGCCGGTCAGCGGCTGCGGTGAGTGCCGCGATACCTCGATGGAGGCGAGCCACACCATCGACAACTCCTCTTTCCAGGGGGGGGCGATATGCGGATGGGGCAGTGGGGGAGGAGGCTCAGCGGCGCGTGGGCCGGGCGAGCCCCGACAGCCGCAGGATCAGGTCCTTCACCTCCGTGACATGGATCCGCTCCCGCTCCTCGGCGGGGTCGGAGCAGAGCAGTACGGGGGCGTCGCGCGGATCGTCGGGCAGCCGGCCGTGGGTGCCGCGGACCACCGAGGCGTCCAGCGGCACCACCGTCATCGGGGCCCGCATCCCGGCCCGCTTGCGCAGCAGGGCGAAAGCGGCCCGTCCCCTGCCCCAGCGGTCGTGCGGATCGAAGAAGAGCTCCGCCGGGTCGTAGCCCGGCTTGCGGTGGATCTCCACGCCCCGCGCGAAGTCGGGCGCCCGCGCGTCGTCGAGCCAGTAGTAGTACGTGAACCAGGCGTCCGGCTCCGCGACCGCGACGAGTTCCCCCGACCGTTCGTGACCGGCGCCGAGTGCCAGCTGTCCGCGGCGGTCCAGCACCTCCGCCACGCCCGGCAGTTCGCTCAGCACGGCGCGCACCCCGGGCAGGTCCGCCGGATCGGCGACGTACACCTGTGCCACCTGGTGGTCGGACACGGCGAACGCACGGGAGGTGTGCGGGTCCAGGTACTCCATCCCGCGCTGCGCGTACACCGAGAGCAGGCCCGCACGCCGCAGGGCCCGGTTGATGTCGACCGGACGGCGGGCGGCCGTGATCCCGTACTCGCTCAGCGCGAGGACGGTCGTGCCCCGCTCCCGCAGCTCGCGCAGCAGCGGGGCGAGCGCGGCGTCCGCCATGCGGGCCGCACGGATCGCCTCGGGCCCGTCGGGCCCGTATCGCTGCAGGTCGTAGTCGAGGTGCGGGACGTAGACGAACGAGAGGTCTGGCGCGACGGTGCGGACCACCATCCGCGCGGCGTCCAGGATCCACTCGGTGCCGGAGATGCCCGCCGCCGGACCCCAGTACCGGAACAGCGGGAAGGGACCGAGCGCGTCGGTGAGCGCGTCCCGCAGCCCTGCGGGACGGGTGTAGCAGTCCGGTTCCTTGCGGCCGTCGTAGCGGTAGACCGGGCGCGGGGTCAGCACCGTGTCGACGTCGGCCCCCATGGCGTACCACCAGCACAGATAGGCGCTGCGGTGGGTGGGGTCGAGGTTGCGTGCGGCCTGCCACACCTTCTCGCCCGTCACCAGCCCGTTGTGCTGCCCCCAGAACTGCACCTCCCCGCGGTCGCGCGCGTACCAGCCGTTGGCGACGGCGCCGTGGTCCCGGGGCGTCAGCCCGGTGATGATGCTGGCCTGCACGGTGGAGGTCACCGCGGGGAAGACCGTCGTCAGCGGGGCGCTGAAGCCCTCCTCGCCGATCGCCCTCAGATGGGGCATGTGGGGGAGCAATCGGGGGGTGACCCCTACGGTGCACAGCACGACCACGGATCCGCGGGTGCTCATCGACGTGCCTCCTTCAGTCCGAGGTCGAGGAACTCCCCGCTCATCCAGTCGAGTTCGGCGGCGATCCCGGCCGCCAGCGGGGACGGACCCGAGGGGCGCCGCCCGGGCGGCAGCACGTTCCAGGTGTACGTCTCGACCTCGACGTGGTCCGTGCCGGCGGCCGCTGCGCCGAACAGTCCGGCCAGCGTGTCCCGCAGGACCTGACGGGTGGAGCCGATGGGCGGCGGGGGAGTGGCGTGCAGCGGAATGTGGAAGTGCACGCGCCAGGGAGCGTCGCCCGGCAGCCCGTCCGGCCCGAGCGCCTCGTCGAGATCGTCCCGGGACAGCGGCAGACCGGTCGCCGCTTCCCGGGTCTGGTGCAGGAACCGGGGCTCGTCGAAATCCGCGAGCGCGGCCGCCGTGC
Source organism: Streptomyces sp. NBC_01363 (assembly GCF_026340595.1). Taxonomy (GTDB): domain Bacteria; phylum Actinomycetota; class Actinomycetes; order Streptomycetales; family Streptomycetaceae; genus Streptomyces. Next base: position 4,432,196 of record NZ_JAPEPF010000001.1, read on the forward strand.
CGGGAGCCCGGGGCGACGGCACGTGCAGGGCGCAGGAGGCCTGGAGCTTCACGACGGGCACACCGGCCGCGGCCAGCGCCTTCAGCGCGGCGGCCGGATCCTCGAAGGCCACGGCGAGATGACAGGTGTCCAGACACACGCCCAGCAGACCGGGGGAGCGGCCGGCCAGCAGTTCAACGGCGTGCTCCGTGCGCTCGACGATACAGCCCGGCTCGGGCTCGAAGCCGACCCGCACCGGTCGGCCCTCCTCGGCCGCCACCGCCTCCAGCCCCTCGGCCAGCCGGTCGAGGGCGGCGTCGGCGGCGGACTGTTTCCGCGAGGACCACCAGGGGCGCCAGCCCAGGGGCAGCGTGGAGATGCTGCCCCGGGCGGCGTCGTCCGGCAGCAGCCGGGCGAGGATCCGTGCCAGGTCGAGGGTGTAGCGAAGCCGCTCGGGGTCGGCCCAGTCGGGCCGGTAGACGTCCCGCTTGACCCGGGGCGCGTGGAAGGCCTCGTAGGGGAAGGCGTTGAGCGAGACCGCCTCCAGGCCGCGCGTGGCGAGTGCGCGGCGAAGCCGGCCGGTGGCGGCCGGATCGGCCGACAGCTCGGAGGCCGCCCGCCGGGGGAGCCACAGCCCCACCCCGAGCCGGTCCGCCGACAGCCGTTCCCGGACCGGCACCGCCCATCGGTCCAGCTGCGCCACGATCCCGTCGAGCGACTCGGCGGGGTGCACATTGGTGCAGTACGACAGGTGAACGGTGCTGCCGTCGGCGTGTGAGAAGCGCATACCGGTCCTCAACTCGATCCGCGGGCGATGGAGTTGCCCTCATGGGTGTCGGTGCCGGCCGGGTGCCCCGGCTCCAGGACCGGCCGAAGCCGTCCGCTCTGGCCGTAGAAGGCGACGGGGTTGCGCCACAGCACCCGGTCGACGGTGTCCGCGTCGAACCCGGCGGCGAGCATTGCGTCCCCCGTCGCCCGGGTGAGCAGGGGGTCGCTGTGCCCCCAGTCGGCCGCCGAGTTCACCAGCACGCGCTCCGGGCCGTACTCCTGGAGGATGCGCACCATGCGGATCGGATCCATTTTCGTGTCCGGATAGACCGAGAACCCCATCCAGTAGCCGGTGCCCGCGACCTGACCGACCGTCACCTCATTGAGGTGGTCCAGGACGACCAGGCCGGGATCGATGCCGGACGCGGCGATCACGTCGAGGGAACGCGCCGTGCCCGCCGCCTTGTCGCGGTGCGGGGTGTGCACCAGGGCCGGCAGCCCGTGCTCGGCCGCGAGGGCGAGCTGGAGCGCGAACGCCCGTTCCTCCTCGGGCGTCCCGGAGTCGAAGCCGATCTCCCCGACGGCCACGACCGCGTCCTTCGCCAGATACCGGGGAAGAACATCCAGGACGGGCACGCAGCGGGGGTCGTTGGCCTCCTTGGGGTTGAGCGCGAGCGCACAGTGGTGGGCGATCCCGAAGCGGGCGGCCCGGTAGGGCTCCCAGCCGATCAGGGAGTCGAAGTAGTCGGTGAAGCTGCTCACCCCGGTGCGGGGCTGGCCCAGCCAGAATGCGGGCTCCACCACGCAGCGCACCCCGGCGGCGTGCATCGCGCGGTAGTCGTCCGTGGTCCGGGACATCATATGGATGTGCGGGTCGAGGATCTGCATCAGGCGCCTTTCGTCGGCGGGTCGGCACAGGCGGCCGCGAGCAGGGCCACGGCGTCGGGCGGCACGGGCCGCCCGGCCGCCCGCCGCTCCCGCACGAGGTCCTCCAGCATCGTCAGCAGCGTGGCGTCGCAGCTGCTTCGGAGGCCGGCGACGGCGGTCAGCGGAACGCCCGTGAACAGGCACGTGAGTACGGCGTGACGCCACAGCGGCGCACCCAGGTGGGCCTGCGCGTACGGTCCGACGGCGGCCTCGACCAGCCGGTGGTCGTGGCTGCGCAGCGCGTCCTCGGTCAGCTCGACCGCGTCCGGGCCGAGGCCCAGCAGCGGCAGTGCCCGCAGGACGGAACGGCGTTCGGCCGCGTCGCCGTACCGGTAGCAGGTCAGGGTCCCGGCGAGCCGGCGGCCTTCGTCCAGGGGGACGGCGAGCAGCAGGAACACCCGGGCCGCGTCCGCCGCGGTCCACCCCGCGGGTACGGCCGGCCGGCCGGTGCCGCAGGCCCGTCCTGCGGCCGGGAACAGCGCGGCGAGCGCCCCGGCCGATGCCGCGGTCCGTTCCTCGGCCGAGCGCAGCCAGCGGGAGCCGGCCGGGGTGAGCACGTCGTCCAGAGCGGCCCGCAGGGCGGCGGGGGTCGGCGTCGGGTCCGGCGCCGTCACGTCGGGGACACCCGTCGGGACAGGCGCCGGGCCAGTGGCAGCGCGGCGGACAGCAGGAGGGCGGGCAGCGGTGCGCCCGAACGGGCGACGAGAGCGGCCTGGAGCGGGACCATGGAGTGGATGCCCGCACCGACGGCGGAGCGGATCCGCTCCGCCGTCGGCTGCCGTACGGCCGCGGCCTGCGGTCCGCCGAAGCGGTACGCGTACCAGCCCGCGAGCCCGGCCCGGAGCGCGAGGGCGGACCGCTCGTCCCGGCCGCGCGGCGGAACCACGACCGTGGCGCAGACCACGGCGGTGGCCGCGAGCGTCGCACGCGGCAGGGCCGCCTTCGCCCCGTAAACCTCGTCCCGGCTGAGCCGTGTCACGACGGCGGTGTGGGCGGCCATCGTCGCGGCCGGGCCGAACGCACGGGCCATGGACCCGCTGCCCGCCGTGGCGCCCAGCAGGACGTCGAGCCCGCGTGCGGTGGCCATGGCCACCGGACCCCAGGGGCCCCGCTTCAGCTTCAGGTCGTACGCCCAGACGGTGGCGGCGAGGGGCACCGCGACCGCGAGCGAGCGGCGTCCGCCGCTCAGCGCCGCCAGGCCCAGCCCCGCCGCGGTGCCGCACACCGCGACGGCCAGGGCGGTCCCCGCACCCGTGCGGCCCGACGGAATGGGACGGTGGGACCGCTCATAGGCGTCGACGGTCCGGTCGGCGTAGTCATTGAGCGCCATGCCCGCCCAGTACAGACAGACCGACGCCGCGGCCAGCCCGGCGGCCGCGGGACGCAGCGGGATTCGCGCGGCCGCCGCCCCCGCCAGCGTGTCGCCGGGCACCGTCAACGCGGCCGGTGCGCGCACGAGTTCGTACAGCGCCCCGGGCATCAGGACCCCACTGATTCCGCCCAGCCGAGCAGGGCCCGGTACTGCGCGTCGAGTCCGTGCTCCGCGGGTGTGTGCGCGCCACCCGGCGCGGTGGCGGCCGCCGGGACAGGGTCCTTGAAGAAGAAGCCGAACTGGGTCTGCGGTCCGCTCGCGCCCGACCGGCACGCCAGCGCCATCAGCCGGACCAGGTCGAGCACCAGGGGCGCGGCGAGCGCCGAGTCGCACCCCTGCCAGGTGAACTGCATCGTCATCCGCACGCCGAGGAAGCCCTCGAAGCCGATGTGGTCCCACGCGGTCTTCCACTCCCCGAGCCCGGGGACATCGTCGATGTGTGTCTCGCCCTCCACGTCGTGTCCGAGAATCCCCTCGACCACCTGGCTCTTGGACCGCGTCTTGCTGCGGGCGGCCTCCGGGTCCCGCAGCGTCGCACCGTCGCCACCGCCCAGCAGATTCGTGCCCGACCAGGACCGCACCCGCAGCGCCCGCTGCGCGAACATGGGTGCCAGGACGCTCTTGACCAGCGTCTCTCCCGTCTTCCCGTCACGCCCCGCGTGGGGCAGGCCGCGGGCGGCGGCGAGCGATTCGAGCGCCGGCAGCCGGATGCCGGTGGACGGGGTGAAGTCCACGTACGCGCAGTCGGCCATCAGGGCCGCGTACGCGTACAGGGAGCTCTGCGGCAGGACGTCCGCCCGCCGCTCCAGCGCGTGCGTCAGTTCCTCGGGGGTGGTGGGCAACGAGGCCGTTTCCACGGGCGGTTCGGTCGAGGAGAGGTTGACCACCACCACGGTGTCCAGGCCATTGCGCTCGCGGAAGGAGACCAGGTCGGCCGTGAGCGCGTCGGCGTGACGCATCTGCACAGCGCCGGCCGCCGCCGGGCCGGCGGGGCGCAACTCCCGGTCCGCGGCGTCGAGTGCCGGGCCGATCCGGGCCGTCGGCCCGGCCGGCAGTACGCCGCCCGCGACGAGCTGTTCGACCCGCTTGCGCAGCGGGACGTCCACGATGTCGTGCCCGCCGAAGACGAGTTCGCCGAAGCCGGGAAGCGGAAGCCGGCGCAACGGCTCCGATTCCGTGACACAGCCGTCCGGATCCGCCAGGCCCGCGGCGAGCACCGCGGCACCCGCCACCACGCCGGTGGCCACGGATCCCCGGGCGCCCACCAGCCACACTCCGGTCCTCAGTCCCATGCTTCCGCCTCCAGTCGTCGTCCGTTCCCGGCGCCGCGCACCAGCATGGTCGGCGGCGCTATGGGCCCGGCAACTCGCGCATATCGTGGGTCTAACCGGGGCGGCCGTCCGCCCGGGCCGCGGGGAAGACGCCCTCGGCGAAGGCGCTGGCGAGCATGCTCCGCCACGGGGCGAGCGGTGCCATCCCGGCCCGGGTCCAGCCCTCGTGTCCCAGGACGCTCCAGGCCGGCCGGGGGGCGGGCCGGGGATACCGCTCGGAGCACACGGCCCTGATCCGCTCTGGATCGAGCCCGGCCAGCACGAAGGCCTCCCGGGCGAGCGTGCACCAGGTGGCGCGGCCGGTGGCCGTGCCGTGGTAGATGCCGGACGGTGCGTCACCGGCGAGCGCGGACTGTCCCAGTGCCACCAGCCGTGCGGCGAGCGCACCGGACCAGGTGGGCTGCCCGGTCTGGTCGTCCACGACATCCAGTTCCTCGCGCGAGGCCGCCAGGCGGAGCATGGTGGCGACGAAGTTCGCCCCGTGCGCCCCGTACAGCCAGGCGGTGCGGACGGTGTAGCCGTGCGCGGGCAGCAGCTCCCGCACCGCGCGCTCGCCCGCGAGCTTGCTGCGGCCGTAGGCGTTGACCGGGTCCGGCGCGGCGGTCTCGGACCAGGGCACCGTCCCGTCGCCGGGGAACACGTAGTCCGTGGAGACGTGCGGGAGCCGGGCGCCGTGCCGGGCGCAGGCGGTGGCCAGGTGACGGACGGCGGTCGCGTTGACCGCCTGCGCCCCGGCCTCGTCGCACTCCGCCCCGTCGACGTCCGTCCACGCCGCCGCGTTCACCACCACGTCGTGTCCCGCGACCGCGTCGAGAACCTGGGAGCGGTCGGTGATGTCGAGTTCCTTACGGCCGAGCGCCGTCGTGGCTGGGCCCTCGCCCGCCGCGCGCAGCACACCGGTGAGGTCGCGCCCGAGCATGCCCGAGGCACCGGTGACCAGCCAGCGGGTCACCGGGCGAGCCAGGCGCGCTCCCGCAGCGGCTCCCACCAGTCGCGGTTGTCCTGGTACCAGCGGACGGTGTCGGCGAGCCCCTCTTCGAAGGGGACCGCGGGTGCGTAGCCGAGCTCGTCACGGATCTTGGAGATGTCCAGCGAGTACCGCCGGTCGTGCCCCTTGCGGTCGGTGACGTACTCCACCTGGTCCCACCCCGCCCCACACGCTTCGAGAAGGAGCGTGGTCAGGTCCTTGTTGGTCAGTTCCCGCCCGCCGCCGATGTGGTACACGTGCCCGGCCCGGCCGCGGTGAAGGGCCACGTCGATGCCCACGCAGTGGTCCGAGACGTGCAGCCAGTCCCTGATGTTGCCGCCGTCGCCGTAGAGCGGGACCTTGCGGCCCTCCATCAGCCGGGTGATGAAGAGCGGGATCATCTTCTCCGGGAAGTGATAGCGGCCGTAGTTGTTCGAGCAGCGGGTGACGACCACGTCCAGGCCGTGGCTGCGGTGCTGGGCCAGGGCGAGCAGATCGGAGCCGGCCTTGCTCGCCGCATAGGGCGAGTTGGGGGCGAGCGGGGTGTCCTCGGTCCAGGAGCCCCGCTCGATCGAGCCGTACACCTCATCGGTGGAGACGTGCACGAACCGGCCGACCCGGTGGGTGCGCGCCGCGTCCAGCAGCGCCTGTGTGCCGAGCACGTTGGAATGGACGAAGTCGCGGGCCCCGACGAGCGAACGGTCCACATGGGATTCGGCGGCGAAGTGCACCACCGCGTCATGACCGGGCATCACCGAGTCGACCAGATGCGCGTCGGTGATGTCACCGGGAACGAACGTCAGACCCGGATGGTCGGACACCGGGCCGAGGTTGGCGAGGTTGCCGGAGTAGGTGAGTTTGTCGAGGACGGTGACCCGAACGCCGGGCGGCGACAGGAGTGCGCCGGACAGCGTGGCGCGAACGAACTGCGAACCTATGAAACCGGCACCACCGGTGACGAGGAGTCTCATGGCTGCCGGATCTTAGCCGAGCGGACGTTGCCCGGTCCGGGCCCGGCGCGACCGCCTAAGCGCCCCCTAAGCGCACCGCTGCACCATGGCTCGCATGCGCGGAATCATTCGTGCAGGCGGCACCGGATCCCGGTTGTGGCCGGTGACCAGAGCGGTGTCGAAACAACTGATGCCCGTCTTCGACAAACCGATGGTCTACTACCCGCTCTCCACCCTGCTGATGGCTGGCGTCGGCGAACTGCTGATCATCACCACGCCGTCGGACCAGGAAAGCTTCCGCAGGCTGCTCGGTGACGGTTCCCAGTGGGGCATCACCATCGACTACGCGGTCCAGGAACAGCCCGGGGGACTGGCGCAGGCCTTCCTGATCGGCGAGAAGTTCATCGGCGACTCCGCCGTGGCGCTGGCCCTCGGGGACAACCTCTTCTACGGAGCGGGCCTGGGACGCAGCCTCGCCGTCGGCGCACCCGAGCGAGGCGGCCGCATCTTCGCCTGTCCCGTCTCGGACCCGCGTGCCTACGGGGTCGTCGAGTTCGACGGGCAGGGACGCGTGGTGTCCGTGGAGGAGAAGCCGGACCACCCCAAGTCGCGGTACGCGGTGCCCGGCCTGTACTTCTACGACCGCACGGTGGTCGACATCGCGCGCTCCCTCAGACCGAGCCCGCGCGGCGAACTGGAGATCACCGACATCAACACCGCGTATCTGAACCGCGGCGAACTCCAGGTCACGCTCCTGGACCGGGGCACCGCATGGCTGGACACGGGCACCTTCGCCTCCCTCGTGCACGCCTCCGAGTTCGTCCGGGTCGTCGAGGAACGGCAGGGGCTGAAGATCGGCTGTGTGGAGGAGGCAGCCTGGCGTTCCGGACTCATCGACGACGACCGGCTCGCCAGCCTTGCCGAACCGCTCGCCAAGAGCGGGTACGGCGGCTATCTGCTCGGACTGCTCGACGCGAAGCGCCAGGGGGCACTGTGAGAATCAGCGAACTGTCTGTCCCCCGTGCCCTGCGGATCTCCCCGCAGCCCCACGCCGACTCCCGCGGGGTCTTCCTGGAGTGGTACCGCCCCGACCTGCTCGCCGAGGTGCTCGGACACCGCCCGCCGGACATGATCCAGGGCAATCTGTCGGTGTCCGCGCGCGGAGTGATGCGCGGGATCCACTTTGCCCAGGTCCCCCACGGGCAGGCGAAGTACGTGACGTGCGTGAGCGGGGCGGTCCTGGACGTCGTCGTCGATCTGCGGGCCGGGTCCCCGGCCTTCGGACGGTGGGAGACCGTCCGGCTCGACGACAGCGAACGGGCGGCCGTCTATCTCCCCGAAGGGTTCGGGCACGGCCTCTGCGCGCTCACCGAGCACGCCACGGTCAGCTATCTGGTGTCCCGCGCCTACGAGCCCGAGCGCGAGCACTCCGTGCACGTCCACGAACCGGAGCTGGCGATCGACTGGCCCACGGGCGCGGACCTGCTCTCCTCCCGCGACCGGTCGGCGCCCTCCCTCTCCGAGGTGCGGGCCCGCGGACTCCTGACGGACTACCGGGAATGCCTCGCCCTCACCAGCGGTGTGTGATGCCGCAGGCCTCCGGTACCTCCCCGCCGAACGTGTCCGGCTGCCCGGGAGCCAGCCGCCACACACCCGGCCGCACCTCCATGCTGTCCGGGGTACCGGGCGCTGCTTCGCGGCGGGCCGCCGCCACACGGACGGAGCGCCGGGCGTAGGCCTCCAGCCGCCGGTTGGCGAGGTCACCGGCCGTGGCGAGGCAGGCCCGGAAGAGCTTCTCCGACTCCTCCGGCCGGCCGGTGTCCAGGGCGATGACCGCCTGGCAGCGCTCCGCCTCGAACCGGGCCCGCGGATCCTGCGCGGTCCCGGCCGCGGCGTGAGCCGCCTCGGCCAGGCTCCGGGCCCGCTCGGGGAAGCCGTGCTCCAGCTGCAGATCCGCGAGCCCCACGAGCGCGCGCGCCTCCTCGGCCGGGGCCCCGGCCCGCCGGGCGGCCCGCAGAGCGTGTTCGTAGGAGCGACAGGCCTCGGTGAACTGCCGCCGCTGCCAGGCCAGATCGCCGAGGGCACGCAGGGCCTGTGCGCGCGCCTTCTCGTCCCCCATTGCCTCGGCGGCCCGGAGCGCGGACTGCTGGGTCGTGGCCCAGTCGTCCCATGCCGCCGTGGTCTCCAGGAAGTTACCGATGGCCCGGGCGAGCCGCAGCGCGGGACGCCACTGCCCGCCGTCCGCCGCCGCGCGTACCAGGTGCACGAGGGCCGCCTGCTGCTCGGCGAACCAGTGCAGCGGGCGGGGCCCTGAGGTCCCCGCCGCCGGGGCCGTGCCGGCTGGCCGGCCGGCCGTGCGCCCGACGGACCTGGGCGCGGGCCGGGCCTGTTCGGCCGTACGGGCATACGCCTCGCACAGCCGTCCGACGGCGGCGTGCCGGGTGTCGGCCGGGTCGTCCTCGGCCAGTTCGACGGCGAGGAGCCGGTGCAGGACCGGCAGCAGGTAGCCCGCCGGAGCGCTGCCGTCCGCGCTTCCGGAGGCCAGCAGACCGTTCCTGACGAGCTGTTCGAGGACCGGCTCGGCCTCGCCGGGCGGCAGGCCGAGCACGGCTGCGGCCGCCGCGGCCTCGAACGGCCCGGCCGGCAGGACCCCGAGCAGCCGGAAGGCGTCGCGCTGCCCGGGATCGCACTCCAGGTACCCGCGCAGCAGACTCGCGCGAACATCGAGGCCGTTGTGGCTCAGTTCGCCGAGCCGGGTGCGCTCGGTGCGCAGCCGCTCCGCCAGGGTGCCGGCCGTCCAGTGCGGATGCTCGGCGAGCCGGGCGCCGGCGATCCGCAGGGCGAGCGGCAGTTGGCCGCAGAGGCCGACGATCTCCTCGACGGCCTCGGGGTCCGGCTGCGTGCCGGCCTGTCCGCAGGCGGCGACGAACACCGCCTCGGCGTCCGCCCGGCCGGGCAGGTCCAGCGCCACGGTGCCCGACGGCCGGAGCCCCCCGGGCCGCTGCCGGGCGGTGACGAGCACGGCGGTGCCCGGCAGGTCCGGCAGGGCGTCGCTCAGTTCCTCCGCCGGACCGGCGTTGTCCAGGACGAACAGGACCCGGCGTCCCCCGGCGACGTGGCCCGGCACCTGACGGGGCTCCGCGGACGTGTCCGGCAAGGGGGAGGCTGCTCCGGCGGTGCGCAGCATCCTCTCCGCGAGGGCCCCGGGCGTCGCGGAGAGGGGGGTCCGCAGGTCGATCAGGAAGCGTCCGCCGGGGAAGTCGTCTGCGAGTACGTGCGCGGCCTGGCGGGCGAGGGCGGACTTGCCGGCGCCCGCCGCGCCGGTGACGAGCACGCTTGTGGCCCCGCCCCGCAACAGGCCGGCTATCCGGTCGAGTTCGGCCGCGCGGCCGGCGAACCGCTCGTCGGGGGGCGGGAGCGGGGCCGCGGGCGGGGCCTGGTCGGCCGGCACGGCGCGCACCTGCGGCCGCGCCGAGTGCAGCAGCGTCGGGTCGCCCAACAGCACGCGCTGGTGCAGGCGCTGGAGCGAGGGGCCCGGCTCGATGGCCAGTTCGTCAATCAGCGTGCGGCGCAGCGCGGTGAACACCTGTAGCGCCTCGGCCTGCCGCCCGGATCGGTAGAGGGCCACCATGAGGTGGGAGTGCAGTTCCTCGCGCAGCGGATGCTCGGCGGTCGTGGTCCTCAGGACGCCGAGCATCTCTCGGTGGTGGCCGATCCGCAGCTCGGCACGGATGTGCTGCTCCCGGGCGGCCAGGCGCATCTCGGAGAGCCGTGCGGCCTCGGCGGAGAGCAGGGGTCCGGTGGGGATGTCGGCGAGGAACCGCCCCCGCCACAGGGAGAGTGCCCGTCTCTGCAGCTCCGAGGCCTCGGCGTAGGAGTGCCGTTCGGCCGCGGCGACGCCCTGCGCGTGCAGCGCCTCGAAACGGGTCAGGTCGAGCCGGCTGGGATCGAGCCGGAAGAGATAGCCGGGGCGGCGCGTCACGATGGCCTGCCGGGCCTCGTTCGAGTCGGCGAGGCCGAGGAACTTGCGCAACTGGGAGATGTAGACCTGGATCGTCGTCGTCGCCGTGCGCGGCGGTGTGTTCCCCCAGAGCTCGCTGATCAGCGTCTCGGTCGGGACGGGCTCGCCCGCGCGGACCAACAGGGTGGCGAGAATGATGCGGTGTTTCGCGGCGCGAGGGGTGGCGTCGCGGCTGTCGGCCGAGGAGCGCAGGACTTCGAGCGGGCCGAGTAAGCGAAACCTCATGGTGTGGCGTCCCCCCAGATACCTGTGTGCGCGTGCGTGCCGGTGTCACTGCCGTCCCAATGTACGGCCGCCTACCGGATGACGGATCGGTTGCCGGGAGCGGGAGGTCAGAAGTCCTGATGGACCTCGGCGGTGGCCTCGACGACCACCCGGCCGTTCTGATGAATCGTCAGGACGAGGGGCACGCGCGGGTATCCGTGCTCGTCGACGGTGAGGGTCCCGGGCACCGCGGTGCAGTGCAGCGGGGCGCCCACGACGGCGGCGCCGCGGCGGCGGACGGTGAGGGCGGCCGTCACGCTTCGTTCGGGGCGCAGCCCGCAGGTCAGTCCCGCACACAGGAGTGACGCCTGCCTGATCACCTCCACGATCGTCAGATCGGGGACGGCCCGGCCGGGTTCCGTGCCGCTCCCCGGCGTATCGAGGGGGATGAGTACGGGAGAGGTGAGACGGCCGTACGAGGAGAGGACGGGCGTGCCGAGGAGGACGGAGCCGGGGGAGACCCGGCCCACCTCGCAGGGGCGCACGGGGACGCCGGGCCCGGCAGGCTCGGGCACCCCCATGGGCATGGGGACGAGGAAGCCGAGCGTCGACCGGATCCGGGCGCAGGGAGTGCTGTCGAGCGAGACCGCGCCCTCGATCTCGACCCGGTGCGGCGCGCCGTCCAGGGCACGGGACGGCCGTACGCGCAGGTCTCCGACAGCGAGTGTCCGGCCGTTCCCCGCGCGCCAGGCAGCCGGATCGTGGAGATCGAGTTCGAACAGGCGGAACTGGGTGGGGAGATACGGGGGCACACCGAAGTAGGTGCGGGCGACGAAGCCACCTGCGTCGAGGACCAGGCCGGTGAGGAACTGCCAGTCGTGGAAGTGACCGTGCCGGTCGCCGTCCGGCCCCTGCCCGGGCCGCAGTTCCGCGGAGACCGCGAAGTGCTCCTCCCCTCGCGACGGCGCGTCGACCGCGTAGTGGTCCCACGAGGGCGAGCGGTGGACGAGATGGAAGGCCGGGCCGGACGGGATAGGCGGACAGGAGGGTATGACGCCTTTGTCCACAGCCCTGTCCCCCCGTTCCCGCAGCTCGGTGCAGGTGCCCACCGTCTCTTCCGGACGTGCGTTCGGGCCAGGGGGTGGGGGTGTCATGAAGCTGCATGGCCGTAAGTTGCGGCGCGGCCGTGTCCGGTTCACGGATGCCCGCCGGCGGGGTCCAGCAGTCCCGCGTTCGCCGCGTTCACCCCCGCCTGGAAGCGGCTCGACGCCTTGAGGTCCGCGGTGATCTCCGAGATGTGCCGGCGGCAGGTGCGGACCGACATGCCGAGTCTGTGGGCCACCCACACGTCCTTGTGGCCCTCTGCCAGGAGCCGGAGGATCGCTTGCTTGACCTCGTCCATCACCGGTCGCTTGTCGGGCTCGTCGGGGCGGAACGGGACGGCTGAGCGCCAGAGCAGGTCGTGGACCGAGCAGAGATAGTTGACGAGGGTCGGCTCCCGCGTGACGACCGCGCCGTGCGACGGCCCGGAGGCGGCCCGTTGGGGCAGGAAGGCAACCTCCCGGTCGATGATGATCAGCCGGTCGATGACCTCCTCGGTGGTCCGGAACTCGCCCCCTTCCGCTGACACGGCACGGACCAGGGACTGGGTACCGGGGTCGGTGCGGGCGGTGTGCTGGTAGAGCGTGCGCAGCCTGATGCCCCGCTCGGTGATGTCCAGGCAGCTCTGAGTGGCAGCCTCCAGCAGATGGGGAGGCCGGGCCCCGCCGGGCTGCACGGTCAGGACCTCGAATCTGCAGTGCTTGATCTGGGTGTCGATCATCGCCTGAACGGTGTGGGGGTCGGGGACCGTGTCGAAGGCCTCCAGATGGTTGCGGAGCCTGCGCCCCTCGAAGTAGACGGGCTGCAACGCGGCCAGCTGGCTGCGCAGCCTGGCCACGTGCTGCTCCATCTGACCCATGTGCTGGACCATCGGCCCGAGCAGCTCCGACGAGGCAGCGTCCGGACTGACGGGTGCGAGCCGCCGAGGGTCCCCCGGGGTGGCGTGCAGCAGGCGCATGACGCGCAGGACCCGCTCGGTCCGCTTGACGTCTTCAGGGGAGAGGTCCAGTTCGGCGGCTATGGACTCCGCTTTGAACTGTCCTTCGAGTACGGCCAGTCGGTAGGCCTCCGCGCTCGTGTCGTCCAGCCGGTCGAAATCGGAATCAGAAGCGCTGGGTTCCACTGCTTAACCTTCCCCTGGGTAATGGGAGTTGCTGCAATGCAACTATATGCCAGGGTGAAGTGAGGTTACGTGAAAGATGATTGACGGCGAGGCGTCGCTTTCGACGTGTCGCCAATCTGGTGTGATGGTCGAACGGGAGAGAAATCGTGCAGTCTTCCAAAGTCAGGAACCTCGTCCGTGCCGTGCGTGCGAGCCGGACGGTGCCCGTGGGCATGGCCGCAGCGGCGTTCGCCCTCGTTGCGCTGGGTGGTGTGGCGGGCGTGGTGTCGTCCGAGGCCGCCGCGGCGGATTCCGCGGGTACGGCAACCGTGCACACCACCGTCGACGTGCCGGTGCAGGACCCCATCTGGGGCTGACCGCTCTCGCGGTATTCAGACAGGCAGGCCCGCCCTATCCCCCGGTGGCGAACCTGCCGCCGTATGCCCGTCTAGCGGAATGGCAAGTTCCGAGTAAACGGCCGACGAGGTATATCCAGTGGCCGGTGGTTTGCCTCGGTGAGATGTGACCGAACTGTAAACGGCGCACTTTTCCTTCATGCCCTCCGGTATGCGGCCGGGGAATCGGGGCGGGACCGTAATGTTCTGGGCAAGGTTGCTCGATATTTGGCCAACCTGCGGAAATGCGACCGGGGCCCGGGCCCTCACCGCAGCCGGGACGGCTCCGGCCACAGGGCCGCCCGGGCGTTCAGACGCTGGGTTCGGCCCTCGCGCCCCACGAGCAGGGCCACCGGAGCGGGCAGGGACGTCACCTCCCCGATCACCGCGGCCTCGCACCCGTAGGGGTGGGCCCGCAGCGCTTCCCCCACGGCCCCGGCCGCCTCCGCCGCCACGCACAGACACAGACAGCCCTCGTCCGTGACATGGAGCGGGTCGATCCCGAGCAGTTCCGACGCGGCGCTCACCTCGTGCTGCATCGGCACCGCCTCCTCGAAGACCTGGACGGAACGCCCCGCTGCCGCGGCCTGGGCCTGCAGGACGCGCGCGAGCCCGCCCCGCGCGATGCGGTCCACCCGGCGCACCGCGTCCGGCGGCGCCGCCCGCCCCACGTCGCGCAGCATCGTGTTCAGCGGATGGCAGCCGCTCGGCACGAGGTTCTCCAGGCCCAGGCCCTCACGTACCGACAGCAGATGCACCGCCCAGCCGCCCAGCGGGGCGGTCAGGAGCAGCAGATCGCCCGGCCGGACGGTGCCGGCCGCGGGAGGTCGCGGCTGCGGTATCGTCCCCAGCGACGTGGTGTGGGCGAAGAGTCGGTTGGCGTCGCCCGCGCGCACCACCCGCGCCTCCGGACCGGCCAGGCGGACGCTGGCCTCGTGCGCGGCCTCACGGGCCGAATCCAGCACCCGGCGCAGCAGCGTGGCCGGCAGCCCCGCCTCGACCGTGAGCCCCAACGTGACCCACTGGGGATCGGCACCGCGGGCGGCGAGATCGTTGACGGCCGCGCACACCGCGAGCCGCCCGATGTCGCCGTCCCCGAAGAACGGCGGATCGACGGTGTACGAGCCGCTGACGACCGCCGGTCCGGTGGTCGCCGAGGGCTCCGCCGTGCCCGAGGGGCCGACCAGCCCGGCCAGCACGTCCCCCAGCCGGCCGTATGCGTCGTCGTCGAGCGTGACCTGTCTGTTCTCGATCCCGCTTCTGTGTCCCACGCGTGGTTCCCCTTCCAGGGTCGGCTCGGCGGCGACGGGTGCGGGGAGTCCGTCCGGGCAGCCAGTCTGCCCGTATTCGGTGCCGGGAGTGACGGGGCCCGCCGTGGTACCGGCCGGTATCGGCCAGCACAAAGATCCCTTTAGTGCCCGGGTGTTATTCATGGAGATGGTTGAGACGCGAGCGGCCCCACCGCTCGTCGAACGGGGGAGGGGTATGTCGTGAGCTCATTCAGGGCGCAGCGGACGGGAGAGTGCGTCTTCCGTCTGCTGGGTCCGGTCGAGGCGTCCGTCGACGGCCGTGTCCTCGGACTGCGGGGGGTGCGTCAGCACGCGCTGCTGGTCCGCCTGTTGCTGGCCCGGGGCCGTGTCGTCCCGGTGGACGAGCTGGCCCGCGACGTCTGGAGCGGCAATCCGCCGAGCAGCGCGCGCACCCAGGTCTCCATCTGTGTCGCCGCGCTGCGCAAGCTCTTCCGGGACGCGGGGGTGCGCGAGGAGGTCATCGCCACGGTGGCGCCCGGCTACCAGCTCGCACCGGCCTCCCACTGGAGCGACATCACCGAGTTCACCGACCGGACGGAGGAGGGCTACGAACTCGCCCGTCAGGGCTGCACGGAGGAGGCCGCCGAACGGCTCCAGCAGGCACTCGCCCTGTGGCGGGGGCCGGCCTTCGACGGCCTGACCTCGGACTTCGCCGAGCTGGAGGCAGCGCACTTCACCCAGCAGCGGATGCTCGCCGCGGAACAGCTGATGGTGCTGCGTCTGGAGCTCGGCGAGCACCGCTCCCTGATCGCCGAACTGTCCGCGCTGGTACGGGAGAACCCGCTGCGCGAGCAGTTGCGCGGCTGCCTCATGCTCGCCCAGCACCGCTCCGGTCAGCGCGCCGAGGCGCTGCGCACCTTCCGCGAGGGACGCAGTCTCACCATCGACGAGCTCGGTCTGGAGCCGGGCGCCGGACTGCGCGCGGTCCATGAGCAGATCCTGAATGACGAACCCCGTCCGGGCGCCGACGTCGTCCCGCTCCTCCCCGCCGCAGCGCGGCAGATCCCCGTACCCAGTCAACTGCCCCCGCAGAACATGGTGTTCACCGGCAGAGCGGCCGAGCTCGCGCGCATGGACGAGGTGCTCGCCGCGGAGAACCGGGGCCGCACCGCGCCGGTCTGCTGCATTGTCGGCCCGCCCGGCGCGGGGAAGAGCGCCCTCGCCCTGCACTGGGGTCACCGCGCCGCCGCCGGATTCCCCGACGGCCGGCTCCATGCCGACCTGAGGGATCCCGTGGACGGCACCCCGCGCCGCGCCACGGGACGGGTGCTGCGCCGCTTCCTGCGGGCGCTCGGCGTCCCCGCCGGCGGGATTCCCCGAAGCACCGAGGAGAGCGGAGCGCTCTACCGCAGCCTGCTCGCGGACCGCCGGGTACTGATCGTCCTGGACCACGCCGCCTCCTACGACCAGATCGGGCCCCTGCTGCCCGGCGGCAGCCGGTGCCGGGTCGTCGTCACCGGCTCCGAACTCCTGATGGACAGCGGCGCGGCAGAGACCATCAGACTGGGCGGCCTCGTCCAGGAGGACGCCGTGCGGCTGCTGGCGCGCAGTGGCAGCCCCGGCCGGGTCGCGGCCGACCCGGCCGGGGCTGCCGCACTCGTCGTACGCGTGGCACGGCTGCCCCTCGCGCTGCGGGCGGCGGGCTCCCGGCTGGCGGGCAGGCCCCACTGGACGGTCGCCGACCTGGTCGAACGGACGGCGGACCGGCGCTGCGTGCTCGATGTGCTCAGCCACGGCGAGAACTCGGTCCGTGCCTGCTTCGACCGCGCGCTGGGCGGGCTCGCTCCCGAAACAGCCCGCCGCTACGGGCAGCTGGGCGCGCTGGCGGACCAGTCCTTCGATGTGTGGTCCGCGGCCTCGGCCTTGCGCCTCGACGCGCGCGAGGCCGAGGACGCGCTGGAACGGCTGGTGGACCTGCAGCTCCTGGAGGTGGCCGGCCGGGACACCGGCGGAGCGCTGCGCTACCGCTTCCCGGGCCTGCTCGGGCCGTACGCCGCCGAGAGGTTCGCGGGCCGGCCACGCGCGGTCGCCCGGCGCGGGGAACTCGCCCTGGTGGCGCCGGTGCCCGACGCGTCGGAGGCCGCCCCCCGACAGCGGGCGGTCCGTGCACGAACGGGCTCGTGACACCACGTCAACGGGAGGAGTGAAGGTGTTCAGAATCCATTTCACCGCACAGGACCTGACTCGGACCAGGCTCCGGCCCACTCTGGGCCCGGTCGCCGAGACGGTCTTCGCCCTCGGCATGCTGGGCCGGACCAGCAGCCCCTCACAGGTGCGCTGGCGAAACCAGCTCTTCCGGCACCTACGACGGTCGACGCCGCTGACCCAGCTGCTCACCGCGACGCAGCGCAGAATCCAGGCACCGGGCGATCTGCTGTGCCTGATCGACAGATCGCCCCTGGCCGACGACTCGGCGCTGAGTTCAGCGGGGATCAGCCGTCGCGACGCCACCGCCGAGATCATGCAGGTGTGGCGGTCCGCGCTGGAGCCGTACTCCAGCCGTATGCAGGCGAGGCTCGCCGCCGAGTGCGACGCCCGCGGGCGGATCACGATGACGGGCGGGGTCGACCGGCTCTTCTCGACACTCCACTCACGGATCAGCTGGAACTCACCGGTGATGGGAATCCCCGGACCGACGCGGGACGTCTTCCTCGATGGCAGGGGCCTCCTCCTCGTCCCGTCGCTGTTCCTCTCGCCGCACGAGCCGGCCGTACTCATCGGCGCGGAGCCCGAGACCGGGCAGCGGGCCCTGGTGTTCGCGGCGGCTCCGGACGCCCCGGCGGGCGCCGGACTCTGGGACACCCCCGACAACTCCTCGCAGGCGCTGAGCGCCCTGGTCGGCAGGACCAGGGCCGCCGCCCTCCGCGCCCTCACCTCGTCGTGCACCACCAGCCAGCTCGCCGAGCTGCTTGGCATCTCCTCGGCCGGGGCGAGCCAGCACACCGCCATACTGCGCGAGTCGGGGCTCATCACCACCATGCGCAACCGCAACACCGTGCTGCACACCGTCACCCCCCTGGGCATGGCGCTGCTCGGTGTCCCGCATCCGGAGCGCGCCGCGGGCCATGCCGCGCAGGAGACGCGTTCGGAGATCGCCGCGGGCTGATCGGGCCGCGGCCACCCCCTCGCACCGCCGCCACCAGAAGGAGAACCCCACGTGATCGAAGCGGACTTCCGGTTCGGGTACGGCACCAACGGCTTCGCCAACCACCGCCTCGACGACGCACTGCGCACCATCGCCGACCTCGGGTACACGGCGGTGGCACTCACGCTCGACCACGCCCACCTCGACCCATACGCCCCCGGCGCGGCGGCCGAGGCGTCGCGCGCCGCCCGGCTGATGTCCGGGCTCGGGCTGCGCTGCGTGGTGGAGACGGGCGCCCGGTACCTGCTCGACCGGCGCCACAAGCACCACCCCACCCTGGTGAGCGAGGAGCCGGCCGTCCGTATCGACTTCCTGCGCCGCGCCGTGCGCACGGCCGCCGAACTGGATGCGGACTGCGTCTCGTTCTGGTCGGGCATCAGACCCTCCATCGTTGGTACGGAACTGGCGTGGCAGCGCATGAAGTCGGGCGTCGGCGAGGTGCTGGCCGCGTGCGAGCGGTACGGGGTGCCGCTCGGCCTGGAGCCGGAACCCGGCATGTTCGTCGAGCATCTGGACCAGGCCCTGGCCCTGCGCGCGGAGCTGGGCGATCCGGAGCTGCTGGGCATCACCCTGGACGTCGGCCACTGCGTGGCGATCGAGCCGGCCGACGCGGCGGCGTGTGTGCGCCGGGCCGCGGGTCTCCTGGTGAACGTGCAGTTGGACGACGCACGGCCGGGGGTCCACGAGCACCTGGAATTCGGTACGGGCGAACTCGACCTGAGGGCCACGCTCACGGCGCTGCGCGAGAGCGGCTATCGCGGGATCGCGGCGGTCGAACTGCCCCGGCACAGTCATGCCGCGCCGCTGACCGCCGCCCGCGCCATCGGCGCGCTGCGTGCCGCCTCGGCCCCTGTGGCGGCGGTCTGAGCGGACCCGTTACGGCGCGGTGCCCTGGGACACGAGCCGCCTGCGCGGCGTCGCGTCCCGGGGCACCGGCGTTCGGGAGTCAGGCAGCGGACCGGGCACCGGTCCGGCGCAGCGCCATCCGGGCCGGCAGCACGCTGGAGACCAGCGCCAGCACCAGGCACAGCCCGATCGTCAGCAGCATCGTGCCCCAGGGCAGGTTGAGATTGACCTGGGTGCCCAGCTGGGAGGAGAGCCCCGACCTGATCCCGAGCAGGGCGATCAGCGCGATGACCAGTCCCAGCCCGGTTCCGATCCCGACGGAGAGCGCCGACTCCGCGGCGACGATCCGCAGCACCTGCCGTCGGGTCGCCCCCGACAGCCGCAGGACCGCGAAGTCACCGGCCCGGTCGGCCGTGGCCATCATGAGCGTGTTGGCGATCGCCAGGCAGGTGTAGCCGAGCGACATCCCGATCAGGATGGCGAGGAAGATCTGGACCAGCCGGTCGTCCTCGGCGTCCGTGCGTGCCGCGTACACCGAGGTGCTCAGCGACTCCGCACCGAGCGAGGCGGACAGCGTGGGCCGCTGCGCACCGGTCGCGTACACCACCTGGGTGAGTGCGGACGGCGCGTGCGCCCGCACCGTCTGCCGGGTGAGGAGCACACTGGCGGTCGAAGAGTCGTCCGTGATCTCCGCGACCACCTTGACCTGCTCGGTCCTCCCGTCCTCGAAGGTCACCGGGACCGTGCTGCCGGCCTTCCAGCCGAGCCAGGCCCGGGTCGAGGACCGCACGATCATGGTGTTGTCGCCCCGGAGGCCGTCCAGCGATCCGGACGTGACGGTCATCTTCTTCCGCGCCTTCTCGAAGGCCCCCTCGCTCACCCCCATCGCGCCGATGTGGTTGGTGCCGCCGACGTAGAGCTCGGTCGGAAGCAGCGAGGCGCCACCGGGAACCGTGTTGACCGCGGCGTCCGAGAGCCCCGGGGTGCCCTTCGGGGTGACCACGGACGTGGCCTCCTGGCGGACCGTCTCCTCCAGCGCGTAGCCGCTGGCCTTGATCTGGAACATGCCGGCGATCAGTACGGCGAAACCGACCGTGACCAGCACCGGGGCCGCCGTCGACGCGGTGCGCCGCACCGACGTCAGTGAACTCTCCCGGGCGACCATGCTGGTGGCGCCCCGCAGCCGGCCCAGAGGCCACCAGACGGCCCTGACCACCAGCGGGATGACCGCGGGGGCGAACAGGGTGAGTCCGATGATCAGAGCCATCGCGGCGTACAGCGCGTTGTTGATCATCTCGTCGGAGGAGCTGCCGGCCGCCACGAGGACCAGGATCAGCCCGAGGGCGGTGAAGGCGATCGCGCCGATCCACCGGCCGCGCGTCATCGGCCGCTTCTCGTGCGCCGCTTCCCGCAGCGCCTCCAGAGGGGCGATCCGGGACGCGCGCCGCGACGCCGACCAGACGCCGAGCAGGGCGACGATCAGGCCCAGGGCGAACGAGCCGATCAGCGGGAGCACTTGGATGCGCACCGTGAACCCGACGGGCTCCAGGCCGCCGTCCACCAGCAGCCCGCCCAGGGCCGGCGCCAGCAGCGAGCCCAGGACCAGCCCGGTCCCCGCCGCCACCACGCCCACGGCCAGCGCCTCGCCGTACATCATCCGGCGGATCTGGCGCGGAGTGGCACCGATGGTGCGCAGCAGACCGAACTCCCGGCGCCGCTGCACGACACCGAAGGCGAAGGTCGAGGCGACCACGAAGATGGAGACGAACGCGGTCAGACTCGCCATGGCGATCAGGATCTGGGTGCCGATCCAGCGGGTCTTCGCCGCGCTCTTGGCCTCCAGGTCCTTCAGGGCGCCGCCGGCCAGCACCTTGCCGTCCTTGCCCACGGCCTTCTCCGCCGCGTCGGCCACCGCCGCGGCGTCCGTGCCCTTGCCGGTGACCAGGCCGATGACCCGTACCCCGCCCGACAGGGGCGCGGCGGCACGGTCGGAGAGGTAGAAGGCGTCGGAGGCGACCGTGCCGGACACCTTGTACGGCGCCGGCCCCTCGGCGGTGAGCAGCGTGACCGCCGCGCCGGGGGCCAGCCCCAGCGACCGGTCCAGGACGACCTCGTCGTCCGCGCGCGGTGCGTGCCCCGCGACGAGCTTGTCCGGTGCCAGGGCCGCGCTGGACCAGGGATGACCGCGCAGCTCCGAGGCCGGGTCGTCCACGGGCTTCCCGCCGATCACGGCCTGGGCGTAGAACGACCGGTCGGGGACGGCGGCGACGACGCCGGGCACCGACTCCAGCTGGTCGACGAGCTCGTCCGTGCGCTCGGGCGACCAGGGGAGGTTCTCGATGAAGTTGCCGTCCGACTGGTCGGCACCCGGGCTCTGGACCAGGACCTCGGTGCCGGCGTAGCGCTCCGGCGCCTCGGGGCCCGCGGAGAGGAGCACCATCGCGGTCATGCAGAGAATGGTCACGCCGAGGCACAGGGCGGTGAAGGTCCCGATGAAGGACACCCAGCGCTGGCGGACGGAGGCGAGACTCAGCATGCCACTGCTTCCAGGGCCGCCATGCGCGCGGCGATCGTCTCGACGCTGCTGCGGCCCCGCAGCTCGTCCACGATCCGGCCGTCGGCGAGCAGCAGCACCCGGTCCGCGTACGCGGCGGCCGCCGGGTCGTGGGTGACCATGACCACGGTCTGCTGATGGCGGTCGACGACGTTGCGCAGCAGCGCGAGCACATCGCGCGACGTCTTGGTGTCCAGGGCCCCGGTGGGCTCGTCCGCGAAGATCACGGCGGGGCGGGTGATCAGGGCCCGGGCGATGGCCACCCGCTGCTGCTCACCCCCGGAGAGTTCGCTGGGCCGGTGCGGACCCCGGTGGCCGAGACCGACCTCGGTGAGGGCCGCGACCAGATCCTGCTGCTCCGGCTTGCGCCCCGCCAGACGCAGCGGCAGGGCGACGTTCTGCTCGGCGGTGAGCGCCGAGACGAGATTGAAGGACTGGAAGACGAAGCCGACGCGATCGCGCCGCAGAAGGGTGAGCGCGGTTTCGTCAAGATTTCCGAGATCGGTGTCATCGATGATCACTTTGCCGTCGGTGACGCGGTCGAGCCCCGCCGCGCAGTGCAGCAGCGTGGACTTGCCCGACCCCGAGGGGCCCATCACCGCGGTGAAGGTGCCGCGGGCGAAGGTGGTGGTGACGTTGTCCAGCGCGGTGACAGTCTGTGTCCCCGAGCCGTACTGCTTGGTCACGGACCACAGTTGGACGGTGTCGGTCGTATTCGTCATGGTGATAGCCAACCTCGCTGAGGTGGTCCGCCGCAGGGGCGCTGTATGGAGACCTGGGGTAGAGCCAGCTGTAATTCCGGCGTCATTTCTGGGCCCGGTGCCGGAACGCGATGATGCCCGCCGTCGTGAACAGCAGCCCGTATCCGGTCAGCGCGAGGACGGACAGCAGCGGGTCCACATGGGGGATGGACGGCACCAGGGCGGCCCGCATCCCCTCGGACACGTACGTCAGCGGGTTCAGCGCGCTGATCACCTGGAACCAGCCGATCTTGTCCAGGGACACCAGCGGGTACTGCGTCGCACCCGTGAACATCAGCGGCGCCATGATGACGGCGAACATGATGCTGATCCGGTGCGGCGGCACCAGGGTGCCCACCGTGATGCCGATGGCGGCACCGGTCCAGGAACCCAGCGCGAGCACCGCGAGCAGCAGGGGCACCCCGGAGGCGCGCCAGGGGGCGCCGCCCAGGACCAGCGCCCCCATCGGGAACACGCACGCCGACGCGATCATCCCGCGCACCATGGACATCAGCAGCTTCTCGACCGCCACCATGTAGACCGGCAGCGGGGCCAGCAGCCGGTCCTCCATCTCCTTGGTCACGCCGAACTCCATGACCAGCGGATACGCCACGCCCTGCAACGCCGTCAGGAACGCGGCCAGGGCGGCGATCCCGGGCAGCAGCAGGTCGCCGAACTCCGGACGCACGTAGTTCAGGGAGCCCAGCACCTTGGCGAAGATGAAGAGCATGAACAGCGGGGTCAGGGCGATCTGGACGAGCAGGAGGGCGAACTCCTTGCCCGTCACGAAGGTGTCGCGCCACAGGATGGCGAGAAACACCCGGGCAACGGACGGCCGGCGGGGCCTGGACACCTCCAGGCCCCGCCGGCCGGCGTTCTCGGGTGTTGCCGTACTTTGCACAGTGGTCATCGCAAACCTCTTCCGGTGAGCTCGATGAAAACGTCTTCCAGGCTGGGTTCGCCGAGGCGGACATCGGCCAGCACGGCACAGCGCGCCTCCAGCACGGCGACGACGGGCGCCAGCAGCGCCGCCGGCGCCTTGGCCAGGTACAGCCGCATCAGTACGCTGTCCGGCCGCTCCCGGTCACCGCCGGAGAGCCGCTCGCCGCGCTCCACGTCGTCCACCGCGGTCAGCGCGGCGAGGAGCTCGTCGGCGCTGTCGGCGGGGCCGGGCGCCGCCGTGATCTCCAGTACGGAGTGGCCGGGGACGCTGCGGGTGAGCACCTCCGGTGTGTCGAGTGCGAGCAGCCGCCCGTGGTCGACGATCCCGACCCGGTCGGACAGGTCGGCCGCCTCCTTCATGTCGTGCGTGGTCAGCACCACGGTCACGCCCTGCTCGCGCAGGGCGCGGACCCGCTCCCAGACGAACAGCCGGGCCTGCGGGTCGAGGCCGGTGGTCGGTTCGTCGAGGAACAGCACCCGTGGTTCGTGCATCAGCGCCCGGGCGATCATCAGCCGCTGCGCCATGCCGCCCGAGTACCAGTCGACCTTGACGTCGGCCTGGTCGGTCAGTCCGAACTCCTCCAGCAGTTCGGCGGCGCGCGCCCGCCGTCTGGCCCGCGAGAAGCCGTGGTAGGCGGCGTGGAAGGTGAGGTTCTGGCGAGGGGTCAGGTCCCGGTCCAGATTGCTGCCCTGGGGCACCACGGCGAGCTGGGCCCGCGCCCTCACCGGGTCACGGCGCACGTCCACGCCGGCCACCTGCACGGTGCCGCTGGTCGCGCGGACACGGGTGGTGAGCACCCCCACGGTGGTGGTCTTGCCCGCCCCGTTCGGCCCCAGGAGCCCGAACACCTCGCCCGGGTCGACCGTGAACGAGAGTCCGTCCACGGCCTTCACGTCCCGGCGGGGATAGCGTTTGACGAGTTCATGGACCTCGACGGCCACGGTCACCGGACGTCCCCTTCGTGTCGGTCGGATGCGGACCACGAGCGGTACTGGCGCAGTCCGTAGAGCAGCGGGCGGGGGGCGGCCGGCTGGTGCGTCTCGATCCGCAGCACCTCGCCGAAGACCGCCGTGTGGTCGCCGACGGTGAGGGTCTGGGCGACCCGGCAGTCGGCGACGGAATGGGCGTGGTCGAGCAGATGCGGGCCGCCGGGCGCCCCGCCGCCCCGCCAGGCGACCCGGTCGAAGCGGTCCGGGTCGCCGGAGGCGAAGAGCTCGGCGGCCAGCCGGCCCCCGTGGTGCAACAGGTTCACCGCGAAGGCGGAGCACTCCAGCACCGCGTCCAGGGTCGGACTGCCGCGGCGCAGGCTGACCAGCAGCGTCGGCGGATCCGTGGTGATGCTGGTGACCGACGAGCAGGTCATGCCCCAGGGACGGCCGTCCGGCCCGACGGCTGTCACCACGGCGACGCCCGTCGGGAAGGTGGACATCAGGGCCCGGAACTCCGGGGCGCCCGGGCGCGAGGGCCCGCCCGCCCGGGGGGAGTCGAGCAGGGGTTCGGTCATGGCCGGGCCAGCTCCTTCTTCCTCGGGGGCACCGGGCTGCCGCGGCGGCCGGCCCGGTAGTCGATGAAGGTGTAGGCGGGGCCGGTCATCGCGGTGGTCACGAGCGTCATCACGACCAGGGCCAGGAAGAGCTCGGCGGTGAGGATCCCCGCGCTGAACCCGGCCTGGAGGACGACGAGTTCGGTGAGGCCGCGGGTGTTGAGCAGGACGCCCAGGCGCAGCCCGTCCCAGTGCGACTCGCCGCCCAGCCGGGCCCCCGCGTACGTGCCCGCCATCTTGCCGAACACCGCGAGGCCGACGGCCATGGCCATCGCGGCCCACGGCACCCCGTCGAACTCCCGGGTGAACACGGTCAGTCCGGTCGTCACGAAGAACACCGGCACCAGCGTGCGGCCGGCGCCCGAGACGGTCCGCACGGCACGCGACCACGGTTCCTCGCGGGCGTCGGCCGGAATGGCCGCCCCGACGAGCAACGCGCCCAGGATGTCCGGCAGGTCGTAGTGGCGCAGGGCGGCCGCCGCCCCGGCCGCGAGCACGGCGATGGCGACGAGCGTCCCGCGCGGCCGGCCGGCCGCCAGCCGGGCCGCCGGGCCGCTGCGCAGCGCGATCCGCAGCGCCACGAACACGGCGGCGGAGACGAGGACCACCAGGATCAGCAGGGGAACGTTCTTGGACCCGCCCGACGCGAGCCCCACGGCCACGGCGAGCAGGATCCACGCGGCCGCGTCGATCGCCACCGCCGAGGTCATGGCCAGCCGCCCCACCACCGTGTCCACCACACCGCGTGCCACCAGGATGCGCGCGAGGACGGGGACGGCGGTGACCGAGAGCCCCACGGCGAGCAGCATGAAGAGCGCCGCCGCGGGAGCCTCGCCGCGCAGCGCCGGATCGTCACCGGCCAGCACCCAGAGGGCGAGCACTCCGCCGCAGACCAGCGGGACGAGCAGGGCGCCCGCGGTGGTCGTGACGACCGAGCGGCCCCTGACCGAGACGGACGGGCTCTTGAGCTCGTGGCCGACACCGACCAGGAACAGCGCGAGGCCGGCGTGCCCGATGTAGTCGAGCCCGGTGTGGACGTCCGCGGGCACCACCACGTCCAGCGCGTCCGCTCCGCCGAGCCGCAGCAGGAGCGGCCCGGCGATCATGCCGAGGGCGATCTCGGCCACCACGGCGGGCTGTCCGGTCCGCCGCGCCAGCAGGTGCGCGAGCCGCGCACCCGCCAGCACCACGGTCACCGCCAGCACGACATGGCCGGTGAGCGGCAGCCAGTGCGGAAGGCTCATCGGGCCTGGGCGGCGCGTCGTTCCGGCGGCAGTCCGTGCAGATGGGCGAAGTACTCGTACTGGGAGGGGAGCCGGCTGACGAGCTGTGCGGCCTGGTCACGGACGAGCTGAAGCTCCCGCTTGGCGGCCGTGTCGTCGAACAGGGACAGCGTGGGCGGCGCCTGCATCGGGACCCCGCCGAGGCCGAGCAGCATCGCGGTGTAGGAGTAAGGCTCGAAACCGTGGTAGTACGGGAAGACCGACTCGGTGTCGGGCGTCTTCGCCTTCCACTGCTCGATCCGTGCGGCGAGCGCGTCGGGCAGCGGGCGGGTCTTCGTGTCCTTCCAGTACTGGTTGTCGTTCCGGGCGGCCGCGTAGTAGTGCAGCACCAGGAACTCCCGTACGCCGTCCATGACGTTGGCGACCTGGCGGTTGTAGGAGCGGCGCAGGTCCGTGGAGTCGCCCTCGCCCGGGAAGTGCTTGACCAGCTGCTCGATGGCGTTCTGGATGAAGAAGATGCCGGTGGACTCCAGCGGCTCCACGAAACCGCTGGACAGGCCGACGGCCACGCAGTTGTTGACCCAGGAGTGCTCGCTGCGCCCGATGCGCATCTTGATGTGGTTGGCCTCCAGGTCCGCGGCCTCGGGCCCCACGAACTCGCGCAGGGTGCGCTCCGCCTCGTCCGGGGTGGTGTAGTCGCTCGCGTAGACGTAACCGGTGCCGATGCGGCCGAACAGCGGGATGGTCCAGATCCAGCCGGCGTCCTGGGCGGTGGCCGTCGTGCACGGACGGAGGCCGCGCTCGGCCATGTCCGTGGTGACTCTCAGCGCCACCGCGCTGTCGTTGGGAAGCGTGTCCTGGTACGACTGGAACGGCTCGTTCAGCGCCTGGTTGAGCAGCATGCCGCGGAAGCCGGTGCAGTCGACGAACAGGTCGCCGTGCAGCTCCCCGTGCTCCTTCGTCACCACGTGACTGATCCAGCCCCGCTCGTCGAGCGCGACATCGAGGACGTCGTCGAGGACGTGCCGCACCCCGCGGTCGGTGGCGTACGTGGTGAGGTACTTGGCGAGCAGCGTCGCGTCGAAGTGGTACGCGTACGGGAACTGCGTGTTCTGCTCGGTGAGCGTCGTACGGAACGTGCCGTCGCCGCCCTTCTCCGCGAAGTCCTGCTCGAACAGGGTGCCGTCGAGGTAGCGCGGCGAGCTCTTCGCGTCACAGAGCGAGGCGATCAGGAAGCAGTCGTTGTCGAAGCGCTTGCCCGCCCCCGAGTGCAGCCACCAGTCGGTGAGCGGGAACCCGTCGACCACGCGCAACCGCTCGAACGGGTGGTAGAAGTGCTCGCCCTTGGTGCGCCAGTTTTCGAAGCGGATCGCCAGCTTGTAGGTGGCCTGGCACTCGGGCATCCACTCGCGTTCATCCAGTCCGAGGTAGTCGAAGAAGTGCCGGACCGTGCTGAACGTGGCCTCACCGACACCGATCGACGATACGTTCTTCGATTCCACGAGAGTGACGTCGACACGGTCGCCGAAAGCGGCCCGCAGGTATGAAGCAGTCATCCAGCCGGCTGTTCCGCCGCCAACCACGACTACGCTTTTAGCCATCTTTCATCCTCTGTCTCGGCCCGCCGCAATGAATCGAGAATGTGGAGCACTGGAATTCCGTGGCGGATATTCAGGCGACGATTTCTGATAGCCATCGATAGAGGGTGCCGGTCACTTTCCCGCATCTGCCCCTGGGCTGGCCGGCCACCGATGGATGCCTCTGAGCTGCGCATATAACACGCCCCAGGAGAACGTGAAGCAGGCTACCAGTGGCCCCGCGTCAAGGTCACCATGGTTAAGCGGGCACCTAAACACGCAGATGGACCGGGCATCGAAAAGCTAATAGGGAGGCCCTTGAAAACGACTGCTTGACGGGTCCGGAGTTGCGGTATAGCTTCGCCGGGTCGGTGGACGGGGCGGAATGCCGAAAGCCCTCCACGGTCCCTTCGGGGGATCTCGCAGCCGGCGGTCGTGGTCCTGTTACGTGAATGATCGCAACGGAGGAAGCGGCGTATCGTGATCAGCCTCAGTCATATGTCCGACGCAGTGGAAGCGATACGCCGTCATGTGCGGGAGCGGCCCGGGCAGGACGCCGTGATCCAGGTGCGCGACGCGGAGAACGGCGACGCCCGGCACTTCTCGTACGCCGAGTTCGACGCCGCCGCCCGCCGTGTCGCCGCCGAGCTTCAGCGCAGGTACCGGCCCGGCTCCCGCATCCTTCTCCTCTTCCCGCCGGTCGAGTTCATCACTGCCTTCACCGGATGCCTGTACGCCGGCATGGTGGCCGTTCCCGCGCCGCTGCCCGGCGCCTTCGGCCACGAGCGCCGACGGGTGCGGGGCATCGCGCTGGACGCCGAGGTGTCGGCGGTCCTGACGGACGCGGCGAACCGGCCGGCCGTCGCCGACTGGCTGAGCGGCGAGGAACTGCCCCCGCTCGACCTGCTGGCCACCGACGCGGGGGAGTGGGCCGACCCCGACGACTGGCGGGAACCGGCCCTGGACCGCGACACGCTCGCCCTGCTCCAGTACACCTCGGGCTCGACCGGTGACCCCAAGGGCGTCATGGTCAGCCACGGCAACCTGCTCGCCAACGCCTCGGCCCTGTACCGCGCCCTCGACATCGAGGAAGGCACCCGCTTCGGCGGCTGGGCCCCGCACTACCACGACATGGGCCTGATGGCGCAGACCCTGCCCGCGCTCTTCCTCGGCAGCACCTGCGCGCTGATGAGCCCGGTCACCTTCATCAAACGCCCCTACCAGTGGCTGCGCATGATCGACCGCTACGGCATCGGCTGGTCGGCGGCCCCCAACTTCGCGTACGAACTGTGCTGCCGCCGGGTGAGCGACGAGCAGATCGCCCGGCTCGATCTGTCCCGGTGGACCCACGCGGTCAACGGTTCGGAACCCGTGCACGCGGCGACCGTGGCCCGGTTCGTGAAGCGGTTCACCTCCGCCGGACTGAACCCCGAGGCCCCGTCGCCCTGTTACGGACTGGCCGAGGCCACCGTCTTCGTCTCCGGCGCCGCCCACCGGGTCCCCGTCCCGGCCCGGGTCGACACCGAGCTGCTGGCCCGCCACGAGTTCGCCGAGGTCGCCTTCCCGGCCCCCGGCCGCGAGCTCCTGGGCAACGGCAGCGCCCCCGACTTCGACGTCCGGATCGTCGACCCGGACACCCATGAGGTGCTGCCGGCCGGGCGGGTGGGCGAGGTCTGGCTGCGCGGAGCCAGTGTGGCCCGCGGCTACTGGCGCAACGAGCCCGCCACCCGCGAGACCTTCGGCGCCCGCACCGGCGACGGGGAGACCGGCTTCCTGCGCACCGGCGACCTCGGCATCGTCAGGGACGGCGAGGTCTTCGTGACGGGCCGCCTCAAGGAGACCCTGATCCTGCGCGGACGCAATCTCTACCCGCAAGACATCGAGCACGAGCTGCGCGCCCGGCACACCGAACTCGGCGCCGTGGGAGCGGTGTTCACCGCACCCCTCGCGACCGGACCGGACGGTGGGCCGGACACCGAGGAAGCCCTCGTCGTCACGCACGAAGTGAACGGCCGCCCGGACCCGGAGGCCCTGCGCGCCCTGGCCGCCGGGATTCGCAAAACCGTCGTCGAGGAGTTCGGCGTACGCGTAGCGGAGGTGCTGCTGCTCCGCCGCGGCCAGGTGCGACGCACCACCAGCGGCAAGATCCAGCGCACCGAGATGCGCAGGCTCTGCCTCGCCGGTGAGCTGAGGCCCGAGTACGCCGACTGACGGGGCGGCCGCACCCCCTCACCCGTCGATCCCGAACACCCCTGTGACTCGCCGCCCGTTGGACCGGGCTGTGGAGAGGAGCCGGCCCGAGATGACCGTGCCCGAAAGCACCCGGGAGACCCGCCTCCCGCAGTCCGCGGACGCCCTGCGGCAGTGGGTCGCCCGCCATGTGGCGGACCAGGCCAGACTGCCGCACGAGGAGATCCGGCCGGACGTTCCGCTGGCCGAGTACGGCCTGGACTCGCTGTACGCGGTGGCCCTGGCCGCGGACCTGGAGGACGGGCTCGGCCTCGCGCTGGAGCCGACCGTGGCACTGGAACACGGCACGATCGGCGAGCTCGTCGACTTCGTGCTGGGAGAACTCGACAAGGAGCGGGCCGACGGTGTCTGAGGTGCGTGAGGCGGGCCGACCCGCGACGGCAGCCCAGCTCGGCGTGTGGGTGGCGCAGCAACTGCAGCCCGGACAGCCGCTCTACAACTGCGGGGTGTGCTTCGACATCGACGGAGCCGTCGACGCCGCAGCGCTGCACAGCGCGGTCGCGGTCGCGGCCGCCGAGGCGGAGACCGTCCGGATGCGCTTCACCGAGGACGCCGACGGGCTGTGGCAGACCCCCGTCCTCGACGAACTCCCCTTCCACACCGTCGACCTGCGCCACGAGGACGACCCGGCGGACGCCGCCGAACGCTGGATGCGTGCCGACCTCGCCACCCCCGTAGACCCGTCGCGGGACCCGTTGGCCGCCCACGCCCTCCTGCGCACGGCCGACGAACGCCACACCTTCTACTTCCGCTACCACCACATCGTCATGGACGGGTGGGCCCAGACGCTCTACAGCCGCCGGATCGCCGCGCTGTACACGGCCCTCACCGCCGGCCGGGCTCCCGCGACGGCACCCTTCGGATCACTGGACGACGTCCTGCGCGCCGAGGCCGAGGAGCGCGAATCCGCCGCCTACGCCCGCGACCGGGACCACCACCTCCGGGAGCTCGCGGACGCGCCAGGACCCACCGGCCCGGCCGGCCGTTCGGCCCCGGCCGCCCACAGCACCCTGCACAGCACCGTCTGGCTGGAGGAGGACCTCCTGACGGCCGTGCGGGACACCGCACGCCGGGCCCGCACCCGCTGGCCGGTCGTCGTCATGGCCGGTCTGGCCGCCTATCTCCACCGGCTGACCTCGCAGGACGACGTCCTCCTGGGCGTGCCCGTCGCCGCCCGCACCGGCCGCGCCGCACTGACGACCCCCACGATGCTCTCCAACGAGGTGACCCTGCGCGTCCCCGTCCGTGCGGAGACCACGTTCACCGGACTCGTCGGCGACGTCGGAGCCCGGGTCCTTCGAGCCGTCGCCCACCAGAAGTACCGGGGCGAGGAACTTCACAACGAGCTGGGCCGCTCCGGT
The DNA here is from genome assembly GCF_026340595.1 of Streptomyces sp. NBC_01363. Taxonomy (GTDB): domain Bacteria; phylum Actinomycetota; class Actinomycetes; order Streptomycetales; family Streptomycetaceae; genus Streptomyces. Next base: position 4,462,805 of record NZ_JAPEPF010000001.1, read on the forward strand.
TCCGCCGGCGGCGGCGTCGTCGTCAACGCCGTGACCTTCGACCAGTCCGTGGCCTTCGGCGCCCACACGGTGGTCGCCCGCCAGCTCTCGACCGGCCGGGTCAAGGACCTCTCGGTGCACGTCTACGCGACCGCCGACACGGGCAGTGGCATGCGCGTCGACTTCGACGCCAACCCCGCCCTGTACACGGAGAGCGAACTGACCGGCCACCGCGATCGCTTCCTGGGCTTCCTCGGCCGGCTGCTCGCGGACCCCGGCCGGCCCCTGGCGTCAGCGGAACTCCTCGAACCCGAGGAGCTCCGGCGCGTCCTCGCCGACGGGGCGGGGCCGACGATCCCCGTCCGCGACGACCCGCTGCCCCGGCTCTTCGCCGAGCAGGCGGCGCTCACCCCGGACGAGCCCGCAGTCGAGTGCGACGGCGCGGTGCTCTCCTACGCCGAACTCGACGCCCGTTCCGACCGGCTGGCCCGCTCCCTGGTGGCCCGAGGCGCCCGCCCCGAAACCCTGGTCGCCCTCGCCCTGCCCCGCGGCACCGGCCTGGTGGTGGCGCTGCTCGCCGTACTGAAGTCCGGCGCCGCCTACGTGCCCCTGGACCCGGACCACCCCGAGGCGCGCATCGCCGCCGTACTGGAGGAGGCCCGGCCCGTCCTGCTCCTCACGGACCGCGCCACGGAGGCCCGGCTGCCGCGGACCGGCACACCGCGGCGGATGCTGCTGGACGCCCCGGCCGCTGAGGACGACGGAACGGCCGCCGACGCGCCCACCGGGCAGCCCCTGCCGCACCACCCCGCGTACGTCATCTACACCTCCGGCTCCACGGGCCGCCCCAAGGGCGTCGTGGTCGAGCACCGCGCCCTCACCGACTACGTCCTGCGGGCGCGCGAGGAGTACCCCGCGGCCGCCGGAACCTCGCTGCTGCACTCGCCCGTCACCTTCGACCTCACCGTCACCGCGCTCTACACCCCGCTGATCAGCGGCGGCTGCGTACGCATCGCGGAACTCACCGAGGAGGCCCTGCTCGGCACGGCCAGGCCCTCCTTCATGAAGGTGACCCCGAGCCACCTGGAGATGCTGCTCGCGCTGCCGGACGAGGCCTCGCCCGACAGCTGCCTCGTCCTGGGCGGCGAGGCACTCCTCGGCCCGGCGCTCGACCGCTGGCGGGCACGCCACCCGGACGTCGTCGTCTACAACGCCTACGGTCCGACCGAGGCGACCGTCAACTGCCTCGACCACCGCATCGCGCCGGGCGCCCCCACGCCCGACGGCGCGGTGCCGGTCGGCCGCCCCTTCCGCAATACCCGGGTGTTCGTGCTGGACGGTGCGCTGCGGCCGGTTCCGGTGGGGGTGGCGGGCGAGCTGTACGTGGCGGGGGCCGGGCTCGCTCGGGGGTATCTGAACCGTCCGGGGTTGTCGGCGGAGCGGTTCGTGGCCGATCCGTTCGGGCCTCCCGGGTCGCGGATGTACCGCACGGGGGATGTGGTGCGGTGGAACGCGGACGGTGTGCTGGAGTTCGTGGGCCGGGTGGACGATCAGGTGAAGGTGCGGGGTTTCCGTATCGAGTTGGGTGAGATCGAGTCGCGGTTGTCGGCGCATGTGGGTGTGTCGGCGTGTGTGGTGGTGGTGCGTGAGGACCGTCCGGGTGACCGGCGGCTGGTGGCGTATGTGTTGGTGCGTGAGGGTGCCGGCGGGGTTGCGGATCTGCGGTCCTTCGTGGGCGAGGTGCTGCCGGAGTACATGGTGCCGTCGGCGTTCGTGGTGCTGGACGCGTTGCCGTTGACGCCGAACGGGAAGCTGGACCGCAAGGCGTTGCCGGCTCCGGTGCATGAGGCGTCGGCCGCATCGCGGAGCCCGCGGAATGCGCGGGAGGAGGTGCTGTGCGGTCTGTTCGCGGAGGTCCTCGGGGTCGACCGTATCGGGATCGACGACGACTTCTTCGCCCTGGGCGGACACTCCCTGCTCGCCACCCGACTCGCCGCCCGCATCCGGACCGCGCTCGACTGCGAACTGTCCATCCGTGAACTCTTCGACGCCCCCACCGTCGCCCGGCTCGCCGACGCCGTCGGCCGCGAAGGCCCCGGCACCGGAGCGCCCCGCACTCCGCAGCGCGTCGAAACCCGGCCGGAACGGCTCCCGGCCTCCTTCGCACAGCGGCGCTGGTGGTTCCTCGACCGGCTCGACGGAGCCAGCGCCACCTACAACATCCCGGCCGCCCTGCAACTGACCGGCCCGCTCGACACCACCGCGCTGCGGGCCGCGGTCGCGGACGTCGTCGCTCGCCACGAACCCCTGCGCACCGTCTTCGCCGAGGACGAGCACGGGCTGCGGCAGATCGTGCGCACCCCCGAGGAGGCCACGGTCGCGCTCGACACCGTCGCCACCGACACCGACCACCTCGACGCGGAACTGGCCGACGCCGTCCGCTACCGCTACGACCTGACCGCGGACAGGCCCCTGCGCACCCGTCTGTTCACCCTCGCCGACGACCCGCGCCGGCACGTCCTGCTCCTGCTGCTGCACCATGTCGCCGGTGACGGATGGTCGATGGACCGGCTGGTGCGCGACCTCGCCACCGCGTACACCGCACGGACCGCGGGAACGGCCCCCCACTGGGCGGAACCGGACATTCAGTACGCGGACTTCACCCTGTGGCAGCACCAGGTCATGGGATCCGAGGCCGACCCCGACAGCACCGTGTCACGGCAGCTGGCCTACTGGAAGGACGCCCTGGCAGGCATCCCGGACGTCCTGGAACTCCCCACGGACCGGCCCCGGCCCGCCGTCGCCACCCACAACGGCCGCCGACTGGAGTTCAGCGTTCCCGCCGCCCTGCACGCCCGCGTGCGGGCGCTCGCCGAGGAGAGCAGGACCAGTGTCTTCATGGTCCTCCAGGCGGCCCTGGGGGCGCTGCTGACCCGGCTGGGTGCCGGCAGCGACATCCCGATCGGCAGTCCCATCGCGGGCCGTGTCGACACCTCGCTCGACGACCTCGTCGGAGTGTTCGTCAACACCGTCGTGCTGCGCACGGACACCTCGGGCGCGCCCTCGTTCGGCGAACTCCTCGACCGGGTGCGGGCCACCGACGTGGCGGCCTACGCCCACCAGGACGTGCCCTTCGAGTCCCTGGTGGACGCCCTAAACCCGGACCGCTCGCTCTCCCGGCACCCCCTGTTCCAGGTGATGCTCAGCTACCAGAACACCTTCCGCCAGGACGGCATGGACGCCCTCGGCCGGATGCCGGGCATCGAGGCCGAACTGCTCGACACCGACACCGGGGGAGCGGAGTTCGACCTCTCCATCGACCTCGGTGAGCGGTTCACCCCGGACGGCGCGGCGGCCGGCATGGACGGCGGCATCCGCTACAGCAGTGACCTGTACGACCCGGACACCGCGCTCCTCCTGGTCGAGCGCCTGCTGCGGCTCCTGGAAGCGGCCGTCACCGACCCCTCCCGATCCATCCGCGACCTGGAGATCCTGGACCCGGCGGAACTGCGGCGCACGCTCGTCGAGTGGAACGCCACCGCCCGGCCCGTCCCCGACGACGCCACCTGGCCCGGCCTCTTCACCGCCCAGGCGCACCGCACCCCGTCCGCCACCGCCGTCGAGTACGCCGGTGAGCGGCTGGACTACGCCGGACTCGACGCCCGCTCCAACCGGCTGGCCCGCAGCCTGATCGCGCTCGGCATCGGCCCGGAGGACTTCGTCGCGCTGGCCGTACCGCGCTCCCTCGACCTCGCCGTCGCCGTGCTGGGCGTCCTCAAGTCCGGCGCCGCCTACGTGCCCGTCGACCCCGACGCCCCACGTGAGCGCATCCGCCAGATCGTCGCCGACACCACCCCCGCCGCCGTGCTCACCGTGTCGGCGGTGCGCGACCGGCTGCCCGTCGGGTCCGGAACCCCCGTGATCCTCCTCGACGCCCCCGCAGCCGGCGCCACCCACGACGACACCGAGGTGACCGACGCCGAGCGCACCCGGCCCCTCCTCCCCGCCCACCCGGCCTACGTCATCCACACCTCCGGCTCCACCGGCCGTCCCAAGGGCGTCGTCGTGTCGCACGCCGGAATCGCCTCGCTCGCCGCGACCCAGATCCCGGGCTTCGGCGTGGACGCCACCGGCCGGGTCCTCCAGTTCGCCTCGGTGAGCTTCGACGCGTCGGTCTCCGAATTCTGCATGGCATGGCTCGCGGGTGCCGCGCTGGTGATCGCGGCACCCGAGGAACGCGCCGCCGGCGAACCGCTGGAGCGGTTGCTGACCGAGCGCCGGATCACCCACGCCACGATCCCGCCCGCCGCCCTCGGCCTGATGTCGCCCGACAGGGTCCCGGCCGGCCTCACGGTGATCCTCGCCGGCGAGGCCTCGGCGCCGGACCTGGTCGCACGCTGGGCGGAACGCCATCGCGTCTTCAACGCGTACGGCCCGAGCGAGACCACCGTCGACGCGGCCTTCCACCCCTGCGGACCGGGCACCGCGGCGACCGTCCCGATCGGCCGTCCGTCCGCCAACACCCGGGTGTTCGTGCTCGACGCGTCGCTCCGTCCGGTCCCGGCCGGTGTGGCGGGCGAGCTGTACGTGGCGGGCGCGGGTCTGGCCCGCGGCTATCTGAACCGGCCGGACCTCACGGCCGAGCGCTTCGTCGCGAATGCCTTCGGTCCTGCCGGGGAGCGCATGTACCGCACCGGCGACGTGGTGCGATGGACGGCCGGCGGCATCCTCGAGTTCGTGGGCCGGACCGACGGCCAGGTCAAGATCCGCGGCTTCCGCATCGAGCTGGGCGAGGTCGAGTCCGTCCTCGCGGGGCACCCGGCGGTCGCCCAGTGCGCCGTCGTCGTACGCGAGGACCGTCCCGGCGACCGCCGGCTCGTCGGCTATGTCGTCCCGGGTGCCGAACCGGCGCCGGCCACCGCGCTGCGTGCCCACCTCGCCGCCGCACTGCCCGAGTACATGGTGCCCGGGGCCTTCGTGACACTGGACGCGCTGCCCGTCGGCATCAGCGGGAAGCTGGACCGCGACGCCCTTCCCGAGCCCGAGCACGAGGGCCCGGCGCAGGGACGCGGCCCGCGCAGCCCGCGTGAGGAGATCCTCTGCGAACTGTTCGCGGAGGTACTCGGCGTCACCCGGGTCGGCATCGACGAGAGCTTCTTCGACCTGGGCGGCCACTCGCTCCTCGGCACCGCCCTGGCCTCCCGGATCCGCTCCGCCTTCGGCGCGGAGATCACCATCCGTCAGCTCTTCAAGACCCCCACCGTGGCCGGGCTCTCCGAGGTGCTGGAGGACACCGGCACAGCCGGACCGGCGCGGACCGCGGTCACCGCGACGGAGCGGCCCGAGCGGATACCGCTCTCCTTCGGGCAGCAGCGCCTCTGGTTCCTGCACCGGCTCGAAGGGCCGAGCGACACCTACACCGTCCCGCTCGCCCTGCGCTTCACCGGCCGCCTCGACCAAGACGCCCTGCGCGCCGCACTCGACGACACCGCCCAGCGGCACGAGGCGCTGCGCACCCGGTTCGCGGAGGACGACCTCGGTGCCCACCAGGTGCTGATGGAAGGCCCCTCCGCCCGCCCGGAGCTGAAGGTCGCCGCGACCACTGACGACCGGCTGGACGAGCAGCTGCGCGAGGCCGCCCGGCAGCCCTTCGACCTCGCGTCCGAAGTCCCGTGGCGCGTCCACCTGTTCACCCTGCCGGACGGGCACGATGTGCTGCTCCTCCTGGTCCACCACATCGCCGGCGACGGCTGGTCCCTTCCCGTACTGGTCCGGGACATCGCCACCGCCTACGACGCGCACAGGTCGGGGACCACCCCCGCCTGGCCGCCGCTGCCGGTGCAGTACGCCGACTACGCCCTGTGGCAGCGCCGCGAACTCGGCGACGAGGACGATCCGCTGAGCCTGGCCGCACGCCAGCTCGGGCACTGGACCGAGACCCTGGACGGGCTTCCGGAGGAGCTCGACCTGCCCTACGACCGGCCACGGCCGGCCGCGGCCACCTACCGGGGCGACCGGATCACCTTCGACATCCCCGCCGAGGTCCACGAACGCGTCGTGAAGGTCGCCAGGGACTGCGGAGCGAGCACCTTCATGGTGGTCCAGGCCGCACTCGCGGTGCTCCTCTCACGCCTCGGCGCGGGCGACGACATCCCCCTCGGCACCCCGGTGGCGGGACGCACCGACGAAGCGGTGGAGGGCCTGGTCGGGTTCTTCGTCAACTCGGTCGTCCTGCGCACGGACGTGGCCGGCGACCCGGCCTTCGGTGACCTCGTGGCCCGTGTGTGCGAAGCCGACCTGGCGGCGTACGCCCACGCCGACCTGCCGTTCGAGCGGCTGGTGGAGGTGCTCAACCCGCGGCGCTCGCAGAGCCGGCACCCGCTGTTCCAGACCATGCTGACCTTCGACACCACCGAGGACCGGGTGGCCGGCGGGAAGGTGGGCGAACTCTTCGGAGCGGACACCGAGTTCCGGAGCATCGACGCCGCGGTCGCCAAGTTCGACCTGCTCTTCGGATTCGGCGAACGCAACTCCTCGCAGGGCGCGGCCGCCGGGCTGCGCGGCGCGCTGCTGTACAGCACCGACCTCTTCGACCACGACACCGCCCGCACGATGACCACCCGGCTGGTCCACCTGCTCGGCGCCCTGACGGCCGCCCCGCAGGATCCCGTGTCCGCCGCCGGTCTGCTGGAGCCCGCCGAGGAACGGCTGCTGGAGGAGTGGAACGACACCGCCAGGCCCGTCCCGGACACCACCCTGGTCTCCCTTTTCACCGAGCAGGCCGCCCGCACCCCGGACGCCGTGGCCGTCGTCCACGAGGACCAGACCCTCACGTACGCCCAACTCGACGCCAGGACCGAGTGGTTGGCCCGGTGGCTGCAGGTCCGGGGCGCCGGCCCCGAGCGGGTGGTCGCGGTGACGCTGCCCCGCGGAATCGACCTGGTCGTCGCCCTGCTGGCCGTGCTGAGATCGGGCGCCGCGTACCTGCCGGTCGACCCCGGCCTCCCGGCCGGGCGCGTCACCCGGATGCTCGACGACGCCGCCCCGCTGCTGACCCTCGACGCCCTGCCCGACCCGGACGCCGGCCTGCCCGCCGCGCCCGGGACCACCCCGCTGCGACCGCACCATCCCGCGTACGTCATCTACACCTCGGGTTCCACCGGCCGGCCCAAGGGCGTCGTCGTCCCGCACCGCGGAATCGTCAACCGCCTCCTGTGGATGCAGGACACCTACCGTCTGGGCCCCGACGACCGGGTGCTGCAGAAGACCCCGGCCTCCTTCGACGTGTCCGTCTGGGAGTTCTTCTGGCCCCTCATCACCGGCGCCGCCCTCGTCGTGGCACGGCCCGAGGGCCACAAGGACCCCGCCTACCTCGCCGAACTGATCCGGCGCGAGCGGGTCACGACCGCCCACTTCGTGCCGTCCATGCTGTCCGCCTTCCTGGCCGACCCCGGGGCGGTGGACTGCACCCCGCTGCGCAGGGTCATCTGCAGCGGCGAGGAACTCCCGACCAGCCTGGCCCGCCGGTTCGCGGAGCTCCTCGACGCCGGACTGCACAACCTCTACGGCCCGACCGAGGCATCCGTGGACGTCACGGCCTGGCCCTGCTCCGCCGGAGGCGGCCGGTCCGGCGTGCCGATCGGCCGCCCGGTGTGGAACACCACGACCCATGTGCTCGATGCGGTGCTGCGACCGGTGCCCGCCGGAGTGCCCGGAGAGCTCTACCTGGGGGGCGTGCAGCTCGCTCGGGGGTATCTGAACCGTCCGGGGTTGTCGGCGGAGCGGTTCGTGGCCGATCCGTTCGGGCGTCCCGGGTCGCGGATGTACCGCACGGGGGATGTGGTGCGGTGGAACGCGGACGGTGTGCTGGAGTTCGTGGGCCGGGTGGACGATCAGGTGAAGGTGCGGGGTTTCCGTATCGAGTTGGGTGAGATCGAGTCGCGGTTGTCGGCGCATGTGGGTGTGTCGGCGTGTGTGGTGGTGGTGCGTGAGGACCGTCCGGGTGACCGGCGGTTGGTGGCGTATGTGTTGGTGCGTGAGGGTGCCGGCGGGGTTGCGGATCTGCGGTCCTTCGTGGGCGAGGTGCTGCCGGAGTACATGGTGCCGTCGGTGTTCGTGGTGCTGGATGCGTTGCCGTTGACGCCGAACGGGAAGCTGGACCGCAAGGCGTTGCCGGCTCCGGTGGTGGAGGCGGGGGCGGGTGCGCGGGGTCCGAGGGATCCGCGGGAGGAGGTGCTGTGCGGTCTGTTCGCGGAGGTCCTCGGGGTCGAGCGGGTCGGGATCGATGACGACTTCTTCGAGCTCGGCGGGCACTCCCTGCTCGCGACGCGCCTGGCCAGTCGTATCCGGACCGCGCTGGACACCGAGCTGTCCATCCGTGAGCTCTTCGACGCCCCCACCGTCGCCGGCGTCGCCACCGCCCTCCTCCGGTCGGACGGGCCCGCTCGCGCCGCACTGCGCCGTGCCGAGCCCCGCCCGGAGCGCATCCCCCTCTCCCCGGCCCAGCGACGTCTGTGGTTCCTCGACCGGCTCCAGGGCGCGAGCCCCGTGTACAACATCCCGGCGGGGCTGCGCCTCAGCGGCCCCCTCGACATCGCGGCCCTGCGCGCCGCCCTGGCCGATGTGTCCGCGCGGCACGAGTCCCTGCGCACCGTCTTCGCCGAGGACGAGGACGGTCCCCACCAGGTGGTGCTGGACCCGGCCACGGCCGCCAGGGACCTCACCCCGGAGCCCTCCGGCGAGGACACCCTCGACCGGCAGCTCCAGGAAGCCGCACGGCACGCCTTCGACCTGGCCGCTGAGGCGCCCTGGAAGGCCCGGCTGTTCCGGCTCCGCCCCGACGAACACGTCCTGCTGCTCGTCATGCACCACATCGCAGGCGACGGCTGGTCCATGCCGCGCCTGGCCTGCGACCTGACACTCGCCTACACCGCCCGGTGCGAGGGGGCTGCCCCGTCCTGGGCGGCGTTGCCGGTGCAGTACGCGGACTACACGGTGTGGCAGCGGGAGATCCTCGGGTCGGAGAGTGATCCAGGGAGTCATGTCTCGCGGCAGCTGGATTACTGGAAGGAGCAGTTGCGGGAGCTTCCGGAGGAGCTGGAGCTGCCCACCGACCGTCCCCGGCCGGCCGTCGCCACCCACCACGGTGGTGAAGTGGCGTACGAGATACCGGCCGTCCTGCACGAGGCCCTCTCCGCGATGGCGCGTGAGCAGCGGGCGAGCCTGTTCATGGTGGTGCAGGCGGCGCTGGCGGTGCTGCTGACGCGGCTGGGAGCCGGTACGGATGTCCCGGTGGGCACCCCGATCGCGGGACGCACGGACGACGCCCTCGATGACCTCGTCGGCTTCTTCGTCAACACGCTGGTGCTGCGGACCGACACCTCCGGTGACCCGACCTTCGCCGAACTGGTGGGCCGGGTGCGGGAGACGGACCTCGCCGCCTACGCCCACCAGGACATCCCCTTCGAACGCCTCGTCGACGTGCTCGCCCCAGAGCGCTCCCTGTCCCGGCACCCGCTCTTCCAGGTCGCGCTGTCCTTCGACGCAGCCGACCAGCAGGCCGCCCTGGACGCTCTCGCGCAGCTGCCCGGGATCGACCTCACCCACCACCGGGTCGGCGCCAGCGCCGCCAAGTTCGACCTGTCCTTCGCCTTCCTGGAACAGCGCGAAGCCAAGGGGGCGCCCGCCGGAATGCGCGCGACGCTCGCCTACCGCACGGATCTCTTCGACCACGCCACCGCCGCCGCCCTCACCGAGCGGCTCCTGCGGCTCCTGGAGGACTTCGCCGCCCGCCCCGGCCGGCGGATCAGCGAACCGAGCCTGATGGACGAGGCCGAACGGCGCCGGGTGCTCACCGAATGGAGCGTCGCCGACCGGACCGCCGAGGTGGCCACGATCCCCGCCCTCTTCGAGCGCCAGGCCGCCCGGACACCCGGAGCCGTTGCCGTGGAGGACGGACAACTTTTCTACACCTACGCCGAGTTGAACGAGAGCGCGAACCGGCTCGCGCATACCCTGATCCGGGACGGGATCGGCCCCGAGGACCTGGTGGCGCTGCGTCTGGGGCGGACGGCCGACATGGTCGTCGCCGTCCTCGGCGTACAGAAGGCCGGAGCCGCCTATCTCCCCGTCGACCCGGAGCTGCCCGCCGCCCGCATCCGCTCGCTGCTGGCCGGCACCCGGCCGGCGTTCGTCCTGGACGCCCTTCCCCCGGAAGGAGCCCGGACTGCGGGCGCGGCACCCCTCACCGACCCGCGCGACACGGACCGCAGGCGGCCGCTGCGCCCGGAGCACCCGGCCTACGTGATCCACACCTCGGGCTCCACCGGCACCCCCAAGGCGGTGGTGACCACCCACGCCGGAGCGGCGAGCCTCGCCACCCTCGCACCCGGATACGGCATCGGGCCGGGACACCGGGTCCTGCACTTCGCCTCGTTCAGCTTCGACGTCTCCGTCTTGGAGATGTGGACCGCGCTCTTCACCGGCGCCACGCTCGTCCTCGCCCCGGCAGCGGTCCGAACCCCGGGAGCGCCGCTCGTCGACTTCCTGGACCGGCAGCGTATCGACTTCGCCAAGCTGCCCGCGTCGGTGGTCGCCGCGCTGCCCCCGGGGGCGGAGCTGCCCGCCGGTCTGACCACGCTGGTGGTCGGCGGGGAGCAGAGCACCGCCGAGACCGTGCGCAGACACGCCCGGGGCCGACGTGTGATCAACGCCTACGGACCCACCGAGTACACGGTGAACTCCCTGGTGAGCGAGCCCCTCACGGGAGCCGGTACACCACCCGTGGGCCGCCCGGTCGCCGATGTGCGCGCCTATGTGCTGGCTGCGGACCTGAGCCCCGTCCCGGCCGGAGTCCCGGGTGAACTCCACCTCGCCGGCCCCGGTCTCGCCCGCGGCTACCTCGGCCGCCCGGACACCACCGCCGAACGGTTCGTCGCCTGCCCGTTCGGTGCCCCTGGGCAGCGGATGTACCGCACCGGAGACCTGGTGCGCCGGCGCGCCGACGGCGTCCTCGTCTACCTGGGTCGCACCGACGACCAGATCAAACTGCGCGGCTTCAGGATCGAACCCGGCGAGATCGAGGCGGCCCTCACCCGGCTGCCGGACGTGGCCCAGGCCCGGGTCGTGGTCCGCGAGGACCGGCCGGGGGACAGGCGCCTGGTCGCGTACGTGGTGGGCGACCGGGCCCCGGCGCCCGCGGCACTGCGCGCCGCACTCACCGACGTCCTGCCCGACTACATGGTGCCCGCCGCCTTCGTGCACCTGGCAGCCCTGCCCCTGACCCGCAACGGCAAGCTCGACCGGGCCGGACTGCCCCGGCCCGACTACGGTGCCGAGTCCACCGCCCGGGCACCGCGCACCGCGGTGGAGGAAGTGCTCTGCACGCTCTTCGCCGAGGTGCTCGGCCTCGAACAGGCGGGCGCCGACGACGAGTTCTTCGCCCTCGGCGGCGACAGCATCATGTCCATCCAGCTCGTCGGCCGCGCCCGCCGGGCGGGACTGGTCCTCTCCGTGCGGGACGTCTTCGCGCACCGCACCCCGGCCGCGCTGGCCCGCGTTGCCGAGGACGCCGGTACCCAGGAGGAGGCCGGGCACGAGGACGGGACCGGTGTCGTGCCCCTCACCCCCGTGATGCGGTCGTTCGCCGAGCGGGGCGGCCCGGTGGACCACTTCAGCCAGTCCCATGTGCTGCGGGTCCCCCCGGACCTGGAGCACCGCGACCTCGTCGCGGCACTGCAGGCCGTGCTCGACCACCACGACGCGCTGCGTGCCCGGCTGCGCACCGACGGCCCCGAGTGGCTGCTGGAGATCCCGGCCCCGGGCAGCGTGCCGGCCGGGCCCTGCCTCCGCCGCGTCGACGCCGACCGGGTCACCGGGGAGGAGTACGACGAGCTCCTGCTGGCCGCGGGGACGGCGGCGCGGCGCGAACTGTCGCCGGAGAACGGGCAGATGGTGCGAGCCGTCTGGTTCGACCACGGCCCCGGCCGGCCCGGCAGGCTGCTGCTCGTCGCCCACCACCTCGTGGTCGACGGAGTCTCCTGGCGCATTCTGCTGCCCGACCTCGCCGAGGCCTGGCGCGCCGTGACCACGGGCGGCACACCCCAACTGCAGCCGGTGGGCACGTCGCTGCGCGGCTGGGCGCTCCGCCTGACCGAGCGGGCCGCCGCACCGGAGCGGGAGGCCGAACTCCCGCTCTGGGCCGGGACACTCGACCGCACCGCACCGCCCCTCGGCGTACGCCGCCTCGACCCGGCACGGGACACGCACGCCACGGGCGGCCGGGTCACCGTGACCGTGCCCGGCACCGTGACGAAGGCCGTTCTCGGCTCGGTCCCCGCCGCCTACCAGGCCGGAGTGGACGACGTCCTGCTGGCCGCCTTCGCGCTCGCCCTGACCGAGACATCGCCCGGCTCCACCGTCCTCGTGGACCTGGAGGGGCACGGCCGGGAGGAGGACGCGGGCGGCGGCGCCGACCTGTCGCGCACCGTGGGCTGGTTCACGAACGCCTACCCCGTCCGCCTCGACACCGGCACCCTGGACCGAGCCGAGTCCTGGGCCGGCGGACCGGCCGCGGGACGGCTGCTCAAACGCGTCAAGGAGCAGCTGCGCGGCTACCCCGACCGCGGGATGGGATACGGCATGCTGCGCCATCTCAACCCGGCGACGGCGGCCGTCCTGGAGACCCTGCCCCGCCCCGAGATCGGCTTCAACTACCTCGGCCGGTACAGCGTCGGGACCTCGGGGGCCGCCGACTGGACCATCGAGGCGGGCATCGCCACCGGACCCGAGCACGACCCGGGAATGCCGCTGCCGCACGTGCTGGAACTCAACGCGGCCACCAAGGACACGCCCGAGGGCGCCGAACTGGTCGCCACCTGGACCTTCGCGGCCCAACTGCTCCGGGACGACGACGTGCGGGAGCTGGCACGCGCCTGGGTCCGCGCACTGGAAGCACTCGCCACCCATGCCGAACGCCCCGACGCGGGCGGACTGAGCCCCTCCGACGTGGCTCTGTCATCGATCGGCCAGAGCGAGATCGACGAGTTCGAACAGGAACTGCAAGAGGAGTGGGGAACGCTGTGAGCCGACCGCAGACGACCATCGAGGACATTCTGCCGCTCACCCCGTTGCAGGAGGGACTGCTCTTCCACAACGTCTACGACGAGTCTGGCACCGATGTGTACACCGGCCAGGTCGTCTTCGACCTGGAGGACCCGCTGGACGCCGGCACGCTGCGGGCGGCCTGCACGGCCCTTCTCGACCGGCACACCACGCTGCGGACGTGCTTCCGGCAGCGCAGGTCGGGGGAGTGGGCGCAGCTCGTGCTGCGCAGCGTCCCGCTCGCGTGGCAGGAGGAGTACCTCGGGGACCTCGACCCGTCGGACCGCGCGGAGGCGGCGGACCGCATCGTCGAGGCCGACCGGCTCAAGCGGTTCGACCCGGCCGCACCCCCGCTGTGGCGGCTGACCCTGATCGGCCTCGGCGAGGGCCGTCACCGGCTCGTCCTGACGTTCCATCACACACTGGTCGACGGCTGGTCGCTGCCCCTGCTGGTACGCGAGATGATCGCGCTGTACGCCGCGGGCGGCGACCCGTCCGGGCTGCCGGCCGCACGCCCCTACCGCGACTACGCCGTCTGGCTCTCCGCACAGGACCGTGCCGCGGCCGCGGACGCCTGGCGGGACTCGCTCGACGGTCTCGGTGATCCCACTCTGGTGGCCCCCGGGGCGACGCGCGCGCCGGTGGTTCCGGAGCGGGTGCTCGGTGAACTGAGCGAGGCGGACACCGAGCGGCTGACCGCCTGGGCCCGTGGCGCCGGCCTGACGCTCAACACCGTGGTGCAGGGCGCCTGGGCCCTGCTTCTGGCCCGGCTGACCGGCCGGGACGACATCGTCACCGGCAACACCGTGTCCGGCCGCCCACCGGAGGTGGACGGCATCGAGTCGATGGTCGGCATGATGATCAACACCGTGCCGCTGCGGGTGCGCCTGCGCCCGGCGGAGACGGTCGCCGGCCTGTTCGCCCGGATCCAGGACGAGCAGTCCCGGATGCTGCCCCATCAGCACATCGGTCTCGCCGAGATCCAGTCGCTCACCGACCTGCCCGGCGGCGAACTCTTCGACAGCCTCTACGCGTTCCAGAACTACCCCTCCAGCGGCGCCGGCCGCGACGGCCTCGGGGACACCCTGCGGATCTCGTCCGTCGCCACGCACGACGCCGCCCACTACCCCCTGACGCTGGTCGTCGGCCCCGGCCGCACCCTGCGCTTCCACTTCGACCACCGCCCCGACGTCCTGGCGCGCCCGCGCGTCGAGGCCCTCGCCGAGGCGTTCACCCGCCTTCTCGCCTCTGTTCCTGATGTTGCGGGGGTGGGTGTGGGTCGGGTTGAGGTGTTGTTGCCGGGTGAGCGTGAGGGGTTGTTGGGGTTGGGGGGTGGTGTGGGGGCTGCTGAGGTTGAGGGTGTTGGTGGTGTGTCGTTGGTGGGGTTGTTCGAGGAGCGGGTGAGGTGTGCTCCGGGTGCGGTTGCTGTGGTGTGTGGTGGTGAGTCGTTGACGTATGCGGAGTTGGATGCGCGTGCGGGGCGGTTGGCTTTCTGGCTGGGTGAGCGGGGTGTGGGTGCGGGGGATTTCGTGGCGTTGGTTCTGCCGCGTGGGGTGGATTTGGTGGTGGGTGTGCTGGGTGTGTTGAAGGCGGGGGGTGCGTATGTTCCGGTGGATCCGGATTATCCGCGGGAGCGGGTGGATTTCATTGTGGGGGATGTGTGTCCTGTTCTGGTGGTGGAGGGGTTGCCGTCGGCGGTGTGGGATGCGGGGGCGCCGGTGGGTGGTGTGGGGGTCGGTGGTGATTTTCCGGCGTATGTGATTTATACGTCGGGTTCAACGGGGCGTCCGAAGGGTGTGGTGGTGTCGCATCGGAATGTGGTGCGGTTGTTCTCTTCGACGGGGGGTGTGTTCGGGTTCGGTCCGGGTGATGTGTGGACGTTGTTCCATTCGTATGGGTTTGATTTTTCGGTGTGGGAGTTGTGGGGTGCGTTGTTGCATGGTGGGCGTTTGGTGGTGGTGCCTTTTGAGGTGAGTCGGGCGCCGGATCGTTTTCTGCGTTTGTTGGTTGATGAGGGGGTGACGGTGTTGAGTCAGACGCCGTCGGCTTTTTATCAGTTGATGCAGGCGGAGGGGGAGGATCCGGGGCTGGGTGAGGGGTTGGTGCTGCGGTTCGTGGTGTTTGGTGGGGAGGCTTTGGAGTTGGGGCGGTTGGGGGAGTGGTATGCGCGTCGTGGGGTGGGTGGTCCTGTGCTGGTGAATATGTATGGGATTACGGAGACGACGGTTCATGTGACGTTGTTGGAGTTGGATGAGTCGTTGGTGGGGGGTGGTCGTGGGAGTTTGGTGGGTGTGGGGTTGGATGATTTGCGGGTGCGGGTGCTGGATGGTTTTCTGCGGCCGGTTCCGGTGGGTGTGGTGGGTGAGTTGTATGTGTCGGGTGCGGGGTTGGCTCGGGGTTATGTGAATCGTGCGGGGTTGACGGCTGAGCGTTTTGTGGCTGATCCGTTCGGGCCGGCGGGTTCGCGTTTGTATCGGACGGGGGATGTGGCGCGGTGGGTGGTGGGTGGTGGGCTGGAGTATCTGGGGCGTGCTGATGATCAGGTGAAGGTGCGGGGTTTCCGTATTGAGCTGGGTGAGATCGAGGCGGTGGTTTCCGGTTTCCGGGGTGTGGTGCAGTGTGCTGTTTCGGTGCGTGAGGATCGTGTGGGTGACCGCAGGATCGTTGCGTATGTGGTGACGTCGGACGGTGTGGTGGATGGGGTGGGGCTGCGTGAGCATGTGGCTGCCCGGCTTCCGGAGTACATGGTCCCGGCGGCGTTCGTGGGGCTGGAGGCCATCCCGCTGACCGGTAACGGCAAACTCGACCGCCGCGCCCTGCCCGCACCCGAGCAGGTGCTGTCCGCCGGTGTCCGTGGTCCGCGCACCCCCCGCGAGGAGATCCTCTGCGGTCTGTTCGCCGAGGTCCTGGGGCGCGCCACGGTCGGCATCGACGAGAACTTCTTCGACATCGGCGGCCACTCCCTCCTCGCCACCCGCCTCGCCAGCCGGATCAGGGCCGCACTCGACGTCCAGCTCTCGGTGCAGCAGCTCTTCGACGCACCGACCGTCGTGCGGCTCGCCGCCGTGCTGGACGAGAACACCGGAACCACCCGGACCCGGCTCACGGCCGGCACCAGGCCCGACCGGCTCCCCCTCTCGTTCGGCCAGCAACGGCTGTGGTTCCTCAACCGCTTCGAGACCGCGAACGCCACGTACAACATCCCGGTCGTGCTCCGTCTGGACGGCCCGGTCGACCCGGACGCGCTGCGCGCCGCCCTGGCCGACGCCGTGGCCCGCCACGAGCCGCTGCGCACCGTCTTCACCGAGGACGCGGCGGGGCCCCGCCAGACCGTGCTCGACGCGGCGGACGCCGAGATCGGCTTCCACCACGCCGAGGCCGGCGAGGAGGAGGCCGCCGCACTGGTCGCCGAGTGCACCGGACGCGGCTTCGACCTCTCCCGCGACCTGCCCGTGCGCGTCGCCCTGCTCAGCCACGCCCCGGACCGGCACACCCTCGTCGTCGTCGTGCACCACATAGCCGCCGACGGCTGGTCGCTGCCCGTCCTGATCCGCGATCTGGCCACCGCCTACGCCGCACGCCGCAACGGCCGCGCGCCCGACCGGCCCCCGCTGCCGGTGCAGTACGCCGACTACGCCCTGTGGCAGCGGAGCGAACTCGGCGCGCAGGACGACACCGAGAGCCTCCTCGCCCAGCAGCTCCAGTACTGGCGCACCGCCCTCGCGGCCCTGCCCGAGGAGCTGACCCTGCCCACCGACCGGCCGCGCACCGCCGGCGGCACCCACCGCGGCGCCCGCGTCGAGTTCGACGTGCCCGCCGCACTGCACCGGCGGCTGGCCGACACCGCCCGCTCCCACCACACCAGTGTCTTCATGGTGGTCCATGCCGCGCTCGCCGTCCTGCTCTCCCGGCTCGGCGGGGGACACGACATCCCCATAGGCGCGCCGGTCGCCGGGCGCACCGACGAGGCCGTGGAGGATCTCGTCGGATTCTTCGTCAACAACCTCGTGCTGTGCACCGACCTGTCGGGGAACCCGACGTTCGCCGAGCTCCTCGGCAGAGTGCGGGAGACCGACCTGGCCGCGTACGCGCACCAGGACGTGCCCTTCGAGCTGCTGGTCGAGGACCTCAACCCGCAGCGGTCCCTCGCCCGCCACCCCCTCTTCCAGGTACTGCTCACCGTCGAGACCGCGGACCACCAGGACGTCCCCGAAGCCGTCGGTGAACTCTTCGGCGCCCGGGTGTCACCCGCCGCCGCCGAAGCCGGGGCGGCCAAGTTCGACCTCCTCTTCGGTTTCGGCGAGCGCCGCACTGAGGACGGGGAACCCGCCGGGATGCGCGGATCCCTGCTCTTCGACACCGACCTCTACGACCGGGCGACGGCCGAGGCCATGGCCGGCCGCATGGTGCGCCTGATCGACACCCTGACCGCGGAGCCGCGGCAGCACGTCGCGGACGTCGAGATCCTCGACGACACGGAGCGCAGGCGGGTACTGACCGAGTGGAACGACACGGACCGGCCCGCCCCCGCCCCGCTGACCGAACGCGTCACCCACTGGGCGCGGCGGACACCGGACGCCGTCGCCCTCGTCGCGGGTGACGAGGAACTCTCGTACGCGGACCTCGACGCGCGCGCGGACCGGCTCGCCCGGCTGCTGCGCGCGCACGGCGCCGGCCCCGACCGGCTGGTGGCCGTCGCACTGCCGCGCACGGCGGACCTGGTCGTCGCGCTGCTCGCCGTCCTCAAGTCCGGTGCCGCGTATGTGCCGATCGACCTCGACTACCCCGCCGACCGGATCGGCTGGGTGCTGTCGGACGCCGACCCGGCGCTGCTGCTGACCACCCGGGCATCGGGTTCCGCGCTGCCCGCCACGGACGCCCACCGCATCGACCTGGACGCCGAGGAGACCCGCGCCGCACTGGCCGCCCCCGCCGAGGGGCCGCTGCCCCCCGCGGACGGTGCCCACGCCGCCTACGTCATCTACACCTCCGGGTCGACCGGCCGCCCCAAGGGCGTGATGGTGCCCCGCGCCGCCCTCGACAACTTCCTCGCCGCCATGCGCGAACGGTTCCGGCTCACCGCCGACGACCGGCTGCTCGCGGTCACCACAGTCGGCTTCGACATCGCCGGGCTCGAGCTCTACCTGCCGCTCACCTCGGGCGCGGCCGTGGTCCTCGCGGGCGCCGACCAGGTCCGGGACCCGGACGCCCTGTGCGCCGAGGCCGAGCGGACCGGCACCACGGTGCTGCAGGCCACTCCCGGTCTGTGGCGGGCGCTCGCCGAGCGGAACGGCGCCGCACTCACCGGGGTCAGGGTCCTCGTCGGCGGGGAGGCACTGCCTCCGGACCTCGCCCGACTGCTGCTCGCTCACAGCCCGTCCGTCACCAACCTCTACGGCCCCACCGAGACGACGATCTGGTCCACGGCCGCCGAACTCACCCCGGACGCCGGCACACCCTCCATCGGGCAGCCGATCGACAACACCCGGGTCTACGTCCTCGACGAGCGCCTGCGCCTTGTTCCCGCGGGCGTGCCGGGCGAGCTCTTCATCGCGGGCGACGGTCTCGCCCGCGGCTACCTGGGCCGCCCCGCCCTGTCCGCCGAGCGCTTCGTCGCCTGCCCCTTCGGCACCCCCGGCGCCCGGATGTACCGCACCGGGGACGTGGTGCGCCGGCGCACGACGGGCGAGCTGGAGTTCCTGGGCCGGGCCGACCACCAGGTGAAGGTGCGCGGCTTCCGCATCGAGCCGGGAGAGGTGGAGACGGCCCTGGCCGCCCACCCCGCCGTCGCCCGGAGCGTGGTGACGGCCCGGGCCGACGGTTCGGGCAGTACCCGGCTGGTGGCGTACACCGTCGCCTCGGGTACCCGGCCGGTGACGCCGGGGGAGCTCCGCGACCATCTGGCGGGGCTGCTGCCGCCCTACATGGTGCCCTCGGCCTTCGTCGCGCTCGACGCGCTGCCGATGACCCCGAACGGCAAGCTCGACCGCGCGGCACTGCCCGAGCCCGAATTCGGCGGCGCCGGCGAAGGCCGGGCGCCGCGCGGCCCGCGCGAGACACTCCTGTGCGGCCTGTTCACCGAGATCCTCGGCGCCGAACGCGTCGGAATCGACGACGACTTCTTCGAACTGGGCGGGCACTCCCTGCTCGCCGCGCGGCTGGCCGGACGGATCCGGGACGCGCTCGGCATCGAGCTGACACTCCGCGAGCTCTTCGAGGCACCCACCGTCGCCGGGATCGCCGCCGCGCTGGAGCGCACCAGCCCGGAGCTCGCCGGCCGGCCGGCCGCCGCGGCTCCGCTGACCCCGGCGCAGCAGCGCCTCTGGTTCCTGCACCAGTTGCAGGGCGACAGCGCGCTCTACAACGTGCCCACCGCGGTACGCCTGTCGGGCCCCCTGGACGCGAAGGCCCTGGAGCGGGCCCTGACCGACCTGGCGGAGCGCCACGAGGTCCTGCGTACCGTGTTCGCCGAGGACCGGCACGGCCCGTACCGCACCCTTCGCGACGGCGCGCCGGTCGCGTTCGAGGTGGCCGACGTCCAGGAGGAGCCGTCGGCGGGGCAGCTGGAGGAGTACGCCCGCCGCCCCTTCGACCTGGCCGCGGGCCCCGCCTTCCGTGCCCTGCTGCTGCGGACGTCCGACCGGGAGAGCGTGTTGCTCCTGGTGACCCACCGCATCACGGGTGACGTGCTCACCGCCCCCGCCACCGCGCACGACCTCGCGGCCGCCTACGCCGCCCGCGCGCAGGACCGGGCCCCGCGATGGAGCGCGCCGGTGCCCCCGCCGGCGCCGTCCGCGAGCGGTGAGCCCGCGGAACTGGCGTACTGGGAGAACGAACTGGCCGGACTCCCCGAGGAACTGGAGCTTCCCTTCGACCGGCAGCGGCCGGCCGTGGCGGGATACACCGGCGACCGCCTGCGGTTCACCGCCGACGGCGAACTGCACCGGACCCTAGCCGCCCTGGCCGACGCCCACGGCACCGGACTCCTCACGGTGGTGCACGCCGCACTCGCCACCCTGCTCACCGGCCTCGGTGCGGGCACGGACATCACCGTGGGTGTCCCGGCCGCCGACGTGGCCCGCGACGTCACCGATGCACCCGCCCCGGCCGCGGACCTACTGGTCCTGCGCACCGACACCTCCGGGCCCCTCGACTTCAGCGGACTCCTCGGCCGGGTGACGCGGACCGCACGCGCCGCCGCCGACCGTGCGACGGTCTCCTTCGACCGGATCGTCGAACACCTCGACCCGGTGCGCTCACTCGCCCGGCATCCGCTCTTCCAGGTCCATCTCACCCGCGCCGGACGGCAGTTCGCCGACGCCTTCGACGGTCTGGACGTGGGCGCCGAGCCGTCCACCCTGACCGCGACCCCCGTCGAGGTGGCCACCGGAACCTGCCGCTACGACATCCAGCTCACCGTCGACGAGCGGACCGGCCCCGACGGCGACCCCGCGGGACTGCGGTTCGCCCTGGACTTCAGCACCGAGCTGTTCGACCGGGCCACCGCGCAGGGGCTCGGCGAACGGCTGCTGACGTTGCTGCGCACCTGCGCCGCCCGGCCCGGCCTGCCACTGCACCGCGTCGACCTGCTCACCGACGCCGAACGCCACCTGCTCCGCGACCAGGCCGCCGGTACCGCGACGACCACACCCTCCCGGGGCATCGTCGAGCAGTTCGAACACCGGGCGGCACTGACCCCCGACGCCCCCGCGGTGGCGCACCGCGGCACCGTGCTGACGTACCGGGAACTGAACGAGCGGGCCAACCGGATCGCCCGCCACCTGCTCGGACTCGGCCTGTGCCCCGAGCTCCGCGCGGCACTGGCCCTGCCGCGCACCCCCGAGCTGTGGGCCGCCGTGCTCGGCGTCCTGAAGACGGGCGCCGCCTACCTGCCGGTGGACCTCTCCTACCCGGCCGACCGCATCGCCTACATCTTCGACGACGCCCGGCCCGAGCTCGTGATCACCGACACGGCCGCTGCCGCCGGCATCCGGCCCGCGGGCGTGCCCGCCCTCGTCCTCGACGACCCCGACGTACAAGCGGCGCTCGACGCACTGCCCGCACACAACCCGCACGACGGCGAACGGCACGCGCCCGTGCTCCCCGCCCACCCCGCCTACCTCGTCTACACCTCCGGATCGACCGGGCGCCCCAAGGGCGTCGTGGTCCCGCGCTCGGGCCTGCTGAACGTCCTGACCGCACTGGACGCCCGCTTCCGGCTCGTTCCCGGAGACCGCCAGCTCGCCGTCGCACCCGTCGGATTCGACATGGCGGGACCCGAACTGTTCCTGCCCCTGCTGAGCGGCGCCACCGTCGTGCTCCCGGACCAGGACACCGTCCGGGACCCAGCGGCGCTCCTCACCCTCATCACGGACCAGCGGATCACCGTCCTCCAGGCCACCCCGAGCCTGTGGCACGCGCTGCTCGCCGAGGACACCGACGGGACCCTCGCCACGCTGCGCGCCTTCGTCGGAGCCGAGGCCCTCCCGGCCGCGTTCGCAGCCGAACTGCGCTCCAGTGTGCGGGAGCTGACCAACCTCTACGGGCCCACCGAGACCACCATCTGGTCGACGGCCTGGGAGGTACCCGAGGACGTCACCGCCCCGGCCATCGGGCTGCCGCTCGACAACACCCGCGTCCACGTCCTCGACGCACTCCTGCGCCCCGTTCCCCCCGGGGTGCGCGGCGAGCTGTGCATCGCCGGTGACGGCGTGGTGCGCGGATACGAGGGACGTCCGGGGTTGTCGGCGGAGCGGTTCGTGGCCGATCCGTTCGGGCGTCCCGGGTCGCGGATGTACCGCACGGGGGATGTGGTGCGGTGGAACGCGGACGGTGTGCTGGAGTTCGTGGGCCGGGTGGACGATCAGGTGAAGGTGCGGGGTTTCCGTATCGAGTTGGGTGAGATCGAGTCGCGGTTGTCGGCGCATGTGGGTGTGTCGGCGTGTGTGGTGGTGGTGCGTGAGGACCGTCCGGGTGACCGGCGGTTGGTGGCGTATGTGGTGGTGCGTGAGGGTGCCGGCGGGGTTGCGGATCTGCGGTCCTTCGTGGGCGAGGTGCTGCCGGAGTACATGGTGCCGTCGGTGTTCGTGGTGCTGGATGCGTTGCCGTTGACGCCGAACGGGAAGCTGGACCGCAAGGCGTTGCCGGCTCCGGTGGTGGAGGCGGGGGCCGCCTCACGGGGCCCGCGGAATGCGCGGGAGGAGGTGCTGTGCGGCCTGTTCGCGGAGGTCCTCGGGGTCGACCGTATCGGGTTCGACGACGACTTCTTCGCCCTGGGCGGACACTCCCTGCTCGCCACCCGACTCGCCGCCCGCATCCGGACCGCGCTGGGCGCGGAACTGTCCGTCCGCGAGCTCTTCGAGGCACCCACCGTGGCAGGCCTCGGCGCCGCCCTCGACCGGGCGTCCGCCGCCAGGACCGGAGTACGCCGCGTCGAACCCCGCCCCGAACGGGTGCCGGTCTCCTATGTGCAGCAGCGCCTGTGGTTCATGAACCGGGTCGAGGGAACCCGCGCCACCTACAACGTCCCGCTCTCCCTGCGCCTGACCGGAACGCTCGACCGGGCAGCCCTCGCGGAGGCGATCAACGACGTCGTCGCCCGCCACGAACCCCTGCGCACCGTCTTCGCCGAGGACGAGCAGGGCCCGTTCCAGCAGGTCCTCGACGCCCGGGACGTCCGCCCGGACCTCACCGTCGTCCCCGTCACCGAGGAGGAACTGGCGGAACGCCGAGACGCGGCTGCCGGGCACGTCTTCGACCTGGCGGCCGAACCTCCCGTACGTGCCTGGCTGTTCACCCTCGCCGACGACGATCAGATGCTGCTCCTGCTGCTGCACCACATCGCGGCCGACGGCTGGTCGATGCCGGTCCTCGTGCGCGACCTGGCCACCGCCTACGCCGCCCGGCGCGCGGGCCGGGCTCCGGTCCAGGAACCGCTGCCCGTCGACTACGCCGACTACACCCTCTGGCAACGCGCCATGCTGGACGCCGACGACGGCCCCGCGGCCCGCCAACTGGCCCACTGGACCACGGAACTCGCGGACCTGCCCGTGGAACTTCCGCTGCCCACCGACCGGCCTCGCCCCGGCGTTCCCTCGTACGAGGGCGGGCGCATCGCCTTCGAGATACCCGCCGAGGTCCACCGCTCGCTCGCCCGGCTGGCGAGGGAGCGCAGGGCCAGCCTCTTCATGGTCGTGCAGGCGGCCGTCGCCGCCCTCCTCAGCAGGATCGGCGCGGGCGACGACATCCCCATCGGATCGCCGGTGGCCGGCCGCACGGACGAGGCGCTCGACTCGCTGGTCGGCCTCTTCATCAACACACTGGTGCTCCGCACCGACACCTCGGGCAACCCGCCCTTCGCCGAACTCGTCGACCGGGTGCGGGAGACGGACCTCGCCGCCTACGCCCACCAGGACGTGCCCTTCGAGCGGCTCGTCGAGGTACTCAACCCCGAGCGCGCCCTGGCCCGGCACCCGCTGTTCCAGGTCGTCCTGACCGTCGACAGCACCGACCAGCAGGCGGCCACCGACGAGGTGTCCGAGCTGTTCGGCCTTGACCTCACCCCGGGCACCACCGAGACCGGTGTCTCCCGCACGGACCTGCTGTTCGGCTTCGGGGAACGGTTCGAGCCGGACGGCACACCGGGCGGACTGCGCGGCGCGCTGCTCTACAGCAGCGACCTCTTCGACCGCACCACCGCACAGTCGATGGCCGACCGTCTCGCCCGGCTCCTCGGGGAGGCCGCCGCCGACCCCGCCCGGCGGATCGGCGCGTTCGGAGTCCTGGAGGCCGCCGAGCGGCACCGGATCCTCACGGAGTGGAACGGCCCCGTCGAACCTGCGCCGGCCGGCACCGTCCTCGACCGGTTCGACGAGCAGGTCGCCCGCGCACCCGGCGCACCCGCCGTGGAGTCCGGCTCCGACGTGATCTCGTACGCCGAACTCGACCGGCTCTCCAGTGGGCTGGCGCGCCGCCTCATCGGCCTGGGCGCGGGGCCCGAAACCTTCGTCGCACTCGCCGTGCCCCAGTCCGCGCAGACCGTCGTCGCGGTGCTCGCGGCGCTGAAGTCAGGCGCCGCCTATCTGCCCGTCGACCCCGACTACCCGGCCGAACGCATCGCGTTCATGCTCGACGACACCGCGCCCGCCCTGGTGATCGGCACCGCCGAAACCGTCGGCCGGCTCCCCGGACCGGCCGGCTCGTACCTGGTCCTGGAAGAGCTGCTCGCCGACGTCGCCGCCCGCCCGGGGGACAACGACGCCCCGGTCACCGACGCCGACCGGGCCCTGCCGCTCAGCCCCGCCCATCCCGCGTACGTCATCTACACCTCGGGTTCCACCGGGCGGCCCAAGGGCGTGGTCGTCGAGCACGCCTCCGTGAACGCCTATCTCGCCTGGGCCAGGGACACCTACCCCAGCCTCGCGGGCCGTGCGCTGCTCCACTCGCCGATCGCCTTCGACCTGACCGTGACGGCACTGCTCGGCCCCCTCACCGCGGGTGGCTCGGTGCGCCCCGCGGAGCTGGTGGAGGAATCCGAGAACGGCCTCCGGCCGGCCTTCCTCAAGGCGACGCCGAGCCATCTGCCCCTGCTCACCGCCCTGCCCGACGTACTGTCGCCGACCGGCGACCTGGTGGTGGGCGGCGAGGCACTCAGCGGTGAGACGGTACGGGCCTGGCGCGAGCGGAGCCCCGGAGCGAGCGTCATCAACGAGTACGGCCCCACCGAGGCGACCGTCGGCTGCGTGGTGGCCGTCATCCGGCCGCAGGACGAACCGCCGACCGGATCGGTCACCATCGGCAAGCCGATCCGCAACATGCGTGCCTACGTCCTCGACAGCGCACTGCAGCCCGTGCCCGTGGGCGTTCCCGGCGAGCTCTACCTCGCCGGCGCGCAGCTGGCCCGCGGCTATCTGAACCGTCCGGGGTTGTCGGCCGAGCGGTTCGTGGCCGACCCGTTCGGGCCGTCCGGGTCCCGGATGTACCGCACGGGAGACCTGGCGCGATGGGACGCGGAGGGCCGGATCGACTTCCTGGGCCGGGTGGACGATCAGGTGAAGGTGCGGGGTTTCCGTATCGAGTTGGGTGAGATCGAGTCGCGGTTGTCGGCGCATGTGGGTGTGTCGGCGTGTGTGGTGGTGGTGCGTGAGGACCGTCCGGGTGACCGGCGGTTGGTGGCGTATGTGGTGGTGCGTGAGGGTGCCGGCGGGGTTGCGGATCTGCGGTCCTTCGTGGGCGAGGCGCTGCCGGAGTACATGGTGCCGTCGGTGTTCGTGGTGCTGGACGCGTTGCCGTTGACGCCGAACGGGAAGCTGGACCGCAAGGCGTTGCCGGCTCCGGTGGTGGAGGCGGGGGCGGGTGCGCGTGGTCCGAGGGATCCGCGGGAGGAGATCCTGTGCGGTCTGTTCGCGGAGGTCCTCGGGGTCGAGCGGGTCGGGATCGATGACGACTTCTTCGAGCTCGGCGGACACTCCCTGCTCGTCACCCAGCTCGTCAGCCGCATCCGCACCGTGCTGCACGTCGAGGTCTCCATCCAGCAGATATTCGAGACCCCCGCGGTCGCGGGTCTCGCCACGGCACTCGACCGGTCCTCCGGCGCCCGGGCGGCCGTCACCGCCCGACCGAGGTCGGAGCGGGTCGCCCTCTCCTTCGCCCAGGAGCGCCTGTGGTTCCTCAACCGCCTGGAAGGCGCGAGCGAGGCGTACCACCTGCCCTTCGCACTGCGTCTGTCGGGAGTGGTGGACGTCGCGGCGTTGCGGGCGGCTCTGGGGGATGTGGTGGAGCGGCACGAGGTGTTGCGGACGGTGTTCGCGGAGGACGAGGAGGGTCCGTACCAGGTGGTGCGGGAGTCGTCCGGAGTGGCCGGTCTTGAGGTGGTGTCCGTCGTCGAGGCCGAGCTGACGGATCGTCTGCAGGCGTGTGCACGGCGGGGTTTTGACCTGTCGGTGGATGTGCCGTTGCGGGCGGTGCTGTTCGGGGTGGGTGCCGAGGAGCATGTGCTGTTGCTGGTGATGCATCACATCGCGGTGGACGGGGGGTCGATGCCGGTGCTGACGCGGGACCTGAGCCGTGCGTATGCGGCCCGGTGCGAGGGGGGTGCGCCGTCGTGGGCGGCGTTGCCGGTGCAGTACGCGGACTACACGGTGTGGCAGCGGGAGATCCTCGGGTCGGAGAGCGATCCGGGCAGTCATGTCTCGCAACAGCTGGAGTACTGGAAGGAGCAGTTGCGGGAGCTTCCGGAGGAGCTGGAGCTGCCCACCGACCGTCCCCGGCCGGCCGTCGCCTCCTATGACGGCGGCACCATCGAGTTCACCGTCCCGCAGCAGACCGCCGAACGACTGGTCCTGGTGGCGCGTGAGCAGCGGGCGAGCCTGTTCATGGTGGTGCAGGCGGCGCTGGCGGTGCTGCTGACGCGGCTGGGAGCCGGTACGGATGTCCCGGTCGGCACTCCGATCGCGGGACGCACGGACGACGCCCTCGATGACCTCGTCGGCTTCTTCGTCAACACGCTGGTGCTGCGGACCGACACCTCCGGTGACCCGACCTTCGCCGAACTGGTGGGCCGGGTGCGGGAGACGGACCTCGCCGCCTACGCACACCAGGACATCCCCTTCGAACGCCTCGTCGAGGCCGTCAACCCTCAGCGGTCCGCCGCCCGGCACCCGCTCTTCCAGGTGACACTCGCCATGGGCGTCGGCAACCGCGGCCAGGCCTCCGACACGCTGAGCCTGACGGGCCTGACCGCGTCCGCCGTGCCGCTCGGGGACGCCACCGCCAAGGTCGACCTCGGATTCCACATCCAGGAACGGCACCGCTCCGGCACCCCCGACGGTCTGCACGGGGCTCTGGAGTACAGCGCGCTTCTCTACGACCGCGCGACCGCCGAGTCCATGGTCCGCCGCTTCATCCAGGTACTCGACGCCGTGGCCGCCGAACCGCTGTCCCCGATCGGGGCACTCGACGTCATGGAACCAGGCGAACGCCACCGGGTGCTCGTCGACTGGAACGACACCGCCGACGCCACCCCGCAGCGCACCCTGCCCGCCCTGTTCGAGGAGCAGGTCGCCCGCACCCCGGAGGCCATCGCGGTCGAATCCGGCGACGTCCGTCTCTCCTACCGTGAGCTGAACCTCCGCGCCAACCGGCTGGCCCACCACCTGACAGACCTGGGCATCGGCCCGGAAAGCCTCGTGGCACTCGCCGTGGAACGCTCGGAGCAGTGGATCGTGGCCATGCTCGCGATCCTCAAGGCCGGAGCCGCGTACCTGCCGCTCGACCCGTCCTACCCGGTCGACCGGGTGCGGTACATGCTCGACGACGCGAGCCCCGATCTTGTGGTGGCGCAGCGGACGACGGCTGCCGCCGTCAGCGACGATGCCGAGCAGGTCGATCCCATCGGCACGACGTGGCTGCTGCTCCTGGACGAGGCGGAGACCCTGGCCGCCCTGGACGCCGCTCCGACGACGGACCCGACCGACGCGCAGCGCACCGCGCCGCTCGGCGTCGACCACCCTGCCTACGTCATCTACACCTCGGGTTCCACCGGCCGGCCCAAGGGCGTCGTCGTCCCGCACACCGGGGTGGCCGCCGTGATGGCGGAGCACATCCGCGGGGCCGGGTTCGGCCCCGGAAGCAGGGCCCTCCAGGTCCTCTCGCCGAACTTCGACGCGGCCGTCGCGGACATGGCGCAGGCCCTGCTCTCCGGAGCCACGCTCGTGCTCGTCCCCCTCGGCGAACGCCCTTCGGGTGACGAACTGGTCGAGCTGATCACGGCCGGCCGGATCACCCACATCATGCTGCCGCCGCCCGTCCTCGCCACGGTTCCGGCGGACCGGGTGCCCACCATCCGCTCGGTCGTCACCGGCGGCGAGTCCTTCACCGCGGAGCTCGCGCAGCGCTGGACTGTGGGAGGCCGCCGGGTGATCGACGCGTACGGCCCGACCGAGTCGACCGTCACCGCGACGATGAGCGCGCCCCTCGCCCCTGGAGAGACCCCGCACATCGGCAAGCCGATCGCGAATACCCGGGTGTTCGTGCTGGACGGTGCGCTGCGGCCGGTTCCGGTGGGGGTGGCGGGCGAGCTGTACGTGGCGGGGGCCGGGCTCGCTCGGGGGTATCTGAACCGTCCGGGGTTGTCGGCGGAGCGGTTCGTGGCCGATCCGTTCGGGCGTCCCGGGTCGCGGATGTACCGCACGGGGGATGTGGTGCGGTGGAACGCGGACGGTGTGCTGGAGTTCGTGGGCCGGGTGGACGATCAGGTGAAGGTGCGGGGTTTCCGTATCGAGTTGGGTGAGATCGAGTCGCGGTTGTCGGCGCATGTGGGTGTGTCGGCGTGTGTGGTGGTGGTGCGTGAGGACCGTCCGGGTGACCGGCGGTTGGTGGCGTATGTGTTGGTGCGTGAGGGTGGCGGCGGGGTTGCGGATCTGCGGTCCTTCGTGGGCGAGGTGCTGCCGGAGTACATGGTGCCGTCGGTGTTCGTGGTGCTGGATGCGTTGCCGTTGACGCCGAACGGGAAGCTGGACCGCAAGGCGTTGCCGGCTCCGGTGGTGGAGGCGGGGGCGGGTGCGCGGGGTCCGAGGGATCCGCGGGAGGAGGTGCTGTGCGGTCTGTTCGCGGAGGTCCTCGGGGTCGAGCGGGTCGGGATCGATGACGACTTCTTCGAGCTCGGCGGGCACTCCCTGCTCGCGACGCGCCTGGCCAGTCGTATCCGGACCGCGCTGGACACCGAGCTGTCCATCCGTGAGCTCTTCGACGCCCCCACCGTCGCCGGCGTCGCCACCGCCCTCGACCGGGCCGTCGGTGGCCGGCCGCGCGTGACGGCCGCCGGCACCCGTCCCGAGAGGCTGCCGCTGTCCTACGGGCAGCGCAGGCTCTGGTTCACCAACCGCTTCGAGGAGCCCAACGCCGCCTACAACACCACGCTCTCGCTGCGTCTGTCGGGAGTGGTGGACGTCGCGGCGTTGCGGGCGGCTCTGGGGGATGTGGTGGAGCGGCACGAGGTGTTGCGGACGGTGTTCGCGGAGGACGAGGAGGGTCCGTACCAGGTGGTGCGGGAGTCGTCCGGAGTGGCCGGTCTTGAGGTGGTGTCCGTCGTCGAGGCCGAGCTGACGGATCGTCTGCAGGCGTGTGCGCGGCGGGGTTTTGACCTGTCGGTGGATGTGCCGTTGCGGGCGGTGCTGTTCGGGGTGGGTGCCGAGGAGCATGTGCTGTTGCTGGTGATGCATCACATCGCGGTGGACGGCTGGTCGATGCCGGTGCTGACGCGGGACCTGAGCCGTGCGTATGCGGCCCGGTGCGAGGGGGGTGCGCCGTCGTGGGCGGCGTTGCCGGTGCAGTACGCGGACTACACGGTGTGGCAGCGGGAGATCCTCGGGTCGGAGAGCGATCCAGGGAGTCATGTCTCGCGGCAGCTGGAGTACTGGAAGGAGCAGTTGCGGGAGCTTCCGGAGGAGCTGGGGCTGCCCACCGACCGTCCCCGGCCGGCCGTGGCCTCCTACGACGGCGGCACCATCGAGTTCACCGTCCCGCAGGCGGTCACCGAGCAGCTGACGGCCTTCGCGCGACGGCACCGGGCCAGCACCTTCATGGTCCTGCAGGCCGCCGTCACCTCCCTGCTCTCCCGGCTCGGAGCCGGCACGGACATCCCCATCGGCACTCCGATCGCGGGACGCACGGACGACGCCCTGGACGACCTCGTCGGCTTCTTCGTCAACACACTCGTCCTGCGCAACGACCTCTCCGGCAGCCCCACCTTCGCCGAACTGGTCGGCCGGGTACGGGAGACGGACCTCGCCGCCTACGCCCACCAGGACATCCCCTTCGAACGCCTCGTCGACACGGTCAACCCGCAGCGCTCCCTCGCCCGGCACCCGCTCTTCCAGGTCATGCTGTCGCTCGCGGGCGCCGACCGCGCACCGGGCGGCGAACCGGTCGAGCTCCCCGGTCTCACCGCGACACCCCACCCGGTGTCCACCGGAGCCGCCACCTTCGACCTGCTCTTCGGCTTCGGGGAGCGGCACGACGAGCACGGCGACCCCGCCGGGCTCTCCGCCCTCCTGGAGTACAGCACCGCCCTCTTCGACGCCGCGACGGCCCGCTCCCTCGTCGAACGGTTCCAGCGGCTGCTCGCCGCGGTCCTCGACGACCCGGACCAGCCGGTGGACCGGATCGACGTACTGGCCCCCCAGGAACGGCACCGGCTGATCGAGGGCTGGAACGACACCGCCCGCGACCTGCCGGGCGGCACCTGGGCCGACCTGTTCGAGGCGCAGGTCGCCCGCACCCCGGACCATTCGGCCGTGGTGGACGAGGGCACCGTGCTGACGTACGCGCAGCTGAACGAGCGGGCCAACCGATTCGCCCACCGGCTCATCGCGCTGGGCGCACGGCCCGAGCAGTTCGTCGCCGTCGCCCTGCCCCGTACCGCGGACCTCGTCGCGGCCCTGCTCGGCCTCCTCAAGGCGGGAGCCGCCTACCTACCCATCGACCCCAACTACCCGTCCGAGCGCCTGAAGTTCATGCTCGACGACGCCAGGCCCGACCTGCTGGTGACGACCGGTGCACTGGCCGGCCTGCTGCCCGGCACGGACGCCCGCCGGCTGATCGTCGACGACCCCGACACCGCGCGCGCCCTGGACCGGGAGCCGGTCACCGACCCCACCGACCGGGAACGGAACGCGCCGGCGCACCCGTCGCACCTGGCCTACACGGTCTACACCTCGGGCTCCACCGGCCGGCCCAAGGGCGTGATGGTCCCGCACTCCGGTCTCTCCGGTCTGGCGGTCGGCCACGCCGAGAAGTTCGGCCTGGACGCCGACAGCCGGCTGCTCCAACTGGTCTCGCCCAACTTCGATGCCGCCATCGGCGACTTCGTGATGGCGCTGCTCACCGGCACCACCATGGTGCTCGGGCCGGTCGGCGGCCACACCGGCGGGGACGAACTGGCCGAACTGATCCGCCGGGACGGGATCACCCATGTGACGATCCCGCCGACGCTGCTCAGCACCCTCGACCCGGACACCACACCCACCCTGCGCGGGGTGCTGATGGGCGGGGAGTCGTTCTCCGCCGAGCTGGCGGCGCAGTGGGCGCGTGCCGGAGTGCGGGTCGTCAACGTCTACGGCGCCACCGAGTCCACCGTGCTCACCACCATGAGCGACCCGCTGCTCGGCGACACCGCCCCCGACGCGGGCCGGCCCATACCCAACGACCGCCTCTACGTCCTTGACAGCGGGCTCGCCCCGGTGCCCGACGGCATCGTCGGAGAGGCGTACCTCGCCGGTGACGGGCTCGGCCGGGGCTATCTGCGCCGGCCGGTGCTGACCGCGGAGCGGTTCGTCCCGGACCCGTTCGGCGCCACCGGCGCCCGCATGTACCGCACGGGTGACCTGGTGCGCCGCAACGCCGCCGGAGACCTCGAGTTCGTCGGGCGCGCGGACGACCAGGTGAAGATCCGTGGGTTCCGGGTGGAACTCGGCGAGATCGAGGCGGCGCTCTCCGGTCACCCAGAGGTCTCCCAGTGCCTGGTCGTGGTCGACGTCGACGGACATGGCAGCCGTCGCCTGGTCGGGTACGCGACCCCCGTGACCGCGGACGTGCCGGCCGATCCGGACGAGCTTCGCCGCCACCTGGCCGCGAGGCTGCCCGAGTACATGGTCCCCGCGGCGCTGCTGGTGCTGGACGCCTTCCCCCTCACTCCCAACGGGAAGATCGACCGCAAGGCGCTGCCCGCCCCGGACTTCGACGCCGCGGCGACCGGCAGGGACCCGCGCGGCGAACGGGAGACGGCCCTGTGCGCCCTCTACGCCGAGGTGCTCGGGCTCGAACGGGTGGGCATCGACGACGACTTCTTCGCCCTCGGCGGCGACAGCATCATGTCCATCCAGCTGGCCAGCCGGGCCCGCCGGGCGGGCCTGATCGTCTCCGCGAAGGACATCTTCGAGCGCCGCACCGTGGCCGCACTCGCCGGCACCGCCGCCGAGGCGGTGGACCACGCCTACGAGGAGGAGGGCGCGGGCACCGGCGAGATGCCGCTCACGCCGATCATGCATCACTTCGCCGAACTCGGCGGCCCCTTCTCCCGGCTGAACCAATGGCGACTGCTCCAGGCCCCCGTCGGCTGCGACGAGGAGCCGCTCCGGGCGGTCGTCCAGGCACTCCTCGACCACCACGACGCGCTGCGTCTGCGGGTGACGACGGAACCCGGCACACCGGCCGACGGCCCCGGAGCGGGCGAGGGATGGCGCATGGAGGTCCTGGAGCCCGGTGCGGTGCGGGCCGAGGACTGCCTGCGGCGGGTGGAGCTGCGAGGCCCCGACGACCGGGCGGCGCTGGCCGAGATGGCCCGGCACACCCGGGCCGCCCGCGAGCGGCTCAGCCCGGAACAGGGACTCATGCTCCAGGTGGTCTGGTTCGACCGCGGACCCGACAAGCCGGGATTCGTCCTTGTCGACGCCCATCACCTCGCGGTCGACCCGGTGTCCTGGGCCGCCCTGCTCCCCGCCTTCGCCGAGGCCTGGCAGGACGTGACCGAGGGCCGGACGCCGCGGCTCCAGCCGGTCGGCACCTCCTTCCGCCAGTGGGCGCACCGGCTGGAGAGCTGGGCCCGCACCCCCGAGCGCGAGGCCGAACTCCCTTACTGGACCGGCCTGCTGAAGGAAGCCCGGCCGTTGATCGACCGGGCCGGGCGCGACTGGGACAGCGAGACCAACGAGCACGCGGAGGTGGTGTCGGTCACCGTGCCGGCGGACGTGACCCGGGCCGTGCTCACCAGCATCCCCGAGGCGTTCTACGCGGGCGTCGACGATGTGCTGCTCGCCGCCCTGACCCTGGCGCTCGCCGAACAGCACGGCAGCGCCCAGGGAGGCGTGCTGGTGGACGTCGAGTCGCACGGCCGGGAGGAGGACGTGATCGCCGGCACGGATGTGTCCCGCACCATGGGCTGGTTCGCGGCGATGGCCCCCGTCCTCCTCGACGCCGGAACCTACGACGTGGCCGAGGCGATGGCCGGAGGCCCCGCCGCCGGCGAAGTGCTCCGGCAGATCAAGGAGCGCCGCAGGTCCGCGCCGGACCACGCGATGGGGTACGGCGCGCTGCGCTACCTCAACCCCCGCACCGGACCCGGCCTGGCCGCGCTGCCGCACCCGCAGGTCGGCTTCAACTACCTCGGGCGTGGCGGCGAGTCCGAGTCGCGCGGCGCACAGGACGGCGGCCGCACGGAGTCCGCCGGGGACTGGGCGGTGCTGGGTGACCTCGCCGGCATCGGCGGACAGGACCCGGCCATGCGCATGCCGCACGAACTGGAGATCGCCGCGGCCACCAGGGACCGGGCCGAGGGGCCCGAGATCCAGGCGCACTGGGTGTGGCCCCGCGGCCTGTTCGAGGAAGCCGGCATACGCGCACTCGCCGACGCCTGGATCCGGGCACTGCGGGCGCTGGCCGATCACACGGAACGCCCCGAGGCAGGCGGCCACACCCCGTCCGACGTGGCGCTGTCCGAGCTGGACCAGAGCGAGATCGACTTGCTGGAAGCCGAGTGGAGGATGACGAAATGAGCCAGTCCGGCCTTGAGGACATACTGCCCCTGTCGCCGCTTCAGGAGGGAATGCTCTTCCACAGCGTCTACGACGAGACGGCGCCGGACGTGTACGCCGCCCAGCTCGTGGTGGACCTGGAGGGTCCCCTCGACCGGGAGGCGCTGCGCGCCGCGGCGAGCGGACTGCTCGCCCGGCACGGCAACCTGCGGGCCGGCTTCCGCTACGAGGGACTCAGCCGCAGCGCGCAGATCGTGCCGCGCCAGGTCGAGCTGCCCTGGCGGGACGTCGACCTGACCGAGCTCCCCGCGGCCGGACGTGCTGCCGCAGCCGACGCGGTGGTGGACGAGGAGCGGGGCCGCCGGTTCGACCTGGCCGAGCCGCCGCTGCTGCGCTGCGCGCTGGTGCGGCAGGGTGACTCCAGCCACCGCTTCGTTCTGACGTTCCATCACATTCTGATGGACGGATGGTCGTTGCCGATCGTCTGGCGCGAACTGCTCGGTCTCTACGCGGGCCGGGGTGTGGCCAGGGAGCTGCCCATGGTCCGGCCGTTCCGCGGCTACCTGGCGTGGCTGGCCGGTCAGGACCGCGACGTCGCCCGTGCCGCCTGGCGCGAGGCGCTCGCCGGAACCGACGGGCCGACCCTGGTCGCGCCGGGGATCGGCGACGTGGCCGTGGCGCCGGGGCAGCTGCACACCGAACTGTCCGCCGAGCAGACTGCGCGGCTCACCGCGTGGGGCCGTGAGCGGGGCATCACCCTCAACACCCTGGTGCAGGGGGCCTGGGCGCTCGTCCTGGCCGGCCTCACCGGCCGGGACGACGTCACCACCGGCATCACCGTGTCCGGCCGGCCCTCCGAGGTCGACGGCATCGAGGGCATGGTGGGTCTGTTCATCAACACCGTGCCCATGCGGGTCCGGCTGCGTGCCGGCGAACCCGTGGCGGACTACCTGCGACGGCTTCAGGACGAGCAGACCCGCATGATGGCCCATCAGCACATCGGGCTCCCGGACATCCAGGCCGAGTCCGGACTCGGCGGGCGGGGACAGCTCTTCGACACCCTCGTGGTGTTCGAGAACTACCCGTCCGGCGGTCAGGGCGGCGGTGCGCCCGGGAACGGCACCGGGCTGCGGGTGACCAGGGTGGCCGGACACGACGCCACGCACTACCCGCTCGCGCTGATCGCCGGCCCCGGCGAGACCCTCTCGCTCCGCCTGGACCACCGCCCCGACGCCTTCGGCCCCGACGAGGCGCAAGCCGTACTCGACCGGGTCGTCCAGGTCCTCGTCTCCGTTCCTGATGTTGCGGGGGTGGGTGTGGGTCGGGTTGAGGTGTTGTTGCCGGGTGAGCGTGAGGGGTTGTTGGGGTTGGGGGGTGGTGTGGGGGCTGCTGAGGTTGAGGGTGTTGGTGGTGTGTCGTTGGTGGGGTTGTTCGAGGAGCGGGTGAGGTGTGCTCCGGGTGCGGTTGCTGTGGTGTGTGGTGGTGAGTCGTTGACGTATGCGGAGTTGGATGCGCGTGCGGGGCGGTTGGCTTTCTGGCTGGGTGAGCGGGGTGTGGGTGCGGGGGATTTCGTGGCGTTGGTTCTGCCGCGTGGGGTGGATTTGGTGGTGGGTGTGCTGGGTGTGTTGAAGGCGGGGGGTGCGTATGTTCCGGTGGATCCGGATTATCCGCGGGAGCGGGTGGATTTCATTGTGGGGGATGTGTGTCCTGTTCTGGTGGTGGAGGGGTTGCCGTCGGCGGTGTGGGATGCGGGGGCGCCGGTGGGTGGTGTGGGGGTCGGTGGTGATTTTCCGGCGTATGTGATTTATACGTCGGGTTCGACGGGGCGTCCGAAGGGTGTGGTGGTGTCGCATCGGAATGTGGTGCGGTTGTTCTCTTCGACGGGGGGTGTGTTCGGGTTCGGTCCGGGTGATGTGTGGACGTTGTTCCATTCGTATGGGTTTGATTTTTCGGTGTGGGAGTTGTGGGGTGCGTTGTTGCATGGTGGGCGTTTGGTGGTGGTGCCTTTTGAGGTGAGTCGGGCGCCGGATCGTTTTCTGCGTTTGTTGGTTGATGAGGGGGTGACGGTGTTGAGTCAGACGCCGTCGGCTTTTTATCAGTTGATGCAGGCGGAGGGGGAGGATCCGGGGCTGGGTGAGGGGTTGGTGCTGCGGTTCGTGGTGTTTGGTGGGGAGGCTTTGGAGTTGGGGCGGTTGGGGGAGTGGTATGCGCGTCGTGGGGTGGGTGGTCCTGTGCTGGTGAATATGTATGGGATTACGGAGACGACGGTTCATGTGACGTTGTTGGAGTTGGATGAGTCGTTGGTGGGGGGTGGTCGTGGGAGTTTGGTGGGTGTGGGGTTGGATGATTTGCGGGTGCGGGTGCTGGATGGTTTTCTGCGGCCGGTTCCGGTGGGTGTGGTGGGTGAGTTGTATGTGTCGGGTGCGGGGTTGGCTCGGGGTTATGTGAATCGTGCGGGGTTGACGGCTGAGCGTTTTGTGGCTGATCCGTTCGGGCCGGCGGGTTCGCGTTTGTATCGGACGGGGGATGTGGCGCGGTGGGTGGTGGGTGGTGGGCTGGAGTATCTGGGGCGTGCTGATGATCAGGTGAAGGTGCGGGGTTTCCGTATTGAGCTGGGTGAGATCGAGGCGGTGGTTTCCGGTTTCCGGGGTGTGGTGCAGTGTGCTGTTTCGGTGCGTGAGGATCGTGTGGGTGACCGCAGGATCGTTGCGTATGTGGTGACGTCGGACGGTGTGGTGGATGGGGTGGGGCTGCGTGAGCATGTGGCTGCCCGGCTTCCGGAGTACATGGTCCCGGCGGCGTTCGTGGGGCTGGAGGCCATCCCGCTGACCGGTAACGGCAAACTCGACCGCCGCGCCCTGCCCGCACCGGTGTACGCGGCGGGCGAGGGGGCCCGCGGCGCGCGCGATCCCCGCGAGGAGATCCTCTGCACCCTCTTCGCCGAGGTGCTCGGCATCGAACGGCCCGGCGTGGACGAGGACTTCTTCGAACTCGGCGGCCACTCCCTCCTCGCCACCCGCCTCGCCAGCCGCGTCCGTACGGCACTGGGTGTGGAACTCTCCATCCGCGAACTCTTCGAGGCACCCACCGTGGCCGGTCTGGCCGCGCACCTGGACCGCGCGGCCGGCTCCGCCCGGGCGAGTGTGCACCGCGCCGATCCGCGCCCCGCCCGGATGCCCCTGTCCTACGCCCAGCAGCGCCTCTGGTTCCTCAACAAGGTCGAGGGCGCCAATCCCACGTACAACATCCCGGCCGCCCTCGACCTCTCCGGCCCGTTCGACGCGGACGCGCTCCGCGCCGCCCTGGCCGACGTGGCGGACCGGCACGAGGCCCTGCGCACGGTCTTCGCGGAGGACGACGAAGGCCCCCACCAGCGCGTCCTGGACCCGGATACGGCCCGTCCCGAGCTGACTGTGGAGCGGGTCGCCGCCGAGGGTATCGACGCGCGACTGGCCGCGGCCGCCGGGCACCGGTTCGATCTCGGAGCCGAAGTCCCCTGGCGGGCCTGGCTGTTCGAGACCGGTGACGACGCACGCGTGCTGTTCCTGCTGATGCACCACATAGCCGGGGACGGCTGGTCCATGCCCCTGCTCGTACGCGACCTCACCGCCGCCTACGCCGCACGCGCGGCAGGTGTCGCCCCGCAGTGGAACCCGCTGCCCGTGCAGTACGCCGACTACACCCTCTGGCAGCGCGAGGTGCTCGGCACCGAGGACGACCCCGAGTCACCCATCGCACGCCAACTGGCCTACTGGCGCGCCGCATTGACCGACCTCCCGGAGGAGCTCCCGCTGCCCGCGGACCGGCCGCGCCCCACCGTCTCCACCCACCGCGGCGGAAGCGTCGAGTTCGAGGTCCCGGCCGCCCTGCACACCGCCGTGGAACGGCTCGCCCGCTCCACCCGGACCACGCCGTTCATGGTGATCCAGGCGGCCCTGGCCACCCTTCTCGGGCATCTCGGCGCCGGCCACGACATCCCCATCGGCACCCCGGTCGCCGGACGCACCGACGACGCCGTCGGCGAACTCGTCGGCTTCTTCGTCAACTCACTGGTGCTGCGCACCGACACCTCGGGGAACCCGACGTTCAAGGACCTCCTCACCCGGGTCCGCACAACCGACCTCG
Source organism: Streptomyces sp. NBC_01363 (assembly GCF_026340595.1). Classification (GTDB taxonomy): domain Bacteria; phylum Actinomycetota; class Actinomycetes; order Streptomycetales; family Streptomycetaceae; genus Streptomyces. The sequence continues at coordinate 4,500,538 of NZ_JAPEPF010000001.1, forward strand.
CCGCCTACGCGCACCAGGACGTGCCGTTCGACCGGCTCGTCGAGGTGCTCAATCCTGGCCGCTCGCTGGCCCGCCACCCGCTGTACCAGGTGCAGCTGTCGTACGACAACAACGACCAGGCGTCCGCCGTCGCCGGAGTCGACCTGCCGGGGCTCTCCTCGTCCCGCCGCGACGTGGGCATCGAAGCGGCCAAGTTCGACCTCGTCTTCTCCTTCGCCGAACAGCTCCGCGGCTCGGACGGCACCCGGCTCCTCACCGCGTCGGTCGGCTACAGCGCCGATCTGTTCGACGAGGAGACCGTGCGGAGCATGGCCGGCCGGCTGCTGCGGGTGCTCGACGCCGTGACCGCCGACCCCACCCGAAGGACAGGGCAGCTCGACATCCTGGAGCCGCACGAACGCCACCAGGTGCTCCAGGGCTGGAACGACACCCACGCCGTCGTGCCCTGGCGCAGTCTGCCGCAGCTCTTCGAGGACCAGGTGGCACGCACCCCCGACGCGACGGCCGTCATCGACGGCGAACGGCGGATCAGCTACGCCGAACTCAACGCGGCGGCCAACCGGATAGCCCGCGACCTCATGGCCCGGCGGGTCGGTCCCGAGGACCGGGTGGCCGTGGCGCTGCCCCGTTCCCTCGAACTGATCACGGCCGTCTGGGCGGTGTTCAAGGCGGGCGCCGTCTACGTACCCGTCGATCCGGCCTACCCGGCCGACCGCATCGCGTACATGCTCGACGACGCCGCACCGGACGTCGTGGTGACCGACGAGGCCGTCGCCGCGGCACTGCCCGACGGCCCGGCGCAGCGCTCGCTGCTGATCATCGACGACCCGGTCGTCGCCCGCCGCCTCGCCTCCCGCCCGGACCGTGACATCGACGCGCACGAACGGCGTGTCCCGCTGCTGCCCGACCACCCCCTGTACGTCATCTACACCTCGGGCTCCACCGGACGGCCCAAGCCCGTGCACATGCGCGCCGAGGGCATGGTGAACCTGGTCACCTGGCAGCACACCGTCGTGCCGCACGCACCGGGCAAGGTCACCGCCCAGTACGCGCCGATCAGCTTCGACGGCTCCCTCCAGGAGATGTGCTCGGCCCTCCTGTACGGCAAGACGCTCGTCGAGTGCCCCGAGGAGACCCGCAGGAACGCCGACCAGCTGGTGAGGTGGCTCGACCGCCACGCGGTGCAGGAGCTCTTCGCCCCCAACCTCGTCGTCGACGCCGTGTGCCGGGCCGCCGGCGAACTCGGCCTCGAACTGCCCGCACTGTGCGACGTCGTGCAGTCGGGCGAGGCCCTGATCCCCAACGACACGATGCGCGCCTTCTTCGCCCGCCCCGGGCGACGGCTGCACAACCAGTACGGCCCCTCCGAGACCCACGTCATGACGGGCCGGGTGCTGCCCGGCGACCCCGCCCGGTGGGCGGCGGCGCCCGACATCGGCGGTCCGGTCACCAACGCCCGGATGTACGTCCTGGACCCCGCACTGCGCCCGGTCGCACCCGGCGTCGACGGCGAGCTGTACATCGCCGGAGCAGGTCTGGCCCGAGGCTACCTGAGGCGGCCCGGGGCCAGCGCCGAGCGGTTCGTGGCCTGCCCGTTCGGCACCCCGGGGGAGCGGATGTACCGGACCGGCGACGTGGTCCGGTGGAACACCGAGGGCCGGCTGGTGTACGCGGGCCGGGCCGATCAGCAGGTGAAGATCCGCGGCTTCCGCGTCGAACCGGGCGAGATCGAGGCCGTGCTCGGCCGCCACCCCTCGGTGGCCCGGGCCGCCGTGGTGGCGCTCGCGGACGGTGCCGGCAAGCGGCTGGTGGCGTACGTGGTTCCGGCGCCCGGAGGTCTGGCGGACACCGCCGCGCTCCGCGCCCACCTCGGGCGCAGCCTGCCCGACCACATGGTGCCGGCCGCCTTCGTCCCACTGGAGTCCCTGCCGCTCACACCCAACGGAAAGCTCGACCGGCGGGCGCTGCCCGAACCCGACTCGGACCAGGACCCCGACCGCGCCCCGCGCACCCCCGAGGAGCAGATCCTCAGCGGGCTGTTCGCCGAAATGCTCGGCCTGACCGCGGTGGCCGTGGACGACGACTTCTTCCACCTCGGCGGGCACTCCTTCCTCGCCACCCAGCTCGTGAAGCGGATCCGCGCCACCTTCGGCGTCGACCTGTCCGTACGCAGCGTCTTCGAGGAGCCCACCGTGGCCGGCCTGGCCCGGGAGATCGCCTCCGACACCACCAGGGACCCGTTCACCACCCTGCTGCCGCTGCGACCGCGCGGCGGCCGCCCCCCGCTGTTCTGCATCCACCCGGGCTCCGGCACCAGCTGGAGCTACGCCGGGCTGCTCAGCCACCTGGACCCCGACCAGCCCCTCTACGGGCTGCAGGCCCGGGGCCTGAGCGACCCGGACGCCATGCCGTCCTCCCTCGCCGAACTGGCCGACGACTACGCGGGAATCATCCGCGAGGTCCAGCCCTCGGGGCCCTACCGGCTGCTCGGCTGGTCCTTCGGCGGCCTGGCCGCGCACGCCGTGGCCACCCGCCTGGAGAGCCTCGGCGAAGAGGTGAGCCTGCTGGCCGTCGTCGACGCCTACCCGCCGGCCGCGGGCCTCGTCGCCCCGGCCGAGTCGGACGACGAACTGCTCGCCGGCTCCCTGCTGCCCGGCTTCGCGTTCGACCCGCGGGAACTGCGGGACGACATCGACGGCCTCGTCGCCCGCTACGCACGCCATCTGGAGCGGGAGAACCACCCGATGGCCGCCCTGGGCGAGCGCGGCCTGAAGGGGGTGATGCGTGTCTACGCGGGAAACGACCGGCTGATGGGCACCTTCGACCCCGCGCTCTTCGGGGGCGATCTGATGTTCTTCAGCGCCCTCGGCCAGACCCCGGGAGCCCCCCTCCCCGAGGAGGTCCGCCGGCTGATGACGGTGGACGCCTGGCGGCCCCTCGCCGCGGGCACCGTCCACAACCACGACATCGACGCCACGCACGGCGCGATGCTCTCCGACCCCGAGGCGCTCGCCGCCATCGGGAAGGCGCTGCGAAGCGCCCTCTGAACCCGGGCGGTGACCTCACCGCCCGTACCACCGCAGTACACCGACCCAGGAGGACACCGGAGATGAGCACCAACCCGTTCGAGGACAACGACGGCACCTACCTCGTCCTCATCAATGACGAGGGCCAGTACTCGCTGTGGCCGGCCTTCGCCGAGGTGCCCGACGGCTGGCACGTCGAGCTCGCCGAGACCGACCGCCGAACCGCGCTCGACCACATCGACCGGAACTGGACCGACATGCGCCCCAAGAGCCTGATAGCGGCGATGGAGGGCGCGGACGGCGCGGCCTGACACCGACCCGGACGGCAGAACGACGGCTGCCGCCCGCCGGGAACGGCGGGCGGCCCCGGCCGCCGTGCGGCGCCCGCACGGCGTGATGAGAGAGGTTTTCCCAGCCCATGGCATTCCCGAGAACACCTTCGGCGGCACGGCTGCGCACGGTGGTCGTCGGCCTGCTCGCCCTCGTCTCGGCGGCAGTGCCCGCCACGGTGCCCGCCTCGGCCGACCAGGGCTCCCGCACCACCGACGTCGTCATCCGCTACACCGAGTACGGCATTCCGCACATCCAGGCCTCCGACTACCGGGGGCTGGGCATCGGCTACGGCTACGCGGCGGCCAAGGACAACATCTGCACGCTCGCCGACGTCTACCTGACCGTGCGCGGGGACCGCTCCCGCCACCTGGGCGCGGACTCCGCCGCCAACCCGGCTCTCGGCGCGGCCTTCGACAGTCTCAACAGCGACCTCTACTTCCGCGGCGTCGAGGCGAGCGGTGTGGTGGAGCGGATCGCGCACAGCGCGCCGCCCACCGGCCCGGAGCCCGAGGTCGCCCAGCTCGTCCGCGGCTACGCGGCCGGCTACAACCGCTATCTGCGCGAGACGGGCGCCGACGGCATCGGCGACCCGGCCTGCCGGGGCGCCGCCTGGGTGCGGCCCATCACCGAACTCGACGTCTACCGGCACATGCACGCGATCGCCACCGTCTCCGGGGCCGGCAGCGCCATCGACGGCATCGTCGGCGCACAGCCCCCGACGGCGGCCGCCGCGCGCGACACCGGCGCGGGCCCGTCCGCCGCCCGCATGGTGCGCGCGCTGCGGGCGGACCGGCAGGACCAGGGCCTGGGCAGCAACGCCATCGCGGTCGGCGAGCGCGGCTCCGCCTCCGGCGGCAGCGTGCTGCTGGGCAATCCGCACTACCCCTGGCAGGGCGCCCGCCGCTTCTGGCAGAGCCAGCTGACCATCCCCGGAAAGCTCAACGTCTCGGGGGCTTCGCTGCTCGGTCTGCCCGTCGTCGCCATCGGCCACAACGAGAACGTCGCCTGGAGCCACACCGTGGCCACCGCCGCCACCTTCGGACTCCACGAGGTCCCCGTCGTCCCCGGCGACCCGACCAGCTACTACGTCGACGGCAAGCCGGAACGCATGCGTTCGGCCGAGATCTCCGTCCCGGTCCGCCGGGTCGACGGCACGACCGGCACCGTGCGACGGACCCTGTGGTCCACCCGCTACGGACCCGTCGTCAACGCCGGCCCCGGAGTCCCGCTGCCCTGGGGGACCACGGCGTACTCGCTCGACGACCCCAACCACGGCAACCTGCGCCTGCTCAACAGCTGGCTCGGCCTGGACCGGGCCAAGGACACCGACCAGGTCCGCGGCGCCCTCGCCCGCACCCAGGGGCTGCCCTGGGTCAACACCGTGGCCACGGACCGCCGCGGCCGCGCGCTCTACGCGGACCTGCAGGTCGTCCCGAACGTCACCGACGCGCTCGCGGAGAAGTGCAGCACACCGCTGGGCCGCCAGGTCTTCCCGGCGAGCGGCATCCCCATCCTCGACGGCGGGCGAGGGGAGTGCGCCTGGGGCAACGACCCCGAGGCGGTGCAGCCCGGGATCCTCGGTCCCTCGGCGCTCCCCACCCAGACCCGGGACGACTACGTCCTCAACGCCAACGACAGCCCGTGGCTGACCAACCCCCGCGCCCCGCTGACCGGCTACCCCCGGGTCGTGGGGAACACGGCGACACCGCGCTCCGCCCGCACCCAGGAGGCCGTCACCGCCACCGAGCGCAGGCTGGCGGGCACGGACGGGATGCCCGGCAAGGGCTTCTCGCTGCGGAGCATGCAACAGACACTGTTCGCTGACCACAGCCGGGTCGCCACGCTGATCGGGCCCGACACCGTCCGGATGTGCGAGGCCTTCCCCGGCGGACGGGCCCCCTCGGCCGGCGGACCCGTCGACGTGACCGCGGGCTGCGCCGCACTGGCCGGGTGGGACGGCACCTACGGCACGGACAGCAGGGGGTCGCTGCTCTTCGCCCGCTTCGTCGCCCGGCTGGCCGCGGTGCCGGGCGGCCCCTGGCGCACCCCGTTCGACGCGGCCGACCCGGTCGGCACCCCGAACGGGCTGTCCTACGAACGGGCCGAGGTGCAGAAGGCGTTCGGGGACGCCGCGGCCGAGCTGAACGCTGCCGGTATCCCGCTCGACGGACGGCTCGGCGACCACCAGTACGTGACCCGCGACGGGGAACGCATCCCCATTCACGGAGCACCGCACGTGCTCGGGGTGCTCGACGTGATCACCCCGGTGTGGGACCCGAAGCTCGGCAACACCGAGGTGGTCCACGGCTCCAGCTTCATCCAGGTCGTGGAGTTCCCCGGCGGACGCGGACCGCGCGCGGTCACCCTGCTTACCTACGGGCAGTCCACCGACCCCACATCGCCCCACCACGCCGACCAGACACGGCTGTTCTCGGCCGGACGCTGGGTCACCGACCGGTTCACCCGGGCGGAGATCGCCGCGGCGCCCGGACTGCGGACCCAGGTCCTGGACGGCGACCGGTGAGCGGCACATCCATGGACACGGCACCACACGGAGAACGGAGGCCGGCATGCCGGTGGCACCGGTGAACGGAATACGGCTGCACTACGAGGACGTCGGCTCCGGGGAGCCGGTCGTGATGATCATGGGGACGGCCGGGACCGGCCGCATCTGGCACACCCATCAGGTCCCCGCGCTGAAGGCGGCCGGGTACCGGGTGATCACCTTCGACAACCGGGGGATCCCGCCGACCGACGAATGCCCCGAGGGGTTCACCGTCGGGGACATGGTCGCGGACACCGCCGGACTGATCGAGCACCTCGGCCTCGGCCCCGTGCGGCTGGTCGGCACCTCGCTCGGTTCCTATGTCGCCCAGGAACTCGCCCTGGCCCGGCCCGAGCTGGTGCGCGGGGCGGTGTTCATGGCCGGCCGGGGCCGCGGCGACGCGCTGCGTGCCGCACTGGCCAGGGCCGAGGCCGAACTGCACGACTCCGGTGCCGAACTGCCGCCCGGCTACCGGGCGGTGGTGCAGGCGATGCAGTCGCTCTCCCCGCACACCCTGGGCGACGACCAGGCCGCGACCGACTGGCTCGACCTCTTCGCACTGTCCGGCCGCCACCGGGCCCCCGGGGTCCGCGCCCAGACCGCGCTGGAACCGATGCCGGACCGCATGGCCGCCTATGCGGCGATACGCGTCCCCTGCCATGTCCTCTCATTCGCCGACGACCTGCTGACCCCGCCGCAACACGGGCGTGAACTCGCCGACGCCATTCCGGGGGCCACATTCGAAGTGATCGAGCGGGCCGGGCATTACGGATACCTCGAATCCCCGGAAATGGTGAACGAGAGCATTCTGAATTTCTTCGCCGGGCCGAGACAAGGAGTCGCATGAAATGAACAGAATGCTGCTCGCGCCCTTTCCGCTGCATGGGCACGTGTCTCCCATGGCGGCACTCGCCGCCGAACTGACGGACCGCGGACACGAGGTGACGGTGGCGGTCTGCCCGCCGTTCGCCGAGACGTTCCGCGCCGTGGGGTGCGAGGTCACGGAGGTCGCGATCGAGCCCAGGGCCAGCGCCGGGAAACCCCCGCCCGCCCCTGGCATCGCCGCCTCGGCCCGGGCCGCACGGGCGACCCGGCGCCGGACCGCGGACGAACGCGGCCGACTGGCCGCCCGGCTCGCCGAGGAGATCGGCCGGGCCCGCCCGCATGTGGTGGTGGCCGACGCGATGGCTCCCTGGGGCGCCGACGCGGCACGCGCGACAGGGACCCGCTGCGCCTCCATGTACGCGACGTACGCCCTGAACGAGGAGGTCATCCTCGCGGACGTGGCCCGGCGCGCCGCACCGCGGACCGTGCGGCTGCTGCGCCGCTCCCAGCTGCTGCGCCGCCACCCCGCGGTCCGTGACCCCGCCGCCCGGGCCGGGCTCGTCCTGGTCAACAGCATCCCCGAACTGCAGCCCGAGCACGCCTCGTTCGGCGACCGCTACCGCTTCGTGGGACCGCTGCGCCCGGCGGTCGGCGACCGCGGTGGATCCGGAGCCGCCGACGATCCCGGCGAGCTGCCCTGGGACCGCATCGAGAAGGGCCCCACGCTCTATGTGTCGACCGGTACCTTCTCGACGCGGGGGGCGGAGTTCTTCAGGACGGTGGCCGAGGCGTTCGCCAGCACCGAGTGGTGCGTCGTCCTGGCGACCTCGCACACCGACCCCGCGGAGCTGGGCGAACTGCCGGAGAACGTGACGGCCCGCCGGTACGTCCCGCAGTCCGCGGTCCTGGAGCACGCGGACGTCTTCCTGACGCACGCCGGGATGAACTCCGCGCTGGAGGCGCTGGTCCTGGGGGTGCCGATGGCGCTCGTGCCGTCGTTCTGGGACCAGCGGACCATCGCCGCGCGGCTGGTCGCCATGGGGGCCGGCGTCGCGGTGGACCCCGCCGCCCCGGCCGCCGAACTGCGCGAGACGATCACGGGCCTGGCGGCCGACCCGAAGGTCCGGGCCGCGCTGACGGCGCTGTCCGCCGGTGCGGCCCGCACGGACGGCCCGGCCTGCGCCGTCCGGGAGCTGGAGAAGTACGCCGCCTGGGGGCCGGCCGGACGGAGATGAGCCGGAGCACGACAGCGGGCGCCGCCCGGTCGGAGGACCGGGCGGCGCCCGCTGTCACGGTGCGGAGCTCCTCACCAACGGGTGGCCATGCCCGAGGTGTTGCCCGGAACGCCCGGCTGCCCCATGCCCCAGTGGTTCCAGATGAACGTCTCCTCCGGCAGGTGCACGAACTTCGCCCCCACGTCCAGCAGTGCCAGCCAGGCCCCCCAGTCGTCGAACGGGCAGCCGGGGAAGTCCTTGGGCAGCTGGAACCCGCCGGCCTTCTTGAACAGGTCGGTGCGCACCAGCGTGGTGGTCTGGATGTACGAGCGGCGGCGCAGTTCCTCCTCGTCGAACGGGACCTCGTAGCGGCCCATCGGGTCCCGTCCGCTCTCGTACCGGGGCACCCGCGGGATGGGGTAGACGACATCGGCGCCGGTCGTCTCCGCGCAGTCGCGGATCCGTTCCAGGTGGTGCGGCAGGAACTCGTCGTCGTCGTCCAGGAACGCCGTCCACGCGGTGGTCACCTTCGCCAGCGCCCGGTTCTTGGTGGCGGCCGCTCCGGTCCGCTCATGGTCGTACTCGACGACCACCGACGCGGGCTGGAGGGTCTGTCGCGTCACTGATGCGAGTGCCTTTTCCAGATGCTCCCGGCGCGGCGGTATCGTGGCAATGCAGACGGTTATGTCATTCACGCGGACTCCGCTCATCGGCTGTCTTTCGATTCCTGGTAACTCGCGCAGTCTGCTCCGCTGCGAGGGTGCCGTCAACGCGCTTCCATGCTGTTTTATGCACTGCTTAACAAGGGGGACGCGCGGCCGCACGGCTGTTAGTGTCCGCTGGCAAGAAGGTGATGCGGAAGCATCCGAAGTGCGAGAACTGGGGGAATGCGTGGTCGAATTAAATACCCGTCGGCTGGAGGACGTGAGCAGCAACAGCTCCCCGATCTACACGCTGTTCGACGCCGAGGCCGCCGACGACCTGCGCCCCGATCATCTGCAGCGGCTCGCCTCCGGTGTTCTCGGCGCGCTGAGGATCCGGGGCTTCGGCTCGGCCGAGATGTGCGCCGAGGTCATGCGGGGGCTGGACGAACATCCGCTGGGCGCCTACGACGCCGAGGTGGTCTACCCACCGGTGGCCAAACTCGGACCCGCGGCCTACGACTACTACGGTGCCCGGGAGCTGAACGAGGAGTACTGGCGCAACGCCGAGGACTCGGCCGCCGTCAGGAAGGTCCTGCTGGACGGGACCGACCCGCTGGACCATGCGGTGGGGCGCTTCCGCTCCGCCTGGCCCGGACCCGTCGAACCGGCGACCTGCAAGGGCCGGCCGCTGTTCGCCGGGATGATCCGGGAGATCTCCACCGGCATGAAGATGCACTGGGACGAGATCGTCCGGGAACTGCCCGGGGCCCTGGACACCGAACCCGTCTGCCAGCTCGCCTTCAACTGGTATCTGTCGATGCCCGAGGGCGGCGGCGACACCTGGGTCTACCGGCGCCGCTGGAGCCCGGTCGACGAGAAGTACCGCGACGGCTACGGCTGGGCCGAGGAGATGGTCGCCGACGAACCCGTGGCCGCCGTACGTCCCGAGGCCGGCGACGCGATCGTCTTCGACCCGCGCAACTACCACCTGGTCAGGGCGAGTGAGGGCGAGGGCCGTCGGATCAGTCTGTCCTTCTTCCTGGGCGTCACTGGGCAGGGCGGGCTCCTGTACTGGTCATGAAGCAAGCAAGTGGAGGAAAGAGTGCAGCTCAGTCCTGATCAGATCGCCCAGTACCAGGAGACCGGCCTTCTGGTCCTCGATTCCCTCTTCGATCCCGCCGAGGTCGGCGCCCTGCAGGATGCCTTCGACGCGGACTGCCTGACCCCGGGCCCGCAGCGCATCCTGGAGGAGAACGGCGACGCCGTGCGCGCCGTCTACGCCTCGCACGAGCGCCGCCGTGAGTTCGCCGGCTTGGTGCGCACCCCGCGCCTGCTGGGCCCCGCCCGGCAGCTGATGTCGGACGACCTCTACGTCTACCAGTTCAAGATCAACGCCAAGCCCGCCTTCGGCGGCGACAAGTGGGCATGGCACCAGGACTTCCTGGCCTGGAAGCTCGCCGACAACCTCGCCGCCCCGCGCCAGGTCAACGTCGGCCTCTTCCTCGATGAAGTCACCGAGTTCAACGGGCCGTTGATCTTCCTGCCCGGATCGCACCGGTCCGGGCAGCTCCGGGACTTCCGCAACGCCTCGACGCGCTCCTCGCAGCACCTCGACCCGGACGACATAGCCCTGCGCCCCGAGCAGATGAGCGCGCTGGTCGACCGGCACGGCATGGTCAGCCCCAAGGGGCGCGCCGGATCGGTCATCCTCTTCGACCCGGAGATCGTGCACGGGTCCGCGCCCAACATGTCGCCGTTCCCGCGGCGGCTGCTGATCGCCACGTACAACGACGTCACCAACGTCCCGGTCCCCATCGGGGAGCCCCGGCCCTCGTACGTCGTCGGGCGGGACACGACGCCGCTGGAGTTCAGCGACCAGCCGATCGACCTCAGGGTCGGAGGCCCGGTATGAGCACCCGGAACGGGGCACTCAGCGCCCGCGCGGTGGTCCTCGAACGCTTCGGTGAGCCGCCGGTACTGCGTTCCTTCGACGTTCCGCCGGCGGGACCGGGGGAACTCGTCGTCGCGTGCGACTACGGCGGGATCTGCGGCACGGACGTCCATCTGAGCCAGGGGCACCTCGACATCCCCCTGCCCCTGGTGCTCGGCCACGAGGGTCTCGGCAAGGTCCACGAGACCGGGCCCGGGGCCGGCCACGACGCCGAGGGCCGCCCGCTGAAGGCGGGCGACACCGTCATGTGGGCGTCCTCGATCGCCTGCGGCGTCTGTGTGCCGTGCCGTCAGCACCGGGAGCCGACGCTCTGCGAGAACCGCAGGACGTACGGCGTCAACCGGCCCACCACACAGCAGCCCGCGCTCTCCGGCGCCTGGGCCGAGTACATCGCCCTGCGGGAGGGCACCACCGTGGTCCGGCTGCCGGATGGCGTCGACCCGCTCGCCGCCATGTCCCTGGCCTGCGCGGGCCCCACCATGGTGCACGCCCTGTACGACCGCCGGCCGGTACGCGTGGGCGAGACCGTCGTCGTCCAGGGCAGCGGTCCCGTCGGCCTCGCCGCCGCCGCCTTCGCCCAGCTCTCCGGCGCCGCGAAGGTGATCGTCGTCGGCGGACCCGCCGCCCGGCTGGACCTCGCGAGGCGGGCACGCATCGGCGACGAGCACATCGACATCGTCGGCGGCGACGCCGACAAGGTCCTGGAGCAGGTGCGCGAACTGACCGGGGGAGGCGGTGCCGACCTCGTCATCGAGGCCACCGGAGTGCCCGCCGCGGTGTCCCAGGGGCTGAGGCTGGCTCGCCGGGGCGGTGCCTACCTCGTCGTCGGCCAGTACACGGACGCGGGCGACACCCTCGTCAATCCGCACCAGATCGTCTACCGGCAGCTGGACGTCATCGGCTCCTGGGCCTTCACCGGAGCCCATCTCGTCGACTACATAAGGCTGTTGCCGGCCCTGTCCGCGCGGTTCGACCTGGAGGCACTGGTGACCCCATACCCTCTGGCGTCGGTGGACGAGGCGCTGGCCGCGGTGACGTCGGGATCCGTGATGAAGGCGGTTCTGGCGAACTGAACCGGCCATGACACGGGGCTGCCCGAGTGCGGAATCCGCACTCGGGCAGCCCCGTGTCATGAGCCCCTCTACCGGTCCGTGCTCAGCAGCCACAGCCAGGTCGACGGCGCGCCGAACGGCTCCCGGCGCTCGACCCGCAGCCCCGCCTCGGCGAAGGCCTTCTCATAGGTGTCGAGTCCGAGCACCGGTGTGTCCATGAAGGTGTGCACCAGCTCGAACGCCGCGGAGAACACCGGCACCGGCCCGCTGTGGGCCGACCAGTCCTGCGCCACCGTGTCCGCGATCATGAAGTGTTTCGCGTCCGGGAAGACGTCGCGCAGCATGCGCATCACTCCGGCCGGATCCCCGGTGAGCTCGAACAGGTCGTGCATCATCAGGAAGCTGGTGACCAGATCGATGCCGGGGAACGTCCGCTGGTCGACATGGTCGAGCACATCGGCCAGCACCACCCCGAGCCGGTCCGACAGCCCCTTCTCGTCGATCCTCCGGCGCGCCGTCTCGGCCGCCGAGGCGTTCACCTCGATGCCGAGGCCACGCCGCGCGGTGTCCGTGCCGCACAGCCGGATCAGCCGCGACGCGTCACCGCACCCCAGATCCGCCACCGACGTGTAGTCGATGGCCCCGGCGACCTCCGCCTCGACGGGCAGCATCATCGTGCGTCCCACCAGGCCCGAGCCCACCGCGATGCGCTTGCCGTCCCTGCCCACCTCACGGCCGAACGCCACGGAGCCCTCGGCGAGACCGGACAGCCGGCTCATCAGCTCTCCGTAACCGCCGACACCCCAGGTGAAGTAACCGGCATGCCGGACGAGTTCGCGCCCCGGACCGGTCAGTTCCACGTTGTCGGCGTCGAGCCGGAGGTGCCCGAGGAGCGCCCCGACCCGCAGCAGGGCGGAGAGCCTGGGCTCGTCCGCGCCGGTCCGCGAGAGCAGGTCGTCCAGCGACCGCGGGCCCTCGGCGAGCAGGTCCCAGACGCCGAGTTCGGTGAGCGCCAGCACCACGTGCGCGCCGACGTAGCCGTTGAACATCGCGGCCGGCTCCTGCGGTTCCAGGGTGGGGAACGCCTCGGCGCCGCGCGGGGACCCCAGGCCGCTGCCGGGCATCCGGTGGGCCGGCGGGCGGGGAACCTCCGCCTCGAGCGCCCGGCAGAACCGCTCCATCTGCTCGGGGGTGCCGACGCTGACCCGCAGATGTCCGGGCAGCCCGAAGATCCCCAGATCGCGGGTGGCGATCCGGTGGTTCCCGGCCAGCCGTCCGGCCAGTTCGGCCCCGCCGCCGGGCGCCTCGACGAGGACGAAGTTGGTTTGCGACCTGACGAAGCCCACACCGGCCGACTCCAGCCCCGCGTATAGCAGTTCACGGGCCTCGGCGTTGCGCGCACGGTTGAGCTCCACGTGCTCCGGCCGGTCGAGGGCGGCGGCCGCCGCCTGCTGGGCGACCCGGTTGGCACTGAACGGCAGGGTGCGGTGCGTGGCGGCGATCCTCGCGATGAGGTCGCCGGGCCCGAGCGCGTAGCCGGACCGCAGCGCGGCGAGGCCCCAGATCTTGGAGAAGGTGCGCAGCACGATGAGCCGCCGCCCCGCACGCACCGCGCCCACGGCGTGCTCGTACGCCGGGGAGGCGTACTCCATGTAGGCCTCGTCGAAGACGGGTATCACGCCGGCGGCCTCGGCCCGGTCGATGATCTGCTCAACCTCCGCGGCCTCGAGCACGGTTCCCGTCGGGTTGTTCGGGTTGCAGACGAAGGCCAGCCGCACCCCGTCCTGCGCCAGTTGCGCGGTCAGCGCGTCCACCGCGACACGGTGTCCGGTGAGCGGCACTTTGCGGACCTCGGCGCGGGCGAGCGCGGCGGCCGCGGCGTAGCCGGGGAAGGTCGAGTCGGTGACCAGGACGCCGTCGCCGGGGCGCAGGAACGTCAGGGCGGTGAGCAGCACCAGCTCGTCCGCGCCGTTGCCGACCTCCACCATGTCCTCGGTGACGCCGTAGTACGCGGCCAGACGGGCACGCAGCCGGGGTGAGCCGGAGTCGGGGTACTCCGAGCACCGTTCGCCCAGTTCCGCCGCGGCGGCCTCGACGACCCCGTCCGGCGGACCGTAGGGGTTCTCATTGCAGTGCAGACGCAGGATGCCGTCGTCGTTCATGTCGATGCCCTCTCTTGGGGTCAGAAATGCACGCCGGGGGACTGGAACGAGGGGCCGACGACCGTGCCGCCGCCGTCCGGCACCTTGATGCCGAGCAGCTTCTTGGCCTGCACCTGCATCTGGTACATGAGGCCGACGGCGTCGTCCATCTCCTCCGGATGGCCGTTGAACACACGGTGCAGCGAGGTCAGGGCACGGGTGTACGACTCGTCGCACTGTTCGGAGTCGCGTCGGGCGACGGAGCCGGCCGGCAGCGCGTATGTGTCGGCGTCGTCGGCCACCGGGTGGACGCCCTCGGCGTCGAAGGGCACGCGTGCCCCTTCGAAGACCCAGGCCCCCTTGGCGTTCCGGATCAGACGCCGGCCCTTGACGATCTCCTGGAACCGGTAGTAGTGCCCGAACTCGCCCGGGTCGGCGACTCCGTTCCCGTTGAGGTCGTGCGGACTGCCCTCGCCCTGCTCGGTGATCTGGTGGATGGCCAGCAGCGCCGAGCGCTTGTCCCGGACCTGGAACAGCACGCCCGGGGCTCCGGGCCAGCTCACCTGACGGGCGGGGTCGCCGGTGAACAGCTTGCCCTCGCGGTCGAGCCGGATGACCGCACGGGCGATCTGGTTGTAGAACCAGCCGATGGTCAGCGGCCGGTACTCGGCTTTCTCGAACCAGTTCTCCAGGGTCCGCACGGCCTCGCCGTCCGCGGCCAGGATCTCGCCCCTGCCGCTGACCTTGACATCGTCCGGGCGGATCACGGCGCCCTTGAACGGCTTCCCGTCAACCACCGGGTACTCGGGCAGCTCGATGGCCATGAAGACGTTCTCGACGTGCTCCAGCGACAGCTTGCGCAGCCGTACCTTCAGGTCCGGCAGCACCGGGCCCGGCAGCCGCCCCGGATAGGTCGGCACCAGGCCCGGGCGGCCTATCTGCGGTTTCCCGCCGACCGCGTTCAGGAGATTGCCCACCTGGGCCATGTGCTGCATCTCCTCCAGGACCACGCCCCGGATGATCCCGGCGATCTCCGTGTTGTGGCCGGACTTCACCGACAGGAGCGCCGCGAGGTAGGGCGGGATGGTCGCGTGCTCGACGAGCAGCGCCTGCTGGAGCGCCTGGCGCAGATCGTCCGCCGAGGCGATGTCGAGGACCGGCGGAGCCGGTTCGGTGGCCAGCCACTTCACGATGGTGTCCCGCTTTCCTGGTGAGAGATCCCGTGTCACGGGCATGTGGTGGGGTGATTCCCGCGGCGCCAGCAGCGACTTGCCGATGTACACCGCGTGCCCGGCGACATGGCCGTAGTGCCCCAGGTCGAACACGTCGTGCATCGCCGGGTAGAGGTTGGCGTACTGCTGGAGCAGCGGCTGGACGTCGCGGACCCAGGTGGGCTTCTCCGGTGTCCGGTGCAGGGTGAAGAGCCGCATGCTCAGCCGGCCCTCCGGCTCCTTGGGGCGCTCGGCGAAGCCGTAGGCCGCATCGGCCACGATGCCGTCGATGACCCGGCGCGGATTTCCGGGGTCCGTCCCGGTGAGGGTGACCTCCGCCCGGCCGTCCGGACCGGTGGTGACCGTCTCCGGCGCCCGCAGCGCCGCGGGCAGCGACGAGGTGTCCACGGCGATCCGCAGTCCGGCGGCCGGCCGCCCGTACCGGGTGGCGTGCAGGTGCGTCGTCGCGGTGTTGTGCGGCGCCTCCGGGTAGATGCGGAAGACCCCGCCGTCGGCCCGCAGGAAGGTCGCGTCCTCGTTCTCGGCAAGGACGACGGAGGCCGCCTCCCCGAAGGTGTCCACGACGGCCAGCCGGCGTTCGCGCACCGACTCCGCCTGAGCGGCGGTCAGCCGGACCGCGGCGATGCCCGCCAGCTGCTCGTAGAAGCCGGGGCCGGTGTCCAGCGGCCCGAGTTCCTGCCGGGATCCGTCACCGTCCAGGGCGACCAGCCGCAGCGGGCCGACACGCTCCAGCGGGCCGCCGCGCGAGGTGGCCCTGATGCTGTTCCCCAGGTCCACGAAGACGGTACGGGTGTCCTCGTCGACCCGGCACGGGGCGTGGTGCAGGGGCCCGGAGTCACCGGACCGGCGCAGCCGGCGCCCGGCCACCAGATGCCGGGGCTCCCCCTCGGCGCAGGGGCCGATGGAGCCGACGACACGGCCGAAGGTGAGCGAGTCGATCCACCGCTCGACGCCGTCCTCGACGCCGTCCAGATTGAGCTTCACCGAGAGCGAGTCGCCGTGAGTGGCGGAGCGCAGCGCGCGCAGCACGGGAGAGGCGAGGTCCTCGGCCCACTGCACGCCCGTGAGCACGGACTGATACGTCGCGGACGGGTCGCCGCGGCCCGAAGGCAGGGTGGCGCGGATCCACACGTCCTCCATCGCCGCCGGTGCGAAGTCGCCGCGCAGCTGTTCGCGGCCCTCGCCGTCCAGCACGCGCAGCCGCAGACCGTAGATCTCGGAGACCATCTGGTTCTGCGGGTCCAGGTCCACCAGCTTGCCGTTGGGCCGCCGGTCGTCGTCCGCGATCCGGCCGCCCACCACCGGGTCGTCGGATCCCTCGGTCACCACCCGCCCGTCGGGGCGGCAGACGCTGGTCACCCGCACGTCGGTCAGCCGCAGGGCGCCTGAACCACGCGGATTCCAGAGCCCGTTCGGGTCCGGAAGCTCCATGCGCCACTGGAACCGGGGTTCGAAGAGGTCGTTGTCGAAATAGGGCGGCAGGTTGTTCGCGGTGGCCACATCGGCCTGGAAGGTGCCGGCGAAATTGAGCCTAGGGAATCCGAGGTACGACACGGGCGCCTCTCAGTCGCGTGGTTCGAAGGTGATCGGCAGGCTTTTCAGGAAGCGGAAGTTGATGCTGTCGAGCCAGTCGGGCTCGGAGGCGGCGGGAGCCCAGTCGTCCACCCTTCGCAGCAGTGCGCGGATCGCCACATCGATCTCCGCGAGGGCGAGCGAGGCGCCCAGGCAGTAGTGGATGCCGTGACCGAAGGAGAGATGGTCGGCCGCCCTGCGGGTGATGTCGAGGGTGTCCGGATCGGCATAGCGCCGGGGATCCCGGTTCCCCGAACCGAGCACCAGGGTGACCGACTGGCCGCGGCGGATCAGCTGGCCCGCGACCTCGATGTCAGCGAGGGCGATCCGGGTGGTGAACTGAACGGAGCTGTCGTACCGCATCAGCTCGTGGGCGGCGTTCGTGGTCAGCTCCGGACTGTCGCGGAGCAGCCCCGTCTGGTGCTCGTTCTGCAGCAGGGCGAGCACGGCGTTGCCGATGAGGTGCGTCGTGGTCGCCTGACCGGCATCGATGAGCAGCAGGAAGTTGGCGAAGATCTCGTCGTCGGTGTAATCGGCGTCGCGCAACTGCGCACTGATCACCCGGCTGAAGAGATCATCGGCGGTGCCGTCCCGCCGGGCCCGGGTGCCGCGGTCGAAGGACTCCCGGAGCGCCTCGATGCGTCCGTTCTCCGCGTTGGACTGCGTGAAGAACTCGTGCAGCAGCCCCTGCCAGCTCTCCAGCAACGGTGCCGCGTCGTCGGGAACCCCGGCCAGCTTCGCGATGATGCCGCGGCTGAGCGGCTCCGAGAAGTCATGGATGACGTCCATGCGTCCCTGCGCCACGACCCGGTCGATCAGCTCGTTCGCGAGCGACTCGATGAGCGGCCGCATGTCCCGGACGAAGCGCGGTGTCAGCCCCGGCTTGATGAGGCGTCGCAGAGCGGTGTGACGCGGCGGTTCGTTGAAGAGCATCATGTCGGACAGCGTTTTCGCCAGCAGGCCGACGTTGCCTCGCGACTGCGCGGGAAGGCTCTCATAGAAATCGGATATGCGGGCACCGGAAAGCCGATCGTCCTTGGACAGCTGGACGATTTCCGCATGCCCGAGTATCGCCCACGACTGCATCCATTCGTCCCACTGGACGGGGTTTCTCGCGCGGAGCTCGGCATAGAATGGGTAAGGGTTCGCCGCCCATTCAGAACCGAACAGGTCGAGCAGGCTCGTCGTGCTGGGAGCGGTCATGGTCGATCAGCCTGCCGCCCCGCATCACGACCCGTCAACTACCGTTGGAGAAACACCGTCAGGAGGATGACGGATGTCATGCGTCTTTCATTCCAGACTTAATGACGATGACGCTCTTTCGCGCTGCTGTTAGCGTCGCGGCTGCCGATGGGAATTCTCCATGAATTCTCCCGTGGGAAGGCAGAGTTCATGACGCGATACCTCCTGGCACCATTTCCGCTGCACGGCCATGTGACGCCCATGGTCGCGCTCGCCGCCGAGCTGGCCAGCCGCGGGCACCAGGTCGACGTGGTGATCAGCGCCCCCTTCGCCGAGGTGTTCCGCGAGGTGGGCTGCACGGTTACCGAGATCGCCATCCGCCCCCGCGGGGGAGTTCCGGAGCAGCCGACGTTCGGCCACCGGCTGCGCAGGATCCGCCGGATCGCCGACGTCTTCCGCGAGCAGCGCCGCCTGACCCGGGAACTCGTCGAGGGCTGGCCGGTCTGGGAGCCGGCCGTCGTCGTCGCGGACATCATGGCCATCTGGGGGATCCGCGCCGCCGAGGCGGCCGGCGTTCCCTTCGTCTCCTTCCACGTGACCTACGCCGTGAGTGAGGAAGTGCTGCTCGACGAGGTCCGGCAGCAGCTCGGCCCGCGCGCGGCCGCCCTGGTCCGACGGCTCGGCATCGCCCGCATCCAGCCCGGGCTTCGGCGCCGCGTCACCGCCGGAGCGGCGAAGGCCCTGGTCAACACCGTCCCCGAACTCCAGCCCGCCCGTGAGTCGTTCGACGAGCGCTTCCACTTCGTGGGGCCGCTGCGGCGTGAACCGGTGGGGACGGACGGCTCCGCCGCCGGCTACTCCGACGACCTTCCCTGGGACCGCATCGCGGACGAGCCCTCGGTCTATGTGTCCACCGGCACCATGTTCACCCGCGGCCCGGAGTTCTTCCGCAAGATCGCCGACGCCTTCGCAGGTACCCGCTGGCTGGTCGTCCTCGCCACCTCGCACACCGATCCGGCCGAACTCGGCACCCTGCCACCTAATGTGATCGCCCGTCAGTACGTTCCCCAGTCGGCCGTGCTGGAACGCTGCGACGCCTTCCTCTCGCACGGCGGGATGAACTCGGCCCTGGAGGGGCTCGCGCTCGGCAGACCGATGGTCCTCGTGCCGCGGGCCGCCGACCAGCGGGAGATCGCCCGGCGGCTCGCCGAGGCCGGCGTGGGCGTGGTCGTGCCCGCCGAGAGCGAGGGACAGCGCTTTGTCACCGCTCTCGACGAGGTGGTGGCCGACCCGGACATCCGCCGCACACTGGACGGGCTCTCCTCCCGCATGGGCCGGCTGAACGGCCCCGGGGCCGCCGCCGAGGTTCTGGAGAAGCTCGCCGCGGAAGGACAGCACGGTCCGGGGCGGTCCCGGTGAGCGAGCTGCGCAGAAGGACGGTCCTGCAGGGCTCGGCGGCCGTGGGACTGGGCGCGGCCGGAGTCACGGCCCTCTCGGCCGCACCGGCCGGGGCGGCGGGCGCGGCCGGACCCGCCGACCCCTACCGGGACTCCGTACAGGACGCCCGGATGGTCTGGGACCGCCCGCCCGGCACCTGGGACGAGGCGCCCTGTCTCGGTGACGGTGCCCTGCGGGTCCAGGTCCTGGCCGGCGCCACCCCGGACCGTCTGGTCTTCGCCGTGCGGGGAAAGGGCACGTCGTGGCGGTCGCCCGCCACCGGCCCCGTCCTCAGGCTCGCCGGTACGCCCACGGCGCACCACTGGCAGCTCGATCTGTGGCAGGCCGAACTCCGCGGGACCGTCACCACCACCCGGGGCAGGGTGCGTTTCACCGCGTTCGTGCCCCACGGCCGAGGTGTCCTGGTGGTCCGCCTGGAGACCGAGGCGGGGGAGTCGGGAGCAGCCTGGGAGCGGGCGGCCGACACCGGCGCGGACGCCGGACTCCCGCACCGCGAGGAGACCCGCGGAGCGGTACGCGTCCTGGTCGCGGGCGCCGACGCCGGAGCGGTCGGCCGGGCCCTGGCCGACCCGGACCGGCTGGAGGCCGGGCACCGCCGCTGGTGGCACGACCACTACCGCCGGGGATTCCTCTCCGTACCGGACCGCACCGTTCAGCGGTTCCACTGGACACAGGTCTACCTCGCCGCGGCCGCGCTGAGCCCGGACACCCGGGTCACCGGCTTCGGCCACCCCTTCCTCGGCGCCACCGATCACCTCGCCCTCGACCCGGTGCTCGCGGCGGACCGCCCGCGCGCGGCGGACCACAGCCATCTGTACGGCGGCCTGCCCGGCGTCGGCTCCAAGGGCGGCCGCGCCGCCGACCCCATCACGTCCTGGGGGCTGCCCGCCCTCGCCGGGGCCTGGAGCAGGAGCATGGACGACGGGCTGCTGCGCGACCGGCTCCATCCCGCGTTGCGCAAGGCGGTCGGCTTCTACGCGCACTTCCTCGTGGCGGAGCCCGACGGGAAGCTGCACCTGCCGGCCACGTACTCGCCGCACTACGCCGACGTGCCGGACGCCGCCCACGGGCTCGCGCTGCTGCGCTGGGCACTGGGCGCACTGGCCGACTCGTCGCGGCGCCTCGGAGCCCGGGACGCCGGCACCGACCGCCTGCGGGACATCGCGGAGCGCCTGACCCCGTACCCCACCGGCCCCGACGGAGTGATGGTCGGCCGCGGCGTCGCGCTCACCCGCTCCCATGCCCACGCCTCGCACCTGCTGTGGCTCCACCCGCTGCGCGAACAACTCCCGGACGCCCGGGCCCACCTCGCCCACCGCAGCTACGCCCACTGGGCGTCGATGCGGGAGCACTGGCACGGCTCCTCGTACGTCACCGCATCCGGCCTCGCGGCGGCCGCCGGGGACCCCGGCGGAGCGCTGTCCCACCTCCGGCACTTCCTGACCGGTCTCGGCGGCGGCGGGCTCTACCGCGGTGCCGAGAACGAGCCGGACGGCGGAGCGGCGCAGTCCGCGCCGCTGGCCGCCGCCCAGTCGGCCCTCGACCTGCTGCTGGAGGCGGGCGGCGGCACCCTGCGGGTGTTCCCCTCGACACCGGCGGAGTGGCCGGACGCCGTGGTGGCGGGCCTGCGCACCCCCGGGGCCTTCCTCGTCGACGCCGAGCGCAGCCGGGGACGTACCGACTGGGTCCGGGTACGCAGCGAGGCCGGCGAACCGCTCGTCCTCGACCACGGCATCGAGGGCCCCGTCGAGGTGCTCGACAGCAGCGGAAGGCCCCGGCCCTGGCGGGCCGGCGGACCCCGGACGGTGCACGTCCCGCTCGCGCGGGGCGAGAGCGTCGTCGTGGCCCGCGCCGGGGCGCGGCCCGCCGGACCGAGGGTCGTGGAGGCGGACGGAACCCCCCGCGCCTGGGGGCTGGCCGGAAAAACGAAGTAGATCTGTCTCTACTGCCGATGAGCAGCACAGGCCGGTACGGTTCCCACGTGATCGCGCGCAATACGCTGGAAGCACTCGCACAACGTCCGTTGCGGTTCCTCACCTCCACCTGGCCCTGGCGCTCGCTCGCCTATCTGCTGTCGAGCGCGGCCGTGGGAGCCTGCGTGGCGGGGCTCGGAGCGCTCGCGTATCTCCTGTGGGGTGTGCTGGGACCGCTCACGGTCGCGGTCCTGCCGGCGGTGGCGGCAGTCGTGGCGTGGGGCGTGGCCCGGTTCGAGCGCCGGCGGCTGCGCTGGGTGACGGCCGGGCCGGCGGTTGAGAGGGAAGCGGGCCCGGCCCGCCCCTTGCTGACCAGGCTCAAGGACCGGCTGCGCGACTCCGGCAGCCTGCGCGAGGTCGGCTACGGACTGATCGCCCTGCTGGTGCTGTGGTGGACGGACCTCGGCATCGTGCTCGTGTCGCTGGGAATCCCGCTCTTCCTGATGAGCGCTCCATTCCAGCCGACCGCGAGCTTCGCCGGCGGCTGGGCCGGAACCCTCATCGGTGTGCTGCTGCTGCCGGTCGCGACCTATCCGATCGCCGCCTGGACGGGGGTGCGGGCAGCGATGGCCCGAGCCGTGCTCGTACCAGGTGACAACGAACTGACCCAGGTCACCCAGTCCCGCGCCCGCCTCGTGGACGCCTTCGACGTGGAACGCCGCCGGATCGAACGCGACCTCCACGACGGCGCGCAGCAAAGGCTGGTGACCCTGTCGATGAAGCTCGGACTGGCCGGCCTCGACCTGCCGCCGGACTCCGTCGCCGCCCGGCAGGTGCGGGAGGCGCGGCAGGAGGCGAAGGAGGCGCTCCAGGAGCTGCGGGAGCTGATCCACAACATCCACCCCCAGGTCCTGACCGACCGGGGCCTGGAGCCCGCAGTGCGGGATGTCGCCGCCCGCTCGGTGATTCCGGTGGAGGTCGACATCGCCCTGCCCGACCGGCTGTTCGCCCAGGTGGAGAGCACCGCGTACTTCGTGGTCTGCGAAGCCCTCGCCAACATCGCCAAACACAGCGGGGCCAACCGGGCGTCGGTCCGCGGCAGGCTGGGCGACGGCCAACTGGTCATGGAGATACGCGACGACGGGGTCGGCGGCGCCGACACGGAGGCCGGGACCGGGCTCGTCGGCATCACGGACCGGCTCGCCGTCCTGAACGGCAAGATGTTCCTGTACTCACCGGCCGGCGGGCCGACCATCCTGCGAGTGGAGATCCCATGCAAGCACTGAGACTGGTCATCGCGGAGGACTCCGTACTGCTGCGCGAGGGACTGGTCGGGCTGCTGGAGCGCTTCGGACACACGGTGCTCGCCGCCGTGGGCGACGCGACCTCGCTGATCGCCGCCGTGGCCGAGCACGGGCCCGACGCCGTCATCGTCGACGTGCGCATGCCTCCCGACAACACCGACGACGGGCTGCGCGCCGCCCGCCGGCTGCGCGCCGATCATCCCGGCCTGGCGGTCCTGGTGCTCAGCCAGTACGTGTCACAGGGGTACGCCTCCGAGCTCATCGCGTCCGATCGGCAGGGCGCCGGCATGGGGTATCTGCTCAAGGACCGCATCGGCGAGATCGAGGAGTTCGTCTCGGCGCTCGACTCGGTGTCCCGGGGCGGCACCGTGGTGGACCCCGAGGTGGTGCGGCAGTTGCTGAAACACCATCACGACCCGTTGCAGCGCCTCAGCCCCAAGGAGCAGGAGGTGCTGGGTCTCATCGCGGAGGGCCGGTCCAACGTCGCCATCGCCCGCCGGCTCGTGGTCGCCGAGGCCACCGTCTCCAAGCGCATCGCGGCCATCTTCACCAAACTGGACCTGCCGCCGGCGCCCGACGACCACCGCAGGGTGCTGGCCGTACTCGCCTATCTCAACGCGTGACCCGACACTCCTGCCCCAGCCGAACCCTCAACCGGCGGGCAGGCGGCGGTACATGTCGGCGACCCGGAACGCCAGGTCGATCGACTGCTCGTGGTTGAGCCGGGGATCGCAGGCCGACTCGTACCGCAGCCCGAGGTCCCGCGCACCGACCGGACGCCCGCCGCCGAGGCATTCGGTGACCTCGCCGCCGGTCAGTTCGACATGGATTCCTCCCGGGTGGGTTCCCAGGGAGCGGTGGACCGCCATGAAGCCGCTCACCTCGTCCAGGATCGTCTCGACGTCCCGGGTCTTGAAGCCGTCAGGCGTGGTGAAGGTGTTGCCGTGCATGGGATCGGACAGCCAGCACACCCGGGCACCCTCGGCGGCGGTCTTCTCCACCAGGACCGGCAGCACGTCGCGGACCCGGTCCGCACCGGCCCGCACCACGAACGTCAGCCGGCCGGGCTCCCGGTCCGGATCCAGCCGGTCCATGAGGCGCAGCACGGTCTCCGGGTCCGCCGTGGGACCGAGCTTGACCGCGACGGGATTGCTGATCCGGGACAGGAACTCGATGTGGGCGCCGTCCGGCTCCCGGGTGCGTTCCCCCGCCCAGAGCAGGTGCCCGCTGGTGGCGTAGAGCCGGCCGGTCCGCTCGTCGACCCGGGTCAACGGCGTCTCGTAGTCGAGCAGCAGGGCCTCGTGACTGACGAAGAACTCCGCGGTCGCGAGCGGCCCCATGTCACCGCCGCAGGCCCGTACGAAGGCCAGGGTGCGCTCGATCTCGTCGGTCAGCCGCCGGTAGCGGCCGCCGGCCGGGGACCCGCTGACGAACTCCCGGTTCCACGCGTGGATCTCGGACAGATCGGCGAACCCCCCGGTGGTGAGCGCCCGGATGAGATTGAGGACGGCCGCCGACGCCTCGTACGTACGGTTCAGCCGTGACGGGTCGGGCGTCCGCGAACGGGCGGAGAACTCCAGCCCGTTGACGGCATCCCCCCGGTACGACGGGAGCACCGTGCCACCCCGCTCCTCGACCGCACGGGACCGGGGCTTGGCGAACTGGCCTGCCATCCGGCCGATCTTGACCACGGGCAGCGACGAGGCATGGGTGAGCACGACGGCCATCTGCAGCAGCACCCGCAGCGTGCCGCGCACCGCGTCCGCGCCGACCCCGGAGAAGGTCTCCGCGCAGTCCCCGCCCTGGAGGACCAGCGCCTCACCCCGGGCGACCGCCGCCAGACGGTTCCTCAGCACATCGCACTCGGCCGGCAGGATCAGCGGAGGCGAGGCGGCCAGCACTCCGTGCGCCGTGCGCAGCGCACCCGGATCCGGCCAGTCCGGCTGCTGCGCGGCCGGCAGCCCCCGCCAGGGGGCCGTCGAAAGGTCGTCCTCAAGAAGGTCTGCGGTCATCTCGGAATGCCACCCGTTCTCGGTCGTGTCGAACACCATTGCCTGGGCGAAAACTGCTCGTCGTTTTCCGGGGACGATGCCTCGACCACTTCAATTCGCAGGGCCCGGCCGCGTCAAGCAGTTCGGGATTGGTCCGCCTCGGCCGATACGGATTGGTCTGGTACCGGCATACCTCCGCCTGCTTCGCTTGAGGGGACGGCGCGCAAGGACGCGTGGCCGTCCTTTCTTGTCCGCGGGGAAATGGCAGGGGGATTCTTCAGATGGCCGATACGGCACCGGTCCCGGTCAGGGTGATCCGAACCAAATTGGCATCCCATGAGCCGCTCGATCTCTATTCTGCGCTGCGCGGGACCCTGCCAGCCGACGGGGTGTTCCTCTTCGAGAGCCTCGAGGGGGCCGACGAGGACCGGCGTTCCGCGGTCGTCGGATTCGGCCGCCTCGCGGAACTCCGGGTCTTCGGCGGCGACGGCCGGACCGGTCGTGTCGAGGCCGAGGGGCCTCCCGCGCTCGTCCGGGCCCTGACCGCCGGGGCGCGGCACGCGGGCCTGACCGTGGACGGGGCGGGGGGAGCACCGCCGGACCCCGGACGGGCCGCCATGTCCTTCACCAGCAACGACGCCCTGTGGACCCTGCTGGAGTCGGCCCGGAACATGTTCGACGTCGAGACCGACGTGCCCGAGACCTCGTACGCCTTCGGCTTCCTCACCTCCTTCGGGTACGAGTCGACCTGGAACATGGACGCTCCCGGGCGGCGGACGAAGCCGTCGGACGCACCCGACATCACGCTCACCCTCTTCCGGGACACCGTCTGGTACGACCTGGGGACGGGGACCGTCCGCCTGCACCACGCCGACGGGGCGGCCCTCGCCGATCCGGCCGGACCGCCGGCCGGCATGCTCCCCGACGTCCGGGCCCTGGCCGAGGAAGCCGGCCGCGCACGGGGCCGTGACACACCGGTGCCGGCCGCGCCGCGCCCGTACTCGGTGCGCGACAGCGTCGACCGGGACACCTTCCTGACCTGGGCGGACCGCTGCCTGGAACACATCCGGGACGGGGACATCTACCAGATCCAGATCGGCCACCGGCTCGACGTCCGCACGGAACTGACGCCCGAGGACGTCTACCGGCGGCTGCGCCACCGCAACCCCTCTCCATACATGTACATGATGCCGTGCGCCGGGAAGCTGCTCATCGGCGCGAGCCCCGAGCTCTTCCTTCGGATCGAGGACGGCACGATCGTCATGCGGCCCATCGCCGGAACGGCCCGCAGGGGCCCGGACGACGAGGAGAACCAGCGGCGGATCAAGGAAATGCGGGAGAGTACGAAGGAGCAGGCCGAGCACATCATGCTGGTCGACCTCTGCCGCAACGACATCGGCAGGGTGACCCGGCCGTCCACCCGCCCGGTCGACGAGCTGATGGCGGTGGAGGCGTTCTCCCACGTGTTCCACCTGGTGTCGACGGTCAGCGGCCGGGTGCGGCAGGACGTCGGTCCGTTCGACGCCGTACGTGCCACCTTCCCGGCCGGGACGATGACGGGGGCCCCGAAACTTCGGGCCATGGAGATCATCGACGGACTGGAGCGTGAGCCGAGGGGCGCCTACGCGGGCGCCGTGGGGCTGATGGACGTGCGCGGCTGGACCGAACTGGCCCTGTGCATCCGGACGATCGCCCACGACGGGACGGTCTACTCCACCCAGAGCTCGGCGGGCATGGTCGCGCAGTCCCGGCCCTCGGACGAGTGGCAGGAGACCCTCGCCAAGATGGGTGCGGCCCACTGGGCCCTGACCGGTGAGGAGTTGCTGTCATGAAGGTCCTGCTGATCGACGCGCACGACAGCTTCGTCCACATCATCGACCAGTATCTGCGGACCCTCGGTGCGGAGACCGTGGTCGTACGGTCCAGGACCCGGACCCCCGGCGAACTCGCCGCACTCGAACCGGACGCGGTCGTCCTGGGCCCGGGACCGGGGCATCCTGCCGACTCCGGGCACGTCGAACTGGTGCACCGCTTTGCGGGCGTGGTGCCCGTGCTTGGGGTCTGCCTGGGACACCAGGCGATCGCCCTCGCCCACGGCGGCACGGTCCGGCGGGCCGAGCAGGTGATGCACGGCCGGGTCAGCGTCATCCGACACGACGGCGCCGGTGTCTTCCGGGGCCTCGGGAACACCCTGGAGGCGACCCGCTACCACTCCCTGATCGTCGCAGAACCGCTGCCCGCGGAGCTGGTCACGACCTCGGTCTCCGTCGACCATGGATATGTGATGGGCCTGCGGCACCGCACCCTGCCGGTCGAGGGCGTCCAGTTCCACCCCGAGAGCATCCTCACGACGGGCGGACTCCAGCTCTTCCGCAACTTCCTGGAGACCGGGCGGAGCGCACCCGTGCCCGCCCCCAACTGAGGGCGGCCACCATGCGGCCCGGCGATGCCCCGGGCCCGCTGCCGACGAAGGGCCGCGCCTCCGGCCGGCCCTTGCGGCACCGCACCGCACTCCACGGCACGCCCGCAATCGAGAAGGGAACCCGCATGTCCGCACGACCGGAAGAACCCAGCTGGCCCGCTCTCCTCAACGCACTGGTGGCCGGCCGCGACCTGACGTCCGACGAGGCGGCCGGGGCGATGGAGCAGATCATGACCGGGGGCGTCACCGGATCCCGTCTCGCGGGATTCCTGATGGCGCTGCGGAGCAAGGGCGAGACGGTCGACGAGATGGAGGGCCTGGCGCGGACGATGTGGGAGCACGCGGTGCAACTGCGCGTGCCGGGCCCCATCGTGGACATCGTCGGAACTGGCGGCGACGGTTCCGACAGTGTGAACATCTCCACGATATCGGCGATCGTGGCCGCCGGAGCGGGCGCCCGCGTCGTCAAGCACGGCAACCGGTCGGCCTCCTCGCAGTGCGGATCGGCGGACGTACTGGAGGAGTTGGGGATCACCATCGACCTGCCACCGTCGCGGGTCGCGGCGGTCGCCATGGACACCGGCATCACGTTCTGCTTCGCCCCCGCCTTCCATCCGGCGATGCGTCACGCGGCCCCGACGCGCAGGGAGCTGGGCGTGCGCACCGCCTTCAACCTCCTGGGCCCGCTGTCGAATCCGGCGTCGCCCACCGCACTGGCGGTCGGGGTCGCCGATCTCGACGCGGCGCCGCTGATCGCCGGCGTGCTGGCCCGCCAGGGAGTGTCCGCCCTGGTCTTCCGGGGTGACGACGGGATGGACGAACTGACGGTCACCACCACCTCCAGGATCTGGTCGGTCGGCGACGGACAGGTGCACGAGGAAGTCTTCGACCCCCGCGAGCTGGGAGTCCCGCCCGCCGCCCCGGACGCCCTGCGCGGCGGTGACCGCAGCCACAACGGGCGGGCGGCGCGAGCGCTCCTCGCCGGGGCCCGCGGACCCGTACGGGACGCCGTCCTGCTCTCCGCCGCCGCGGCGCTGGCCGCCGTGACGCCCGCACCCGGGCGGGTGCGGGCGGCCGAACGCATCGCCGCGGCGCTGCCGCGCGCCGCCGAGGCCATCGACTCCGGCGCGGCCGCCGACGTCCTGGAGCGCTGGGCCGCCGTGACCGCCAAACACGCCGCCGACCGCTGACCCGGTGGCCGCGATCCGGTCCGACGACTCCGGCCTCGGCGCGGGAGACGTTGCCCAACTGGTCTGTCACCAGGGGCCGTACGAGTTCGAGGCGGACCACTGGTGCGGAGCAGGGGCCGGCCCCGACCGGTATGAACACGCACCGCGGGGCGGATCCCTGCCGGCAGGTCAGCTCCGGAGCTCGCCTTCCAGCAGGATGCGGTGCAGCCGCATCCTGACAGTTACTACGAGGAACGGCATTAGGGCGTGTTCCAGGTTCAGATCACTGTTGGGTCAAATCGCTCCGCCGGAGTGGCTCGGGACGGTAGGCATCCGGGGTGACGCGAGGCGATCTGACGGATGCAGAGTGGGAGTTGTTCGAGCCGCACCTGCCGCTCGGCGTGAGCGGACCGATCCCTGACCTGCGTAAACAGTTGAACGCGGTGATGTGGAGGTTCCGGACCGGGAGCCCGTGGCGCGACATCCCCGAACGCTACGGGTCCTGGTGCACCGTCTACGGCCGCTTCCAGAAGTGGGCCCTTGCGGGCACCTTCGAGACGCTGATGGAGCGGATGATCGCCGAGGCGGCCCGGCGAGGACAGGCCGATCTGGACCTGGTCGGCGTCGATTCCACCGTCGCACGCGCGCATCACCACGCGGCCGGCATGGCCGTCGACCCCGAGCTCCTGGAGGAACTGGTGAAAGCCGCCGAGGAGGAAAAGGGGCTCCAGCAAAGGGACAATCCGCCCAGGTGACGGTCGAAGGCGACCCGGTCGAGGAAGCGTTACGTGCCGAACGGCGACGGATACGCCGCCGCCACAAGGCCCGCCTGAAAGCTGCCGCGTTGGGGCGCTCGCGGGGCGGGCTGACGGTCAAGACGCACCTGGCCACCGACCGGCGGTGCCGCCCGCTGTCGTTCGTGGTGACGCCGGGGCAGGCGGCCGACAGTCCGCGTTTCGCCGCGGTCCTCGACCGAGTCAGGATCCGTGGGCCGGTCGGTCGGCCCCGCACCCGCCCCGGGGCCGTCGCCGCCGACAAGGCGTATTCCTCCCGCGCGAACCGCTCCTACCTGCGTAAACGCCGGATCCAGGCGGTGATCCCGGAGAAGAAGGACCAGGCCGCCCACCGCAAGAAGCGAGGCTCGAAGGGCGGCCGCCCCCTCTCCCACGACGCCGAGCTTTACAAGGAGAGGAACACCGTCGAGCGCGGCATCAACAAGATCAAGGAATGGCGAGGGCTGGCTACCCGCTACGACAAGACTCCTACCAGCTACCTCGCCGGACTCCACCTACGCGGATCGATCATCTGGCTCCGGAGTCTCCGCCCCACATGATCCGAACCTGGAACACGCCCTAGAAGACTCATGAAGATCTTGGTGAGGGGCTGTCCGGTCGCAGGCCGGGCGGCCTCTTGGTCTATGTGGTGGCCGTGCTGATTGTCCAGGTGCTGCCTGTGCGGGTGAGTCCGAGGTTGATCAGTCGGCGGAGGTTGAGTGCGGCGGCTCGGGTGTGGAGCCAGCTGTCGTTCTTAGTGGTGCCGCGGTAGCGGAGTTTGCGGTTGCCGTGGTGGACGAGCCAGGCGACGGCGCGTTCGACTGGTGGTCTCCAGCGGCGGTAGTCGGCTTTCCAGTCGGGGTCGGTGGCGGCCTGGTGGCGGGCGGCGGCGAGCAAGTCGTGGTGTGGGCGGATGGTCAGGATGCGTCCGGCCTTGGCTTTGGTGCACTGCTCGCGCAGGGGACATCCGGCGCACAGGTTCTTAAAGGAGGCGGTGCGCTGGTGGTGCTGTCCGCCGGGGGCGGAGAGAGGGACGGTGTGTCCGGCGGGGCAGGTCACGGTGGCGGCGGCGGTGTCGATGACGAAGTCGTCCAGGGTGAAGCCGCCAGGGACAGCGGGCCGTAGTGGGGCGGGCTTGAAGAACAGCCGGTGTCCTGCCTCTTCGAGGGCCTGGCGGGCGTCGCCGGTGGAGTAGGCGGTGTCGCCGAACGCGTCCACCGGCTCGTGCTCGTCAGCAAGCAGATCGAGGCCGACGGCTGCTTCGTGGTGCTCGGGCCCGGCGCCGGGCGCGAGGGCGACGGCGGTGTATAACCCGGTCTCGGGCTCGACGGCGAGGTGTGCTTTGAAGCCGTCCTGGACTCTGCTGCGCAATTCCGTGCGGGGGTGAAGGTGGGCACGGGATGATCGTCTGTACGGTCGTTGTCCTGTCGTGCGGCCGTGGGGGTGGTGTGGATGTCGATGCGGCCGGAGGGGCTGCCGGAAGTCCCGGAGCAGACCGTGATGGTGGCGCGGGCGGCGTTCCCGCAGGGGAGCCTGGCGATACGGGTGCGAGACCGGCTCGCGGAGGTTTTCGCGGACGAGCCGTTCGCGTCGGCGTTCGGGGTGCGTGGGGCTCCGGGTTTGTCTCCGGGGGTGTTGTGCCTGGTCACGGTGTTGCAGTTCGCCGAGGATCTGACCGATCGGCAGGCCGCGGCGATGGCGGTGCGGGCGATCGACTGGAAGTACGCGCTCGGGGCGGAGCTGACGGACACCGGCTTCGATGCCAGTGTGCTGAGCCGGTTCCGTTCCCGCCTGTCCGACAACGGCATGGAACGGGTGGTCTTCGACCGTCTCCTTGAGTACTGCGTGGAGGAGGGGCTGGTCGCGGCCGGGGGCAGGCAGCGGACCGATTCCACCCATGTGATCAGTGCGGTGCGGGACTTGAACCGCCTCGAGCTGGCCGGGGAGAGTGTGCGGGCGGCGCTGGAGGCCCTGGCTGTCGCGGCGCCGTCGTGGCTGGCCGGGCAGGTCGATGTCGCCGAGTTCGCTCACCGGTACGGGCCGCGGGTGGACGGCTGGCGCATGCCCGCCTCGCAGACGAAACGCGACCGGCTCGCGCAGGTCTTCGGCCAGGACGCGCTGGCGTTGTGCCGGGCGGCCTGGTCACCCGGCACACCCCCATGGATCCGTGAGATCGAGTCCGTACAGATCCTGCGGCAGATCCTCGTCCAGACGTACTACCTGAGCACCGACACCAGGGGACGGGAGGTGATCAAGAAGCGGGCCGCCGACGACGAGGGTGTCCCGCCCGGTCATCGCCGCCTCGCCTCCCCCTACGACGCGGACGCACGCTGGGCGGCCAAGGGCGAGGGCCTGTTCTGGATGGGCTACAAGGTCCATCTCACCGAGACCTGCGACACTCCCACCGAAGCCGAAGCCGAAGCCGAAGCCGAAGCCGGTGTCCGGGCGGCACCGAATCTGATCACGGACGTGTGCACCACCGATGCCACCGTGCCCGATGTGAAAGCGACCGCCCCGGTCCAACAGCGCCTGGCCGAGCACGGCATCAGGCCCGCCGAGCACTACCTCGACTCCGGCTATCCATCCGCCGACCTCATCGCCGCCGCGCTGAAACAGGGCACCCGTATGGTCACCCCGGTTCTGCTGGATCATTCCGCCCAGGCCAAGGCCCACGCCGGCTTCGACAAGAGCGCCTTCATCATCGACTGGAGGGCCCGCCAGGTCCGCTGCCCCGCCGGCAAGACCAGCGCGCACTGGAACCCCGTGAAACAGCACGGAACGGACGCGATCGTCATCACCTTCGGCGTCCGCACCTGCCGCCCCTGCCCCTTCCGCGACCAATGCACCAGCTCCGCGAAAGGCCGCCGCATGCTCACCCTGCGCCCCAGAGAGCCAGAAGAAGCCCTCACCCAGGCCCGCGCCGAGCAGAAGACCGAGACGTGGAAGGCCAAGTACGCCCTGCGAGCGGGTGTGGAAGGCACTATCAATCAAGCCCTCGACATCACCGGCATACGCCGGGCCCGCTACCGCGGGCTACCGAAAGTCCGCCTCCAACACGCCTTCTCCGCCACCGCACTCAACGTGATCAGACTCGACGCCCACTGGACCGGACACGACCAGCATCACACCCGCAGCAGCCGGCTCGAACGCCTCGCCTACCGACTCACAGCCTGACCCAGGAATTGCGCAGCAGAGTCGTCCTGCTGGTGGGAGCGGGTCTTGTGCACGTGCCGGGATTCCGGATCGACGGTGGAGATCATCCGGTCGTAGGCGGTGCCCCGGGTGATGCGCCAGCGCCCGTCGCGGCCGTCGGAGTCCTCGGCGGGTTCGACGTCCTGCCCGGCGACCAGGGCCAGGATGCCGACAGCGTTCGCGGCCTTCTCGCCCAGCTCCTGCTCGGGCAGATGCCCCAGGAGCCTGAGCGCGTCACCGACCAGGGCATCAACGAGGACGGCGCGGGCCTCCTCGTCATTCCAGGCGATCCTTGGTTTGCCCGGGTCGCTGTAGTCATGCGCGGTGCACTGCACGGCCGCGACCCGGTCAGCTCCCGGAACCTCCCGGATGACCGCGCGGACGGCAGCGATGATCTGGGTGACGGTGTCCTGGGTGGCGACCGCGTCGTCCAGCACAGTGGAGTCCAGCGCCCGCCGGTGCTTGCCCTTGAGTACACCGGTGGCCTTGACGACCTCCCTCACGGCCTCGAACACCCGGTTCGGCCGGGTGGAGCGGGCCAGCCGGCGGCGGAAATAGGCAAGCAGTGACGGATCGAACGCCATGTCGTTGAGGCCCAGCCCGCACGCGGCCTTCCACCGCAGGTCACACCGCAGTTCCTGGACCGTCTCGAAGTCCGACAGCCCGTGCAGGGCCTGCAGCGTGATCGCGGCGGCCAGGATCTGCGGCGGCATACTCGGCCGCCCGTTCGCCGACGGGTACATGTCCTCGAACATCACCACCGGGCACAGCGCACCGCGATGCTCGGCCAGGAACGCAAACACACTCCCGGCCGGAATCAACTCCCGGCACGTCTCCCACACATCCGGCCCGATCGTCTCCCCGGCCCATTCCCCCATCACCACAAGAAAGAGTCTGGCCCCGCCACTCACGCGGCGGGACCAGAACCCCAAGATCTTCATGAGTCTTCTAGCCACCAAGCGAGTTGAGACAGGGCGACTCGGACGGGAAGCGAGGTTGCGTCCCCTGCGACCGGAATGGATGCTGACCGGTCGGAGGTGGTGAAGATGATCAATGTGGTGTTGAAACTGTCGGTACGCGACCTGATGCCGGCGGACCTACCGGGGTGTGGGTGGGCGGGCTCCGGACACCACCCTTGCGGTCTGTCCTGCGACGGACATCCAGGGGCGAAGGGCGGCGTCGACTACCGCATCAAGGAGGGGGTGGGCACCCTGTGGCAGCTGGCGGTCCACCCGGCACTGCAGTCCTGCGGCATTGGCACCTTCCTCGTCGAGGCCGCAGAGCTTCGGATCAGGAACCGCGGTCTGCTCCATGCCGAGCTCGGCATGAAGGAGAACAACCCCCGGGCCCGCGCACTGTACGAACGCGCTGGTCAGGGCCTATTTTCCTAACACTCGATGATGTTCATCGCGAGCCTGCCCCGCGCGGTCTCCTTGTACTTGACGTTCAGTTAGCGGTCAGACCGAGGAAGATCGCGATACGGGACCAGAAGCCGCGCAGTACGACGAGGGCGAAGCCTGTGAAGAGCATGGTGAGCAGCGCGGTCCACTGATCCTGGGGCCAGTAGGTGCCAGCGGTGACGGGAGCCAGGTTGAACCCGATGAGCATGACCACCGCGCCGGTGACCACCGGCGGCAGGACAGTATGGATGATGCGGGCGCCCAGAGCACGAACGACTGCCCCGCACCGGAAGAGGGCCGCGCCGACGACCAGCAGTGCGCCGGTGAGGGTTGCCGCGTCGCCGCCCTGAGTCTTGATGACGGCAGCCACGCCGATGAACGACAGGCTGCTGCCGAGATAGCTGGGGATACGGCCACGGGTGATAAGCAGGAAAAGGATGGTGGCCACACCGGATGCCATGACGGCGAGGTTGGCGTCCAGACCCATCAAGATGGGGCGGCGAACGACGCGCCGAACATCGCGACCACGTGCTGGGCGCCCAGTCCGAACGTACGGGGCCAGGAGAGCCGTTCGTCCGGCCGGACCACGGCCCCCGGTGCGGGGGTCTTCCCGTCGCCGTGCAAGGTCCAGCGCACGCCGAGGCCCATGGTCGCTCCCTGTTGTGTAGGTGCGGAGCCGAGCGCCTCGTCGGGCACGTCGCTGCCGCAGAAATGATCAGCGCCATGGTAATGCCGGATCGTGGCGTGCTCACGGCCGGGCCATGGCCCCTGAGCACGGCGGATGCGGGCGACGGAGGGGAACGGGCCCCGGCCGTCCGCCGGCCCGGCCGGTCAGGGACGCGGCTCGGCGGACTTCGTGCTCGGGGCACCGGCGTCCGAGGACGACACCTGCCTGCGGTCGCCCGCCCGCAGCACCCCGGCCCCCAGCACCAGACCGAACGCGAGCACCGTCACCAGGCCGAACGAGACGACCAGTGAGGTCGCCTCGGCCAGCGAGCCGATCGCGGACGGGGCGATCAGCCCCGAGGTGTACGTGATCGTGGCGACGCCCGCGATCGCCTGGCTCGGGTTCGGGCCGCTGCGCCCGGCCGCGGCGAAGGCGAGCGGGACGACCACCGCCACACCGAGGCCCAGGAGCCCGAAGCCGCACATGGCGAGCGCCGCGTCCGGCGAGGCGACCACGAGGATCCCGCCGACCGTCGCGAGGACCCCGCCGACCCGTACGGTCCGGACCGCGCCGAAGCGGTCGACGACCTTGTCGCCGGCGATCCGGGCGACCGCCATGGTCAGCGCGAACGCCGTCGTGGAAGCCGCGGCGAGCCCGGCGGAGGTGTCCATGACGTCCCGGAGGTAGACCGCCGACCAGTCCAGGCTGGCCCCCTCGGCGAACACCGCGCAGAAGCCCACCGCGCCGATGATCAGCGCCGACTTCGGCGGCAGGGTGAAGCGCGGCGGCGGCTCCTCGTCCGGCCGGCTGCGCAGGTCCAGCACGCCCTGGCAGGCGATCAGGCCGAGCGTGGTGAGCACGAGGGCGGCCAGGGCGTGGTGCAGCCGGGCGTCGGCGCCCAGATGCGCGGCCACCGTGCCCGCCGCCGAACCGATCAGGGCGCCCACGCTCCACATCCCGTGCAGCCCGGACATGATCGACTTGTCGAGGCGGTTCTCCACCTCGACGCCGAGGGCGTTCATCGCCACGTCCGACATGCCGGCCGTCGCCCCGTACACGAAGAGCGCGGCGCACAGCGTCAGCAGGTTGGGCGCCGTCGAGGGCAGGATCAGCGCCAGCGTCCACAGGGCGAGCAGTCCGCGCAACGCGGTCCTGGCGCCGAAGCGATGGCTGATCGCGCCGGCCAGCGGCATGGCGAGCGAGGCGCCGATCGCCGGGAAGGCGAGGGCGAGGCCGAGCTGACCGGCGCTGACCCCGGCGTGGTCCTGGATCCAGGGCACCCGGGTGGCGAAGCTGCCGGTCACCGCGCCGTGCACGGTGAAGACGGCGGCGACGGCGAACCTGGCCCGCCTCACCTGCTCCGTGCCGAAGACCGTGTCTGTGGAATCCGTTGTCATACCGCCGTGCCCTCCCCTGGGGAATTCTCTGTTGCCGGTGGTCCAGGCGCCCGTCTCCACGGTGCGCGCCGTAAACTATCAGGAACCTTGCCTGATAAATAGAGCGCCTGGGCATCCAGTGCGTCAGCGATCTGGAAGGATCCCGGCATGCCCGCATCACCGAGCACCGCACGGGCCATCAACGACCGGCTCGCCCTGCGACTGCTCCAGCAGGACGGCCCGCTGACGGCCACGCAGCTGAAGAGCCTGACCGGCCTCTCCCGGCCCACCGTCGCCGACCTCGTCGACCGGTTGCAGGGGGCCGGCCTGATCCGCGTCGTCGGCGAGGCCGGCGCCGAGCGCCGCGGTCCCAACGCCCGGCTGTACGGGATCGCCGCCGACCGCGCCCATCTCGCCGCACTCGACGTGCGCACCGGCAGCGTCGCCGTGGTCGTCGCCGATCTCCTCGGCGCCACGCTCGCCGAGGCCACCCTGCCCATCGGCAGCGACACCGACACCGAGGCCGCCGCCGAACAGGCCGCCGCACTGCTGGAACGCACGGCGCGCGAGGCCGGTGCCGGCCCGCTGCACAGCGTCGGCATCGGCGCGCCCGGCCTGATCGACCCGGTCACGGGCGAGCTGCGCGACACCACCGGGCTGCCCGCCTGGCACCGGCGGCTGGTGCGGGTGCTCCAGCAACGGCTGCCCGCGACCGTGCTGGTCGAGAACGAGACCAATCTCGCCGCCGTCGCCGAACACCGCGGCGGCGCGGCGGCCGACCGCGACACCTTCGTGCTCTTCTGGCTCGGCCACGGCGTCGGCGCCGCCGTCATGCTGGACGGGAAGCTCCGCCGGGGAGCCTCCGGCGGCGCGGGCGAGATCGGCTTCCTGCCGGTGCCCGGCATCGCAGGCACGCCGTCGGCCGTCAACTGCGACGGCGGGTTCCACGCGCTGGTGGGCTCCGCCCCGGTCTGTGAACTGGCCGCCGCCCACGGCATCGCCGTGCCTCCGGGCACCGCCGAGGGGGACAAGGAACCGGGCGCGGCGTTCGCCGTGCGGGCCGCGCTGGCGGGGGAGGGGGACGGCGAGGCGTTCCTGGACGCCCTCGCCGGCCGTCTCGCGGTCGGCGCCGCCGCCATCGCCTCGGTCCTCGACCCGGGCTGTGTGCTGCTGGCGGGCGAGGTCGGCCACGCGGGCGGGGACGCGCTCGCGGCACGGGTCGAGGAGCGGCTGACCCTGATGTCACCGCTGCGCACCGAGGTCAGGGCCGGGCGGCTGGGCGGCGCGGCGGTGCTCCGAGGCGCGCTGCTCGCCGCCCGGGAGGCGGCTCAGGACGAGCTGTTCACGCCGTCCGGCTGAACCGCCGGGCGGGGAGTTCCCCGAACACCGCGCTCCCCGCGGCCTGTTCGGGGGCGCAGCCGGCCGCTGGGCCGCCGTCCCGGGGAGCATGGGTGAGCCCGGCGGTGACCGGGGGCGATCCGGTCACCGCCGGGCGGTTCGGGAGGAGGGGCAGCAGGCCCCGAGGTCCTGCCAGGCACCCCAGTCGCCGGTGGAGCCGGGCGTCTCGCCCTTCGTCCACCACTTGGCCTTCCACTGGTGCGAGCCGTGGCTGACCGTCGTACCCGCGCCGTACTCGGAGCCCGCGCTCCAGGCGGGCGCGGCGCAGTCGCCACCGGGCGTCGGGCCCGTGCCGGTCGAGGGGTCCGGCGACGGTGAGGACGTGCCCGTGCCGGGGTCGACCGGGGTGGTTCCGCGCGCCAGGTCGGCGGTGAGGGCGTACGACTTCCCGCCGAAGGCCACCGTCCAGTTCGACGGTGTGGAGGTGGGCAGGTAGTAGACGAAGTCGACCTGCACCGAGGCGCCGGGAGCCAGGCTCTGCCAGGCCGGGAGCTTCAGCGAGACGCGGTTGTAGTCGCCCTTGAGGCCGCCGATGTTGTTGGCGGCGGTGTGATCGCTGCGCACGGTCGTCGTGCCGAAGCCCGACTGGTCCTTGGCGTTGGCGGGCGCGGAGGTCGCGTAGTCGAACTGGAACTCCGTGCCGCCGGGCGGGGTCGCCTTCGTGTTGTTGGTGATCTTCAGCTTGGGGCTGATCGGGCAGTTGGAGTCACCGAGCGGGAACTGGTCGAAGGACACGGGGAGATCCGGGTCCATCTCGGCGCCCGCGACACCCGGCCAGGTCATGCCGGTCGAGGCGTTGTCCGGCCCGTCGGCACCCACGGAGATCTTGTTGCCGCCGTCGACGTGGGCGAACGCGTAATTCAAATGGGTGACTTTGTCCCAAGGGATGTCGGAGGCGAGGTAGGTGGGCTTGCCGTCCTTGCCGGTCCGCCAGCCGGTGAAGTATCCGATGACCCGCCGCTGGTGGTCGGCGTCCATCTTCTCGCGGCCCTCGGTGTCGTAGACGGAGCAGTAGAGGACGGCGGCACCGGGGGTCTCGTAGAGCCCGTCGGGGCGACAGGACTCCTGGTCGGAGGCGGCCGACGGGGTGGCGGCGAGCGAGCCCATCAGCAGTCCGGCGACGGCAACGCCGGCTGCGAGCAGGGTGGCTCTCGCACGGGTGGGGGACAGCACGTTCGCTTCCTCCCGGGGAGGTTCGGCAGAACACAACTGGCAAGGGAGTGGGTCGTGTTGATGCCCCGGGTGTGCGCACACCACGGGACCGCTCCTCGGAGGTGACGCAGAGATCAAAAGGACTAGGCCGGTGCGTCAATAGGTCTGGACCTTTAAGTGTCAACTTCTTCGGCCGCACCCCTCGCCGCGGCCGTCCTGTGAGCCAGTCCACAAGTACTCACCCGTATGGTCCTTCGCCGGGCGTGGCACACTGATCGTGTACCAGCAGCAGCGCACTCCGGGGTCGGTGCAATTCCGAACCGGCGGTTATAGTCCGCGACCCGTCCGCATCCAGCGGCCGGTTGACCAGGTGGGATTCCTGGACCGACGGTTAAAGTCCGGATGGGAGGCAGTGCGCGGCGGGCCGTTTCGCGGGTACGCCGCCGTCGGCGGATGGTCTTCGGGCAACCGATCCATCCGTGTTTTCCGGCATTTCCGGCGTTCCCCCGTGGCGTTCCCGCTTCATCTGTCGTCATCGACAGGCCCCGGAGTCCGTGCCCGAAGAGGCAGGAGGACCCGGTGGACACCGCAGCCGACATCACCGCCATGCGCCGTGCGATCACGCTCGCCGCCCGCGGTCTCGGCTCCACCAGCCCCAACCCCGTCGTCGGCTGCGTCATCCTCGACGCCGCGGGCCGCCACGCCGGCGAGGGCTTCCACCAGCGGGCCGGCGGACCGCACGCCGAGATCCACGCCCTGCGCGACGCGGGCGACCGGGCCCGGGGCGGCACCGCCTACGTCACCCTCGAACCCTGCAACCACACCGGCCGCACCGGCCCCTGCGCCCAGGCGCTCATCGAGGCCGGGGTCGCCCGGGTCGTCTACGCGGTCGGCGACCCGAACCCGCAGGCCACCGGCGGTGCCGACACCCTGCGCGCGGCCGGGACCGAGGCCGAGCAGGGGCTCCTCGCGGCCGAGGCCGAGGCGGGCAACGCGGCCTGGCTGGCCTCGGTGCGTCTGGGCCGCCCGTACGTCCTGTGGAAGTACGCGGCGACCCTCGACGGCCGGATCGCGGCCGCCGACGCCACCAGCCGCTGGATCACCTCTCCCGAGTCCCGCGCCGACGTCCACCGGCTGCGCGCCGAGGCCGACGCCGTCGTGGTCGGCTCCGGCACCGCCCGCACCGACGACCCGCAGCTCGGGGTACGCGGCATCGAGGACGCCGTGCAGCCGCTGCGGGTGGTCGTCGACACCGGCGCCACCGCCGTACGGCCCGGCGCCCGGGTCCTCGACGGGACCGCGCCCACCCTGATCGCCGTCGCCGAGGACGCCGATGCCGGGCACCTGCCCGAAGCGGCCGTCCTGCGGCTGCCGCGCGCCGCCACCGGCCCCGGCCTGGACATCCCCGCCCTGCTCCGTGCCCTGCACGGGCGCGGCGTCCGCTCCGTACTCCTCGAAGGCGGCCCGACCCTGGCCGGGGCCTTCGTCGCCGCGGGAACGGTCGACAAGGTCGTCGGCTATCTCGCCCCCGTGCTCCTCGGCGCCGGCCCCGCGGCCCTCGCCGATGCCGGAATCTCCACCATTGCCGAGGCGTTGCGCCTCGATGTGACCGAGACCGTCCGTATCGGCCCCGATCTGCGCATCACCGCCGTCCCCGGCCCTGCCCGGAAGGGAAACTGAGTGTTCACCGGAATTGTCGAAGAACTGGGTGAAGTCACCGCCGTCGAGAAGCTCGGCGACGCCTCCCGATTCCGCCTCCGCGGCCCCGTGGTCACCGAAGGCGCCAAGCACGGCGACTCCATCGCCGTCAACGGCGTCTGCCTCACCGTCGTCGACCTCGGCGAGGGCGAGTTCACCGCGGACGTGATGGCCGAGACCCTCAACAGGTCCAGCCTCGGCGCCCTGGACACCGGTTCCCGGGTCAACCTGGAACGCCCCATGGCGGTCGGCGGCCGACTCGGCGGCCACATCGTCCAGGGCCATGTCGACGGCACCGGGCGCATCGTCGAGCGCAGGATCTCGGAGAACTGGGAGGTCGTGAAGATCTCCCTCCCCGCGGAGCTGACCCGCTACGTGGTGGAGAAGGGATCGATCACCGTCGACGGCGTCAGCCTCACCGTGGTGGACGCCGGACCCGACTACTTCACCATCAGCCTCATCCCCACCACCCTCGCCCTGACCACGCTCGGCATCAAGGAGCCCGGCGACCCGGTCAACCTGGAGGTGGACGTCATCGCGAAGTACGTCGAGCGACTGCTCGGCAACCCCGCGCAGGAGCCCGAGGAGCCGGTGAAGTGAGTGCCCTGCACTGGCTGAACTCGGAGGCGTTCACCGTCTTCGGGCAGCACATCATCTGGTCCGACATGATCGGCAACACCGTCGGTCTGATCGCGCTCACCCTGGGCTGGCTCCGCTCCATCTGGACCTGGCCCGCCCAACTGCTGTCCGGCGTCGTGCTGGTCGCGGCCAACGCCTCCGTGCACCAGGCGGGCAGCGTCGGCAAGCAGCTCGTCGTCGTCGCCGTGGCCGTCTGGGGCTGGCAACAGTGGACCCGGGGCAGGCAGCAGGCCCAGGACGGCTCCATCGCCGTACGGTTCGCCACCTGGCGCGAGCGCGGCTACCTGCTGGGCGGCGCCGCACTCGGCACCCTCGCGGTCGGTGGCCTGTTCACCGCGTTCCCCTCGCTCTCGTGGAGCCCGTGGGCGGACGCGTACATATTCGCCGGGACGCTCGTCGCGATGCTCGCCCAGGCCCGCGGCATGGTCGAGTTCTGGTTCGCCTGGCTGCTGGTCGACCTGGTCGGCGTACCGCTGAACTTCCACAGCGGACTCGCCTTCTCCGGTCTCATCTACGTCGTGTACGGCGCCCTCGTCCTGTGGGGCATGCGCGACTGGTGGCTGCGTTCGCGGACACCCGCTCTGGAAGGAGTCACGGCATGACTGCCCAGCCCACCTGGTTGCACCGGGAGCACGAGGACGCCGCCGAGGACCTCCGCCTGGACCCCGTCGAGCAGGCGATCCGCGACATCGCCGCCGGACGGCCCGTCGTGGTCGTCGACGACGAGGACCGGGAGAACGAGGGCGACCTCGTCATCGCCGCGGAGAAGGCCACCCCCGAGATCGTCGCGTTCATGATGAGCGAATGCCGCGGCCTGATCTGCGCGCCCATGGAGAACGCCGAGCTGGAACGGCTCGAACTGCCGCAGATGGTCGACCACAACACCGAGTCGATGCGCACCGCGTTCACCGTCTCCGTCGACGCGTCCGCCGCCCACGGCGTCACCACCGGCATCTCGGCCGCCGACCGGGCCACCACGCTCCGGCTGCTGGCCGGCGGCGAGGCCGGCCCCGGCGACTTCGTACGGCCCGGCCACATCTTCCCGCTCCGCGCCCGCTCCGGCGGGGTGCTGGTCCGCAACGGCCACACCGAGGCCGCCGTCGACCTCGCCCGGCTCGCCGGACTGCGGCCCGCCGGGGCCATCGTGGAGATCGCCGGCGAGGACGGGGTGATGCTGCGGCTGCCCCAACTGGTCCCGTTCGCCCGCAAGCACGGCCTCACGATCATCTCCATCGAGGACCTGATCGCCTACCGCCGCAGCTCGGAGCCGACCGTCCGCCGCGAGGCCGAGGTACGGCTGCCGACGGGCTTCGGCGCGTTCACCGCGTACGGCTACCGTTCCACCACCGACGGCGTCGAGCACGTCGCGCTCGTCCACGGCGACCTCGGCGACGGCGACGACGTCC
Source organism: Streptomyces sp. NBC_01363 (assembly GCF_026340595.1). GTDB lineage: Bacteria > Actinomycetota > Actinomycetes > Streptomycetales > Streptomycetaceae > Streptomyces. Next base: position 4,542,213 of record NZ_JAPEPF010000001.1, read on the forward strand.
TGGTCCGGGTCCACTCCGAGTGCCTGACCGGCGACATCTTCCAGTCCCAGCGCTGCGACTGCGGCCCCCAGCTGCACGCCTCCATGCGCCGGATCACCGAGGAGGGCCGCGGCGTCGTCGTCTACCTGCGCGGCCACGAGGGCCGGGGCATCGGCCTGCTGTCCAAGCTCCGCGCCTACGAACTCCAGGAGCGCGGCATCGACACCCTCGACGCCAACCTGGAGCTCGGCCTGCCCGCCGACGCCCGGGACTACGCGGCCGGTGCCCAGATCCTCAAGGACCTCGGCGTCCACAGCCTCAGGCTGATGACCAACAACCCCGACAAGACGGCCGCCATCCTGCGCCACGGGCTCGCCGTCACCGGCCGCGAGCCGATGCCCGTCCAGGCCGGCGAACACAATCTGCGCTACCTACGCACCAAGCGCGACCGCATGGGGCACGACCTGCCCTGGCTCGACACCGCCACGGCGTCGACCTGCGGCAACCAGTGAGATCACGGAAACGAGCGGTAGGAGAGACATGAGCGGCAAGGGCGCACCCGAACTGTCCGTACGCAACTGCGGCGACCTGCGCGTGGCGGTCGTCGCCGCGCAGTGGCACGAGAAGATCATGGACGGACTCGTCGACGGCGCCCTGCGCGCCCTGCACGAGCTCGGCATCGACGAGCCGACCCTGCTCCGGGTGCCCGGCAGCTTCGAACTCCCGGTCGTGGCCAAGGTCCTCGCGGGCCGCGGCTACGACGCGATCGTCGCCCTCGGCGTGATCATCCGCGGCGGTACCCCGCACTTCGAGTACGTGTCCAACGGCGTCACCAACGGTCTCACCCAGGTCGCCGTCGACACCGGGGTCCCGGTCGGCTTCGGCGTACTCACGTGCGACACCGAGGAGCAGGCGCTCGACCGGGCCGGCCTGGAAGGGTCCAACGAGGACAAGGGGCATGAAGCGGTCACCGCGGCCGTCGCCACCGCCGCCACGCTGCGCACGGTCAGCGAGCCCTGGCGCTGAGCCAAGGGCACGGACCCCGTACTCTAAGACCATCATGGCGAACAAAACCTTCGAAGAGCTCTTCGCCGAGCTGCAGCTCAAGGCCGCCAGCGGCGACCCCTCCACCTCCCGTACCGCCGAGCTCGTGGACAAGGGTGTCCATGCCATCGGCAAGAAGGTCGTCGAGGAGGCCGCCGAGGTCTGGATGGCCGCCGAGCACGAGAGCAAGGACGCGGCCGCCGAGGAGATCTCCCAGCTGCTGTACCACGTCCAGGTGATGATGGTCGCCCGCGGGATCTCGCTCGACGACGTCTACGCCCATCTCTGAGCACCACCTCAGCACCACGTACGTCCGCACGCCGCACAAGACTCCCTCCTCGCAAAGGAAACCTGACCTCATGCTGCGCATCGCCGTCCCCAACAAGGGTTCACTCTCCGGGCCTGCGATGGCGATGCTCCATGAGGCCGGCTACCAGCAGCGCAAGGAGTCCAAGGAACTCGTCCTCGTCGACCCCGAGAACGAGGTCGAGTTCTTCTACCTGCGGCCGCGCGACATCGCGATCTACGTGAGCTCCGGCCGGCTCGACATCGGCATCACCGGCCGCGACCTGCTGCTCGACTCCGGCGCCGACTCCGAGGAGATCCTGCAGCTCGGCTTCGCCCGCTCCACCTTCCGCTACGCCACCAAGCCCGGCACGGCCGAGGGCCCGCAGGACTTCGACGGCAAGACGATCGCCACCTCCTACGAGGGCATCGTCGCCAAGCACCTCGCCGACGCCGGCGTCAATGCCTCCGTCGTCCACCTCGACGGCGCGGTCGAGACCGCCATCGAACTCGGTGTCGCCCAGGTCATCGCCGACGTCGTGGAGACCGGCACCAGTCTGCGCAACGCCGGACTCGAAGTCATCGGCGAGCCGATCATGAAGTCGGAGGCTGTCGTCATCCGCCGCACCGGCGCACCCGACGACGACCCCAAGGTGCAGCAGTTCCTCCGCCGCCTCCAGGGCGTCCTGGTCGCCCGCAGCTACGTGATGATGGACTACGACTGCCGCGTCGAGCACCTGGAGCGCGCGGTGGCCCTCACCCCGGGCCTGGAGTCGCCGACCATCTCCCCGCTGCACCACGAGGGCTGGGTCGCCGTCCGTTCCATGGTCGCCGCCCGGGAGGCCCAGCGGATCATGGACGATCTGTACGACCTCGGCGCCCGCGCCATCCTCACCACCGCCATCCACGCCTGCCGCCTCTGACGGCCGGGCGACCACCCGGAAGACAGAAGAACACGATGTCCGCCCCCGCGCCCCGGTCCGAACTCCCCACGCTCCCGGTCACGTTCCGGCCGACCCGAACCCGGGTGGTCCTGCTGACCGTGGGGGCGGCGATGTTCGTCGTCATCACCGTCATCGCCCTGACCCTGGAGCAGCTGAGCGCGGGGGAGCGGTCCAGCTTCATCTTCACCGCGCTGCTGTTCTTCGGCGTGCTCGCGCTGCTCAGCCGCCCGAAGATCGTCGCGAACGAGGACGGGGTGACGGTGGTCAATCTCACTCGAACGCGCCGACTGTCCTGGGCGGAGATTCTCCGTGTCAACCTGCGTGTCGGCGACCCCTGGGTCTTTCTCGACCTGAGCGACGGGACCAGCATGCCGGCCCTCGGTATCCAGCCGGGAATCGCCAAGCAGCAGGCCATCCGCGACGCCCGTGCGCTCCGCGCCCTCGCCGAGAACCACGGCACCGGTACGGACAACGGCTGAGCCCCCTGCCCCGTACGGCCTCTTCTTGATTACTCTGGAGGGCGGCGGTGCCCCTGCGCACCCCGCCCCGCAACCAGAGGTCCACGAGAATCGAGACCGGCGGGGCTTTCCTGCGACCCAAGGAGTGACTCCTTCCAGCAATGGACGGATCGTCCGGTAGTACCTGCGCCGCCCCTTCCCCGGAGGCGGCGGCATGACCACCCCCCTGCTGCTTCTGAGCGCGGCATTCCTTCTCATCCTCGCCAACGGATTCTTCGTGGCAGCCGAATTCGGGCTCGTCACGGTGGAACGGCCGGACGCCGAGCGCGCCGCGGCCGAGGGCGACCGACGGGCCCGCACCGTCGTCGAAGCCCTGCGTGAACTCTCCTTCCAGCTCTCCGGCACCCAGCTCGGCATCACCATCACCTCACTGGTCGTCGGCATGCTCGCCGAGCCGGCGCTCGCCCAGCTGCTGGAGGGCCCCCTCACCGCGACCGGGCTGCCCGACGGCGCGGTCCCCGGCGTCAGCGTGGTGATCGGGATGATGGCGGCCTCCGCCGTCCAGATGGTGATCGGCGAACTCGTGCCCAAGAACTGGGCGGTCTCCCGGCCGCTCCAGGTCGCCCGGTTCGTCGCCGGCCCCCAGCACCGTTTCTCCGCCGTCTTCCGGCCGGTGATCAGCCTGCTGAACACCGTGGCCAACCGGCTGGTGCGGCTGCTGGGCGTCGAACCCACCGACGAGCTGGCCTCCGCCCGCACCCCCGGGGAGCTGGTCTCCCTGGCCCGGCACTCGGCCGAGGCCGGCACCCTCGAACAGGACACCGCGGATCTCTTCGTACGGACCCTGTCGCTCGCCGGGCTCACCGCCCAGCACGTCATGACCCCCCGGGTGAAGGTCAGCGCCCTGCAGTCCTCGGCGACCGCACAGGACGTCCTCAACCTCACCCGCGCCACCGGCCTCTCCCGCTTCCCCGTCTACCGGGAGCGGATCGACGAGGTCGTCGGCATGATCCACCTCAAGGACGCGCTCGCCGTGCCCGCCCAGGACCGGCTGCGCACCCCGGCCGGACGGATCGCCGTACCGCCGCTGCTGGTCCCGGAGACCCTGCCCGTCGAACAGCTGCTCCAGCGACTCCGCAATGAGCAGCCGATCGCCGTCGTGGTCGACGAGTACGGCGGCACCGCCGGAGTCGTCACCCTCGAGGACATCATCGAGGAGCTCGTCGGCGAGGTCAGGGACGAGCACGACGCCGAGGGCGCCGACCGGCCCGAACTGGCCCCCGCCACCGCGGAGGACGGCCGCCAGGCCTGGGACGCCGAAGGCAGCTGCCGAGTTCTCACCCTGCGCCGGATAGGACTCGACGTCCCCGACGGACCGTACGAGACCGTGGCCGGACTCGTCGCCGATCTGCTGGGACGCATCCCCGCCCCCGGAGACCGGGCCGAGCTGCCCGGCTGGCGGATCTCCGTCCGCCAGGTCGGCCACTACCGCGCCGAGAAGGTCCGCTTCGTGCGCACGGCCGAGTCGGCCGGCGCCGGGGCCCCGGTGGCCCATGAGCTCCTGGAGGCCGTGCGATGAGCCTGGTCCAACTGCTCTTCGCCGCGCTCCTCGTGCTGGCGAACGGCTTCTTCGTCGGTGCCGAGTTCGCCCTCGTCTCCGTACGGCGCAGTCAGGTCGAGCCGCTCGCGGCGGCCGGGTCGGGCCGGGCGCGCCAGGTGCTGTACGGACTGGAGAACCTGCCGCAGATGATGGCCGCCGCCCAGTTCGGCATCACCGTCTGCTCACTGACCCTCGGCGCCGTCGCCGAACCGACCGTCGCCCATCTGCTGGAGCCGGTCTTCCAGGCGGTCCACCTGCCCGAGGGCCTCATCCATCCGCTGGGCTACGTCCTGGCGCTCGTCTTCGTGGTCTTCCTCCACCTCGTCATCGGCGAGATGGTCCCGAAGAACCTCGCGATGGCGGCGCCGGAGAAGACCGCGCTCTGGCTCAGCCCCGGACTCGTCGGCTTCGCCCGCCTCTGTCGCCCGGTCACCGCCGCACTGGGCGCCTGCGCCCGGCTGGTGCTCCGGATCTTCGGAGTCGAACCGAAGGACGAGGTGGAGGCCGTCTTCACCAGCGAGCAGCTCAACCGGCTCGTCGAGGACTCCGGCCAGGCCGGACTGCTGGAGCCGGAGGCACAGGAGCGGCTGGAGGACGCACTGGAGCTCGGCAGCAGACCGGTCACCGACGTGCTGCTCAGCCGGGCCTCCCTGGTGACCGTGGACCCGTCCGTCACTCCGCACCGGATCGAGGAGCTGACCGTGCGCACCGGCTACTCGCGCTTTCCCGTGTGCGCGGAGGGCGGCGGTCCGTTCATGGGCTATCTGCACGTCAAGGACGTCCTGGACCTGGAGGACGGCGAGCGGGCCGTCCCCCAGCACGTATGGCGCCCGATGGCGACCGTACGGGCCGAACTGCCCCTGGACGACGCCCTGACCGTGATGCGCAGGGCGGCGACGCACCTGGCACAGGTCGCCGACGCGTCCGGCCGGATCCTCGGCCTGGTCGCCATGGAGGACGTCCTGGAGATGCTCGTCGGCGAGGTGCGGGACCCGGCCCACCGGGTCGGGGTCCCGCGCCGGGCAGCGGAGCCCGCGAGCACGACGACCGGCTACGGCGAACTCACCGCGTCGGTCCGCTAGGGCGCGTTCGAGAAGTCCCGTCTGTCTCGTGGGGTCTGACACGCACGCCCCAGCAACACCTTCCGGGTCGCCGGAGGGACCGTCGCCCGGTCCCTCCGGCAGCCGGGGACTCACAGGGCCGGCGGCTCCTGCGGCCCCCGGTCCACCGGCCCCCGGCCGGACAGCACCTCGCCGTACGCCTGCATCAGGTCCGGCAGCCGCAGAGTGGCCAGATCGTCCCGGCTCGGCACGGACGCATAGCCGGAGAGCCGCAGATCGCGGTAGGCGCAGCTCTTCTCGTACAGGGTGCGCAGAAACCGTCCGTTGCCCAGCTCGTCGATCCAGCCCTGCTCGACGACATGGCTGCTGATGGAACGCAGCTCGTCCAGGGACTCCTCGTCCCACGCGTCGCCGTTCTCCGCCGCCAGCACCTCGCCGATCGAGGTGAGCTCCAGCGGCCGGTAGCTCGGGAAGTCCACCCGGGTGGTGAAGCGCGAGGAGAGCCCCGGATTGGTGGCCAGCAGCCGGTCCATGCCCTCCGGGTAGCCCGCGAGGATGACGACGAGATGGTCCCGGTTGTCCTCCGCACGTTTGAGGAGGACCTGCAGGGCCTCGTCGCCGTACGCGTCGCCCTTGCTGTAACCGCTGTTGGCGAGGCTGTACGCCTCGTCGACGAAAAGCACCCCGCCGAGCGCCGAGTCGATCAGCTCATTGGCCTTGACCGCGGTCTGGCCGAGGAACTCGCCCACCAGATCCGCCCGTTGGGCCTCGACCAGATGATCGCCGCCGAGCAGTCCCAGCGCGTAGAAGACCCGGCCCAGGATGCGGGCCACCGTGGTCTTGCCGGTGCCGGACGGGCCGGAGAAGACGAAATGGCGCTTCGGCGGCTGCACGGGCAGCCCCTGGCCGGACCTCAGCCGCGCCATGTTCAGCTGCGCGGACAACGCCTTGACCTGGCGCTTGACGGGCTCCAGACCCACCATCCGCTCCAGCTCGGCCAGCGCCTCGGCGAGCAGCACCGGATCGCTGGGCCCCGCCGGGAACGGGGACCGCGGCTGTCCGGGCACTGCCGCCCTGCGCCGGGCCCCGCCGGACGGCGGCGGCATTCCGATACCCGGAAGACCGGGCCCCTCACCGCCGGGCCGCAGCTCCCGGCCGTCCAGCGGATCGGCGCCGAGCAGCGGATCCGCCTCCGGCTGGGCCTCCGACACGGTGTTGTCCGTGCCGAGCCCGGCCAGCGACACGGCGGCCAGCCCCGCGGCCTCGTCGGAGCCCTCCAGGCCGTCGTAGTCGGCGATGGCGGCGAGCCGCGCCGAGGTGTCCATGAACGCGGGGTCGATGCGGTGCACCGCCCGGTAGAGCGGCAGGGCGGCGGCGCTGCGACCGGTGCCCTCGTGCGCACGGGCCAGCCAGTAGCGCAGCTCCTTGCGCTGCGGCTGCTCGCTGCGACAGCGCATCAGGGCGGTGGAGAGCAGCGGCTCGGCCTGCCCGTACATCTCCAGCCGCACCCGCGCCATGCCGCCGAACAGCCCCGCCTCGATGCCGAGCAGCGGATCGTCCGTCAGTTGCTCGGTGTTGCGTACGAGCTGCTCCCAGTCCTTGACCAGATACGAGCGGCAGGCATGCAGAAATCGCACCTGCGGGTCCGCGTCCACCGGTGGCAGGCCCGCGAGCGCCCGGTCCAGCTCGGGGACATGGCGGCCGTCCAGCCAGTGCGAGGCGTGCGCGAGCAGCAGATCGCGCGCGCTCTCCAGGACCGGCTGCACCCACCAGCCCAGCCAGTACCAGGAGTTGAGCGTGCGCCGATGGCGGGTGCGCTGCTCGCCGAAGCGCTCACGATGGTGGTACATGCGCAGCAGCGCGGTCGTCGTGTCGACCCTCAGGGCATGGAGGCCGAGCCAGCCGTCCGCCATGCCGGGATCGAGGCGAACCGCGGCCCTGAACTCCTCCTCGGCCTGCGGGTAGGCGCCCATCGTGTAGGCGTCCACGCCGCGCAGCCAGGCGAGGTCGGCCGGGGCCTGTGCGCCCTGCGTGCCGATGTCCATCTGGTCCCCCACAAACCGTGCCCCCAGGATGTCCCGCCGCACGATTCTGCCCACCCGGGCGCGCCGAATCACTTTGCCGCGGACGGGAATTGACCGCACCGAGAGGCATCGTACCTGCGCAGGGAGTGTGCGACTAAGTGCGCCGCAGGCGGAAGGGAGACCGTGACCCAGGGTGAGCGGAATCCACCGAACCGGCGTGGGGGAGGGGGCGCGAGGGCAGAACGAAGCCCCCGATCACGGGGGAACAATCGGGGGCTTCGCGTCCATGGGGGCTCCGAAAAGCCGCACATTGAGAACGTAAGACCTGTACCGCCCCCGGGTCAAGCAGAGTTGAGGCACTTGCGGGGCGATTTCTCACCATTCAATACGACGGAGCGCTGCGCTCACGTTCGGTGACGGAATGGTTCGCTCCTGCTTCCGTTCCGGGTCCCTCCAGCAACTCGTACCCCACGGGCAACTGCCGTACCAGAGAGTCCGCGTGGGAGCGTGAGGGATCGGCCGAGAAGTGCTCCGCCTCGGCCGCCGTCCACCCGTCCCAGAACTCCGAGAGCGCCGGCCCGTCCCTGCGGCGGCCGCGCTCCCAGGACTCCGCGGCGGCGAGATCCATCCACAACAGCCGGGCCAGCCGCGGCCTCAGCGCCCGGCGGCCGGCCCCGACCCCCTCGATCAGGACCACCGGTGCGGGCTCCAGCCCGCACGGTGCTCCGAAACGCCGCGCGGTCCAGTCGTACGGCGCGTACCGCGCGTACTCGCCGCGCTCCAGTGGCCCGAGCACCTGCTCCCGCAGCCGGTCCACCCAGGTGAAGAAGGAGCCATGGGTGGCCAGGTCGTCCAGATGCAGGACCGGGGCGTCGTCGAGGGCGGCGGACAGGCGGGCGGCGAAGGTGCTCTTCCCCGACCCCGCGTGGCCGTCGACGGCGATCAGCCGTACCGGCCCGCAGGACGGCGGCAGGGCGCGCAGCCGCGCGGCGAGGGGCGAGAGGTCGTTCATGTCCACCAGCCTACGAGCCGCGCCGGAGCAGCCGCAGGTCACGCCAGTGGACCAGACCAATATTGGTTTACCGACGCGAGTCGAATCGCTGGCCGGATCCGGCCACGACCCGCGATAGTTGGCGCACTGTCGTGCACCTGCCGCCCCACTCCGTCTACGACCGGGGGTCTCGCCCATGAACAGACCGACCTCACGCAGAACCGTGCTGACTGCCGCGCTCGCGGCAGCGGCCACCGCCGGCGCGGTGTCGTCCGCCGGCCCCGCGACCGCCGCCGCTCTGTCCGACGCCTCCACGGCAGCGGGCCCTGCCGTGGACAACGGTTCCTGGCACACCTACACCGACTGGCGCGCCGGTTCCGGCACCGGGACGCGCGCCGTCGCGGGCCGCCGCCCCGGTCTGGTGATCGGACACGCCGAGGGGCGCACCGACTACACCGATCCGCACACCGGCACGACCGCCACCTGGGAGTACGCGACCTGGACCTCTCCGGTCCACCGGTCCACGGTCCCGGCGACCGAGGTGATCGCCTCCTGGAACGCGGAGACCCCGGCGGGCACCTGGATCCAGATCGAGCTCCAGGGCCGCTACTCGGACAGCACCTCGACACCCTGGTACGTGATGGGCCGCTGGGCCGCCGGCGACGGCGACATCCGGCGTACCTCCGTCGACGACCAGACCGACGGCAAGAGCTCCGTCTGGACCGACACCTTCTCGGTGGACGACCCCGCGAGCGGACTGCGACTGGTCTCGTACCGGCTGCGGCTCACCCTCCACCGCACCCCGGGCAGCCGCCTGACGCCCACCGTCCGGCGGCTCGGCGCGATGGCGTCCGACATCCCGGACCGTTTCACCGTGCCGGCCAGTACCCCCGGCCTCGCCCGGGAGCTGCGGGTGCCGCGCTACTCGCAGAACGTCCACGCGGGCCAGTACCCCGAGTACGACAACGGCGGCGAGGCCTGGTGCAGCCCCACCTCCTCGCAGATGATCATCGAGTACTGGGGGCGCCGCCCGACCGCCGAGGAGCTCGCCTGGGTCAAGCCCGGCCTGGCCGACCCGCAGGTCTGCCACGCCGCCAGGTTCACCTACGACTACCAGTACGAGGGCTGCGGCAACTGGCCGTTCAACGCCGCGTACGCCGCGACGTACGACGAGATGAGCGCGGCGGTGACCCGGCTGGACTCGCTCGCGGACCTGGAGACGCTGATCCGCGCGGGCATCCCGGCCATAACGTCGCAGTCCTTCCTCAAGGAGGAGCTGACCGGCGCGGGATACGGGACCTCCGGCCACCTGATGACCGTGATCGGGTTCACCGCGGACGGCGACGTGATCGCGAACGACCCGGCCTCGCCGAGCAACGAGGCCGTGCGCCGGGTCTACAAGCGCAGGGAGTGGGAGAACATCTGGCTCCGCACCAAGCGCTACGACGCGAACGGCAAGGTCAGAAGCGGTACGGGCGGGGTCTGCTACCTCTACTGGCCCGCCCGGCCGACACCGGCTCAGCGCCGGGTGCTGAAGTCGTTCGGCCTGCTCTGAGCATGTGCGGAGCCACGGCCGCCTCGGCCGCCTGACGGCAGCGTTCCCGGCCGTCCTGGGCGAGGTGGCCGTACTTGTCCACCGTGACCTTGATCGAGCGATGCCCGAGCCAGCGGGACACTTCGTGAATGGACACGCCGCTCGTCAAGGTCACGGTGGCCCACTTGTGTCGCACATCGTGCGGGTTGTATTCGGGCAGCCCGAGTCGCCTGATGGCCCGATCCCACGACTTACGCAGAAGATCGGGATACGGCAGGCCGCCACTTGCGTTATGGACCGGAAGTCCACCGATGGCTGAAGGGAATTAGGTACGGGTATATCGCGCCACTCGCCTTCTTTTCGGTGTTTCGAAGTGGTCGCCCTCACCTGGGACCACCGCGGTCTGTCTCCGTACTCGCAGTTCAAAGGTTTGGGCTGGCTGACGGACAAGCTGCTCGAACGCCCGTCGTACCGGTACCAGCGGCTCGTCACCGACCAGAGCTACGAGCAGTAGTGGATCCAGCCGGACGGCCGGGAGGTCCACGTCGACGGCGGCCCGCGGGACGGCTGGATCACGGAGGCGAAGTGGACCGGCGGTGACAACCTTGGTGAATGGGAGAAATCCCCGTACAACCCCGATTCCAAGTATTAAGACGAGAGCCGATTCACCACACAGACCGACAAGCTGCTCGCCCTCAACAAGGATCTCGCAGGCAAGGAGGTCCGCTATATGGTGTCCAACGAATGGGGTGCCGCGCGTGTGAACGAAGTGCTGTCCAAGGCATTCCCAGAGGCCTATGCCAGCGGGCAGCTGAAGGCGTATCACGTGCCCGGCAACGGCATGAGTGGAATGAGTTCATGGCTGCAGTGATCGCAATGCTGGAAGAGCTCAGGGACATGGCTCCGCTGACCGCCGAGGGTGTGGCGGCGCGGTTCTCGGCCCAGGAGTGGACGCCCGGGGGCAAGCCCCGTGACGGTGTGGAGACGTCGTGGGACAAGGACGGCGTCGGGGGCTGGATCCAGACGTTCGGCGGCGGGGCGGTCAGCGTCTCGTTCGCCGTCTGGATCCGCGACGTCGACGAGTCGGGCTACTTCGACGACGTGGAAGCCGTCTACGAGCAGGGGGAGCAGGCGCTGGCCGACTTCCTGCCCGAGATCGAGGAATCCTCTCTCGCCGGCCGCCTCGCCGAGGCCGAGCAGACGGCGGAGGACAGAGACGAGTTCATCACGGTGAAGAAGTGGACCCTAGACGGCCGGATCCTGACCGCCGGTGTGATCCAGCAGGACGCCGATCTTCCGGTGATGGTCGTGGTGGCGCTGGAGGAACCCGGCACCGTCTGACCCACCCCGCGCACGCCAGGAAGCCCGCGCCCCACCGGGGGCGCGGGCTTCCTGGCGTACGCGACTCATGGTGGAGGGACCGGGCAGCCGAAGACGAGCCGTACGGTGCCTTTCGAGGCCTGCCTAGAAGGCGGACCACCACTGCTCGTGCGGTCGCAAGTCCCTCAGACGCATTGCTCCTGCTCAGCTGCGATTGCTGTGCTTGGGCAGCTCTCCCCGGAAGCCGCACCCGCGGCACACGTCCTCACCCTGGAATATGGCCCTCGTACCAGCCATGGACCGCCTCGTGCAGGATCGCCTCCTCCACCGAGGCTTCGCCGTTGCGGACCGAAACGATGGCGTTGGCGACGAGCACCCCGAGCACAGCGTTGTCGGGCGAGGGGAATGGAGAAGACGGCATCGGCGAGTTGGATCCGTGCAGGTCGCTGCGGAACCCTCGGCCGACAGACTTCCAGCCCTGGAACGTGGCTGGCTTCCAGCGGGGCCGGTCAGGCACGCTGTCGTCGTCGGGCGCGGGCAGGCTGCCCCGGCTCTCACGGCTGCGGGCGGCGCGGAGGCTGATGCCCAGGTGGGCGGCGATCTCCGGGTACCCCCAGAGTTGCTGGTCGTCGGCGATCGTGTCCTCTTCGTTCGTCTGGATGAGCGTACGCAACACGTGGCTGGGCGTACGGCAAGGTCGCCCCTGCCCGATCGGCACGGGGCGGCCTTCTGCGGCTCTCGGTCAGACCTCGGCGAGGCGATTCGACAGGTCGAGGGCGTCGGTCGCGAACGCGAGAGCGGCGCACAGGCCAATCACCTCGTGGACGGTCGGACGGACCAGGCGCGGCCAGTCGTCCGGGGCGGCGGGCCAGGAGGCGAGGTGCCCCTCGGTGGTGGCCAGACCCAGGTGGGCGGCGACGTCCCAGCCCGCGAGGGAGGCGGGCTCCCAGCGGGCCCGCCTTCTCCAGGTCGGCCGCCGAGGAGACGCGTACCTCCAGGTCGCCGGTCCCGAGGTGGCCGATGCCGCGCATGTCGCGGGTAAGGCCCTCCTCCAGCTCGACCGTGTCCTCGGGGACCGCTGATGCGCGAGGGCGACTTGCCCGGTTCTTGACGTTCTGGTGGTGAGGCTACGGGCACGGGAGGTGCTGACGAACCAGATGCTCAGGAATATGGAGTTGCGGGCGGCGGCCCGGCTGACCGAGGCGCTTGGGATCCGTTGCCGCGTTGCAGGCCGTTAGCCTGTCGGTATGTCAGAGCGTGTCATGCCCGGTCGCACGGACGGCCTGATCACCCTGGTTGCCGCGGACGCTCTGTGGGTCGATTTGACGGCCGACAGTGCTGTGCCGACGGCTTCTGGGGCATTCACCTGCTCTCCTGCCCGTGCCCAGGTGAGGTATGTCCTGCTCGGCGGCCATGTGGTGGCGACGGTGAGGGCGAGCAACGGTCAGTGGAGTGTTCCGGAGGCTGAGGTGCGCCGGGCGGCCGCGGAACTGAACGCGGTTGGGATGGATCGGCAGGACCTGGTCCGCATCGGTCCGTTTCGTGGGGCGCCGAGGCAGGAGTGCAACGAGGAAACGCCGCTGCGTTGGCGCCAGCGCATCAAGGGGGAACTGCAGGAGCTGGGCGGCCCCGAGCGGGCAGCACGACGTGAAGTCGGCCGGCCGTACCTTCTGGCGGGGATCGACTGGCGACAGATACTCGTGGAGCAGACCCGCGACGGGACGCAGCGCACGTGGTGGCTGCCGCGCGCTGTGGTCAGGCTGCTGGACGCGGCCGAGCACGCCGAAACGCAGTGGGTGCAAGCCGCGCAGACCCGCCAGGCATGCGCAGCCGTCACCGAGCCGCCCTCCCACCCCCGGCAGGCCCGAGACGCCGGCGGTCGGCAGACGACGGGCCCCGAGGGTCCCACCGCCTCACTGCGCCCGTACAACAAAGAGCTGGAAGGCCAGCTGTACTCGGTGCTCAGCAGGAAGCCCGGTACCTCCCGCAGGGTGGCCGGGTGGGCGTGCGCCGTCTGCCGCACTGCGCCCGCCACCGTGCTCGACCACTGCCACGAACACGGCTACGTCCGCGCCCCCGTCTGCCAGTCCTGCAACACGCAGGAACGCCCCGACCACCTGTACAGCAACGACATCCGCGTGGCGAACCGATACACACGCCTCTTCCGCACCGACACCGACGACTGGCTCCGCCACTGGCACCGCTGCCCCGGCTGCCGCGCACGCACCACCCTGCCCCTGCCGCATCTCGCCGCATGGACCGCCCACATAGCCTGCCGATCGCTGCGCCCGACCCACCGCGCCCCCCGCGGGCGCAAGCCCTGCGGTGTCCTGCGCGTGTCCTGGACGGGCAGTCAGAACGCGCCCCGTTCCTGCCTGCTCACCGTCGCCGTCGACTTCTGCCCCTCCGGCGAGCACCGTGTCCTGGCGCGAGTCCCCTACCGCGAAGCCGCCGAGCGGTTTCGTGCCTGGTTGGCCGAGACGGCCCCTGCCGTGGCCGCCGCGGCCGGTCCTGACCGCCTGGACGGCCTCCCTGCCCAGTTCCGGCCAGTCATCGCGGACACCAGCGGCGAGGACCTAGAACTGTTTTGAGCGGGCACCGGGAGACCTGACACCCCACCGTCACCTCGCAGCTGCTGGCCCCGACACGGTCATCCCGCACGCCCCAGCGAAATGCGCAGCAGAGTCCCGCGGCGCGGTGTGCGTCACAAGATCGGCGCGCTGCTTGTCACCAAGGGTGCCGGGAACGGGTCACTGCAGGACCGCGCGGCTCCATCCGCTCGAAGTAGGCGCCAGGGCATCACGGCAGTGCCGCAGACGACATCGAGTCACCAAGAACTGGAAGAGCCCGACCCGGGTGAAGCTGTCCCTCACGTCGCAGCGAGTCCGGAACCGGGCGGCTCAGCAGAGGTTGTCACTCGACGTGGAGTTGCGGATCATGCGCACGTTGGGCAGCCTTCCTCGCCAAATCTCTCGTTCACCCGTGGCCTTGAATCCGTAGCGCTCGTAGAAGTGGACCGCGCGCTCGTTGTACTCGGTGACCCATACGCGCATGGGTGCGCTTCCTGCCCAGGCCAGGAATTCGCTCATCATTCGCCCCCCGACACCTTCGCCCTGGGCCTCGTTCAGCAGATACATCGGCCCGAGGGTGACCACGTCGTCCCGGCGGCCGCAGAGGAAACCGACGATCTGCGTACCGGAGCGGACGACGCGGCAGAACAGCAGATCCGGCCGTTGCTTCGCCGCCACTATGAACTCCCGCCACTGAGCGATCCCTTCCGCGGTGGCGGAGGATCCTCGGTGCTCATGTATCCAACTCTCGTCTATCCCTGCCTCCTCGTTGGGATACGTCTGCAGCCAGGCCCTCAACTGCACAGGCCCCAGAGACTCGGCGTCCTCGGCGTGGGGGGCTTCGATCACGTGGGTCATAGCGGCCTTCCTTCACGATGACCCGCGAGCACTTCGCGCGGCCCTCATCGGCTTCAGCCCGTAGTCGAGCTCGATCGGTCCGCCGCCGTGGCAAGGGCGGACGGACCGCAGGTGTCGGTCGTCCTGCTGCGCAAGGCCGCCGAGTCGGTGTGACGGCCGGCGGCCGCCGCTACCGCCCCGGCGTGCTGCCGCGCACGACCGGCTCCGCAGGAAGCAGCAGCCCGCTCGCCGGGACGGCGGCGGGGTCCTCGACGGCGGTGATCAGCCGGTCGACGAGGACGTGGGCGATGGCGGCCAGGGGCAGGCGCGCGCTGGTGAGGGCGGGCTGGAGCAGCGTGCAGAGCGGGATGTCGTTGAAGCCGGTGACGGCGACGTCGTCGCCGACGACCAGGCCTGCGGCGCGGACGGCCTGGTAGGCGGACAGGGCGAGCCAGTCGTTTGCGCAGACCAGGGCGGTGGGGCGGTCGGGGCCGGTGAGCAGGCGCTCGACGGCGTGGGAGAGCGCGGCCGGGTCGTCGTCGGGGACGCCGACCTCGAAGGCGCCGTCGGGGGCGGCGGCCGCGGCTTGCAGGAAGCCGGCCCTGCGGTCGGCGAGCCAGGGCAGGGACGCGGCGGAGTTGAGGTAGCAGATCCGGCGGTGGCCCTGGTCGAGCAGGAGTCCGGTCAGGGCGGCGGTGGCGGCGGTGGAGTCGATGTCCACCCAGTTCTGCGGGCGCCCGGGGGCGGTGCGGCCGAAGGCGGCGAACGGGAAGCCGGCCTCGGTGAGCACGTCGACGCGGGGGTCGTCGTGGACGACGTCGGAGAGGACGAACCCGTCGATCTGGCGGGCCGCGATCAGGCCGTTGAAGGACCTGGTGACTGCTGCGGCGCCCTGCTGGGGGTCGGAGCGGAACACCAGGATGCGGTGGCCGATGGCGTCGGCGGCGGTCACCAGCGCCTGGAGGAAGCCGCCCATCAGGGGGTTGGGGTCGGCGGGGTTGTCGGCGGGGGCGGGATAGCCGATGACCTTGCGGGTACCGGTGCGCAGGCTGCGGGCGGACTGGTCGGGCTGGTAACCGAGTTCGTCGATGGCGGCGGTGACCCGGGCGAGGGTGGTGGCGCGCAGCCGGTGGGGTGCGTTGAGAGCGTTCGAGACGGTCTGGCGGGAGACTCCGGCCGCGTGTGCGACGTCCTCGATGGTCACCTGTCGAGCGGTCATCGTTCCTCTGTGGTCGGCGGGCTGGGGGCGGCGGGTGGCCGCCCCCGGCCCCCGGTCGTCAGTGCTCGCGGGTCAGGGTGAGCAGGCCACCGGTCGGCACGGTCACCGAGTTCACCCCGGCGACGAGGTCGAGCACGGTCTCCGACAGGATCTCACCACGGCAGTCCTGGACGCGGGCGAGGGTCTGTTCCGGTCGGGTGGCGGTCAGGAGCACCACGGGGTCGCGGTCCGCGTTGGCGACGAGCAGGGTCTGCGGGCCGTCCGCGGCGCGCCGGTCCGGGAGGGCGACGGGCAGCGGCGCGTAGCGTGCGACCACGGTGGTGTGGTGGTCGTGGGCGCGGACCAGGGGGTAGCCGAGGTCCGGTCGCGCGGGTTCCAGGACGCCGAGCTGGAGGACATCGGCGTACCGGCGGAAGACGCCGAGCCAGAAGCGCAGGGTGGCGAGCTGGTCAGGGCTCTGGGCGGCGAGGTCGACGGAGATCTGTGGCACCGAGAACAGGGCGTTGACGAGGTGGACGGCAACGGACTCGGGCGTTTCGGCGGAGTGCCACGTGATCATGTCGGCGTGGACGGCGAGCGGGCCCGCGGTGAGCCGGCAGTCGATGGTGCGCTGGCGGTTCGTGGTGGGGCTGAGCGGGCAGTCGGTGGCGCGGACCATGGTGGCGTACGGCCACAGCCCCGGGCTGACGTACGGCTGGCGGTGCTCGACGATCACGTCCGGCCGGGTGCGGCGCAGACGGGTGTCGAGGTCGGCGAGCAGCTGGAGCACGCCATCGTGGACGGCGGTGCGGTCGGCGCCGGCCGGGGCGGGCGGAGGGTCGGTGACGGCGAAGCGGTCGATGAAGTCGAGCTTCAGACCGTCCATGTCCCACTGCTCGACGGCGTGGGAGACCTTCTCGACCAGGTAGGCGCGGACCTCGGGGTGGCGGGGGTCGGGCACGGCCGCGTCCAGGTGGGGCTCCTCGCGCAGGATCATGCCCCGGAAGCGGTCCCAGGCGTCGTTGTGCCGGCCGATGAACGGCACCGCGTACCAGAGGAGGTAGGCGAGGCCGATCCGGTGGACCTCGGCGACGTGGGCCGCGGGGTCGGGGAAGGCCGCCGGGTTGGGCTCCCAGTCGCCGCAGTGGCCGTAGCCGCGGGCGCGGTCGGTGGTCTGCCAGCCGTCGTCGACGATGATGCTCTCGCAGCCGACGGCCGCGGCGAGGGCTGCCTGGCGTTCGACGGCGGCGGTGTCGACGTTCTGGTGGAGGCTGTACCAGGTGGAGTAGGCGGGCA
Organism: Streptomyces sp. NBC_01363; assembly: GCF_026340595.1. Classification (GTDB taxonomy): domain Bacteria; phylum Actinomycetota; class Actinomycetes; order Streptomycetales; family Streptomycetaceae; genus Streptomyces. The sequence continues at coordinate 4,559,354 of NZ_JAPEPF010000001.1, forward strand.
TCCGGGCGGCGGGGGCGATGCCGGGGTGGTCCAGGCCCTCGGCCCACCATTCGGTGACGGCCTGCAGGGTGGCGGCGAAGTGGCGGTTGCTGAGGTCGATCCGCAGCCGCAGCGGCGGCCCGTCCGGGGTGAGGTCCTGCTCCACGGTGAAGGCGAACTCGCCGCTCTCCTCCACCACACCGGCGCCGACGCGCACGGGTGCGGAGGTCTCGCCGGCGGCGGTGGTGCACAGAGCGCGGTCGTCGGCGCCGACCAGACTGGCGACGGGGGCGCCCAGGGCGAGCGAGACGGTCCGGGGGGCGACCCAGGACGGCGGCAGCCAGCGGGAGGCGTTGGTGTCCGGGGTCCAGTAGGCGGTGGCCCCGACGCAGGGGATCCGCCATTCGGCGCGGACGGTGGCCGCGGCCGACGCCGTGACCTCGATCAGGGCCACGCCGTCGCCGACCGGGGTGACGGCGGTCTCCAGCCGGTCGCAGCCGAGCCCGGTGAGGTGGACGGTGAGCGGGGCGTCGGCACCGTGGAGCAGCCCGGTGGCGAGCTGCTGGTGGACGACGGTGTCGGGGGTCGCGTCGGCCGGCGTGTTGGGGCGCCAGGCCGGGACGGGCTGCTGCGGGACCGCGGGTGCTTCGGTGGTCATCGTGATCACTCCTTGGTGGCCCCGGCCAGCAGGCCGGAGATGAACTGGCGTTGCAGGACGAGGAAGAGGGCCATCACGGGGACGGCGGCGATGGCGGCGGCGAGCAGGACCTGCGCGTAGTTGGTGGTCGCAAGGCCCTGCAGGGTGGCGGTGGCCACGGGCAGCGTGTACATGTCGGGGCTGCGCAGTGCGATCAGCGGCCAGACGAACTGGTTCCAGCCGCCGAGGAAGACGAACAGCGCGAGCGCCGCGATGACGGGCCGGTTGACCGGGATGACGATCCGCCACAGCACCCGCAGTTCGCCGGCGCCGTCGACGCGGGCCGCGTCCAGGAGTTCGTCGGGCATGGAGCGCAGTGACTGCCGCATCAGGAAGATGCCGAACGGGGTGACCAGGCCGGGGAGGATGACGGACTGGTAGGAGTCGATCAGGCCCAGCTTCATCATCATCTCGAAGATCGGGATGAGCATCACCGTGTCGGGGAGGACGAGGGTGCTGAGCAGCAGGACGAAGAACAGATTGCGCCCGCGGAACTCGAACTTGGCGAAGGCATAGCCCGCGAGGACCGAGACGACGACCGCGCCGACCGTCTGAACGCCCGCCACCAGCACGGTGTTGAACAGGACGCGGGTGAGCCCGATGGAATCCTGGAGCCCCTGGAGGTTCTCCATGAGGTGACCGCCGGGCAGCAGCTTCGGCGGCCAGGAGAACACCTCGCTGTTCTCCTGCGTGGCGGCCATGGCGAGCCAGTAGAACGGACCGACGCAGAGCCCGAAGGCGCCCGCGAGAAGCAGGGTGACGAGGAGGCTGCGGCGCTTCACTTGCGCTCTCCCATCAGGCGGACCTGCAGGAGGCCGAGCACGGCCACGATCAGCGCGAGCGCGTAGGCGAGAGCCGAGGCGTAGCCGAAGTCGAAGTATTTGAAGCCGTTGTTGTAGAGGTACATGGTGACCGTCAAGGTGGCGTTGTCGGGGCCGCCGCCGGTGAGGACGTACGGCTCGTCGAAGAGCTGCAGGGTGCCGATGGTGGAGAGCACCACGGTGAGGAGCAGGATCGGGCGCAGCTGGGGAAGGGTGATGGAGACGAAGCGGCGGATCGGTCCCGCGCCGTCGACCTTCGCGGCCTCGTACAGCTCCTGGGGAATGCCCTGCAGGCCGGCGAGGTAGATCACCGCGTTGTAGCCGGTGTAGTGCCAGGTGATGACGAGGACGACGCCGACGCGGGCCCAGAAGGGGCTGCCGAGCCAGTTCACCCGGTCGATGCCGAACAGGGAGAGGACCCAGTTCAACAGTCCGGCGTCGCGGTTGAGGATCACGGAGAACATCACGCCCGCGGCGACCAGACCGGTCAGCGAGGGGACGAAGACGCCGAGCCGCCAGAGCGGGCGCAGCCAGACCTTGGTGGAGTTGAGGCCGAGGGCGACGAGCAGGGCGAGGCCGAGCATCAGCGGCACCTGGACGACCAGGATCAGCGCGGTGTTCTTCAGCGCGGTCCAGAACAGCGGGTCATCCAGCAGGCGCTGGTAGTTGTCGAGCCCGGTGAAGTGCCGACCGGCGCCGTTGCCGGTGGTGAGGCTGATCCAGAGCGAGGCGACGATGGGGTACGCCTTGAAGATCGCGAAGCCCAGCACGGCGGGCATGATCAGCAGGTACGGGACGGAAGTGCGGGTCAGCAGTCGGCGGCGGCCCGGGCGGGTGAGGCCGGTCCGGTTGGTGGTGCCGCGGCCGGCCGGGGTGGCGGTGGCGGTGGCGGGAGCGTGTTCGGACGGGGCGAGGGACATGGTGGTCAGACCGCCTGCTGCCGACCGGTCTGCTGGGCAAGCTGCTCGGCGGCCTTCTTGAGGGCGTCGGCCGGGTCGGCGCCCTTGATCAGTACCTGGCTCTGGGCGTCGCTGGCGAACTTGAGGGCGCGGGCGTAGTCGCCGGTGAAGTTGGTGGCCCGGGCGTCGGCGGAGAGCGATTCGACGAAGGGCTTCAGCACCTTCTGGCCGCCGTAGAAGGGGTGCGGTGCGCTGAACTTCGGGTCGTCGTACGCCGCCTTGAGGGCGGGGAAGACGCCGCCGGAGGCGAACATCCGGTTGATCTGGGCGGGCTTGGTGAGCGCGTACTCGATGAATTGCCAGGCGGCCTTGCGGCGCGTGCTGGAGCCGGAGACGGTCAGGTAGGTGGAGTTGACGATGGCGTTGCGCTTGCCCCCGGGAACGGCGGCGGGCGGCTGCATGGAGCGCCACTTCCCCTTCTGCTCGGGGAACGTGGAGGCCAGATACTCCACGGCCCAGGCCGCCTCCGCGTACGTGGCGAGCTTCCCCTGGCTGAGCAGGCGCTTCTCGGTGCCCTGGCCCGCGGTGTCGGCGATCAGACCGGCGTCGTTGAGCCGCTTGATGATGGTGAGGGCCTTGACGGCGGCCGGGGAGGCGAGCGTGATCTTCCCGTCCTGGTCGAAGTAGAAGACGTCCTGGAGTTGCATCAGGTTCTGGAAGAAGTCCATGTCCTGGGTGGCGCCGGTCTTGTCGAGCCCGAGCAGCCGGACACCGGTGGCGTCGAGGATCTTCGACCCTGCGGCGGTCATGTCGTTCCAGTCGCTGATGTCGGCGGGGTCGACACCGGCCTTCTCGAAGTGGTCGTGCCGATAGAAGAGACCGAGCGGGTTGACCTCCCACGGGAGGGCGTGGGCGGCCTTGTCCTTGCCTATGACGGTCGGCCACAGACCCTTGGCGAAGGCGTCCTTGTACTTGTCGGCGCCGAGCCTGGACAGGTCGGCGATGCCGTCGGGGAACTTGTCCAGGTAACCGGGCAGGTAGTCGACGCCGATGTGCAGGACGTCCGCGAGGCCCTTGCCGCCCGAGGCGAGGCCGACGGTGATCTTGTCCCAGATGGCCGGGTTGCCGACGTCCTGGACGTCGACCTTGATGCCGGGGTTGTCCCGCTCGAAGGAGGGGACGACGCTGCGCAGGCCCTCGGCCGCGGTGGTCCAGCTCCAGACGGTGATCCTGCCGCTGTCGCCGTCGCCTCCGGCGCTGCCCGATCCGTTGTCGCCGCAGGCGGTGAGGCCGAGTCCGGCGACGGAGGCGGTGGCGAGCTGAAGCAGACGGCGGCGGCTCAGTTGGTGGGACATGTGGGCTCCTGGGAGTGGGACATGGAGTGGGACGTGGGGCGGTTGAAGGCGTGCAGCGCCTCGGTGAGCAGGTCCGCCGCGGCGTCGGGGGTCGAAGCGTGGGGAGACAGCCGGATCCACTCGTCGCGGCGGGTGGTGATGACTCCGCCCGCTTCGAGGGCGCGGTGGACGGAGGCGGGATCATGACCGGGCAGCCGGAAAGCGCCGATGCCGCCGCGCTCCTGGGGCCCGAGCCCGTCCAGCAGGACCTCGGCACCGGCCCGGCGTGCACGATCGAGCAGTTCGTCGAGGACGGCGCGGATGCGACCGCCGACGACGGCCGGTCCGCCCTGGCCGACCAGGTCGTCGATCGCCGCGCCGAGGGCCGCGGCGGCCGGGAAGTCCGGGTTGGTGGCGAGGTGGGCGGCGGCGCCGGGCAGCGGCGGCGCCGGATGCCTCGCTGCGAAGGGATCCGCGACGCCGGCCCAGCCGCCGAGCCCGGGAGCCAGGTTCTCGGCACACCGGTCACGGATCAGTAGCAGTGCGGCTCCCCAGCCGGCCCGTAGCCACTTCTGGCCGCCGCTGACGAGGATGTCGGCGGCATCCGCTTCGAGTGCGACGGCCCCCAGGCCCTGGATGGCGTCGACGATCAGCAGTCGGCCGGGCCCGAGGACCTCCTTGAGGGCGGCGAGCGGTGCCAGGTGTCCGGTGAGCGAGTCGACGGCGCTGACGGTGAGGGCGGTGACATCGGGAGTGAGGTGGCGGCGCAGGAGGTCGGGGGTGATGTGCCGCTGCCCGGCCGGGTCGACGAGACGGACGGCGGGGCCGCCGCGGCCGGCGAAGCGGAGCCAGGGGTAGAGGTTGGCGGGGAACTCGCCACGGGGCACCAGGACGGTGCCGGGGCCGTGGAGCGCGGCGGCCACGGTGAACAGGCCATTGCTGGTGGACGGGGCGAGGGCGATTTCGTGCGGACGGGCGTCGAGCAGCCGGGCCGCCGAGGTCAGGGCGGCGTTGCCGAGGGCGAACAGCCGGTCGAGGTCGGCGGGGTCGACGCGGGCGGCGAGCGCGGTCGCGTCGGCGAGCGCTGCGGCGGCCGGGCGGGAGAGCGGGCCGACCCTGGCGTAGTCGAGGTAGCCCACCATCGGACCGCGGGCGGGAGCCGGACCGGGGGCCGCAGGGGTGGCGGCTTCGGGTGTCTGATGCATTTGATCGTTCAAAAATTTGCCCTAACAGAGCTTGCTGCACGTACTTTCCGGGGATTTGAAGGTTCACATTAGGGAGATCAGATCGACTCGACAAGAGGTTCGACGCAACTGCTTTCCGGCGAGCCGGCCGCAGGCCCCGCGCGGGCGGGCGGCGGGCGGTTCACCAGCAAGGGCTCCGCTTCGACGAGAGCCGAGCGCTGCCGTCCTGCAGCACTTCGCTCGGCAGACGCCGGATCGTCAGCCCGGCCGGAGAGTCGGCGCTGCGCCGACGCCGCCCTGCGCGAGTCGCTCGCGGGGCTGACCAACCCGCACCTGTTCAAGCGGTGCGCCGAGCTGGAGGCCGCCGGACCTGTCGCGGTGCCCGCCACACCCTGCGGTCGCCGGCCCGCCGCATTCAGCACCTGCCCGAGGAGAACGATGTCGGTGCCGTAAAGGACGCTGGTAGCGAGGACGAGCTGGTTCCGGGCGGCGGCGAGGACGGTGGTGAAGCCGGATCTCGGCGTCGGTGACGCGCACGGTCGGCGGGCCGATCCGGGTCGGGGCCGAGCCGTCGCGGCGCGATGTTTCTCCGGACTCCGATGCTCCTCGCCGGTGGACATGCGAGGCTTCCCGGCGCGCGGGCGATGGGACGGACCGTCCGCTGCTTCGGTGTCTCGGACAGTGCTGAGAGCCCCTGGAAATCCCAGGCGCGGAAGGGCGGGAGACGCCTCCGAGCTGGTTCGGATCGACATTGGTCTCGGGGTTCAGCGCTGTCGACGACTCAGCGAAGGCGCGGCGGGCCTGCCCCGCCACCGAAGCCGGAGACGGGCAGACCCATGAAGCGGTTCGGTGCGCCACCAAGGCACGCTGGGGCGCGGCCGTCCCAGGGACTCTTCAGGGAATTTCACGTCTGTACCGGGGAGATTCCAGGGACTTTCGCTGTGCAGGCAGGGAAGGCACTGACAGCGCTGAAAGATAGAAAAGCGCTGGTCAGGGCACCGGCTCAGCGCCGGGTGCTGAAGTCGTTCGGCCCGCTGCGAGCAGGCGCGGCGCCACGGCCACACCTCCGAGGGCCTGAGCCGGTACACGTCCCGGCCCCGCCGGCATGCTGCTCGTGCCGACGGGGCCGGGAACGTTTTCCCGAGTGGTCAGCGCACCCGGAGCGCCTCGCGGATCGTGGCGAACAGGTCGGTCTGGTCGGTGACGCCCAGGACGCGGTAGGCCTGCGGGCCCTGAGCCGCGATCCGGACCTCGGTACCGGTGTGCTCCTGCGACTCGCCGGGCGGGTTGGTCGAGTAGTTCACCTTGATCTGCTGGCCCTCGTCGGTGACCAGGGTGGAGGACAGACCGGGCGGCTGGGCCTCCAGGGGCACGATCTGGCTGCTGTGGCCGTGGTCGGCGGTGGTGACGACGAGGGTGTCGGGGTGCTTGGCGGCGTATGCACGGGCCGTCTTCACCGCGCGGTCGAACGCCGCGGTCTCGCCGATCTGGCCGCACGGGTCGGCCGCGTGGTCCTGCTTGTCGATCGACGCGCCCTCGACCTGGAGGAAGAAGCCCTTCTTGCTGTGCTGGCGCTTCTGCTTCGCCTCCAGGAGCTGGATGGCCTTGGTGGTCTGGTCGGCGAGGTTCGGGGTGCCGGAGGGCCGGTTCGGGTTGGACGTCACGCAGCGCTGCGGGGCGGTCCCGCCGACCGCGGCGGCCTTGCCGGTCCACTCGGTGGGAACGTTGCCGGGCGCGAAGAGCCCGAGCACCGGCTTGCCGCCCTTGACCGACTTCAGGGAGGCGTTGTCGGTGACGACCTGGTAACCCAGCTTCCGCGCCTGCTCGGTGACGGTCAGGCCCTTGTACTTGCCGGCGGTCACCTTCTGGTCGAAGCGCTGCTGGCCGCCGCCGAGGAGCACATCGACCTTGTGGTTGACGCTCTGCTCGGCGATGGAGCCGGGTCCGCCCTTGGCGATCGTGTCGGTGGGGCACTTGGCCATGTCGGCGGGGCCCTGGCAGGAGCGGTCCGTGGCGTGCGAGGCGAGGACGGCCGGGGTGGCGTCGGTCAGCTCGGCGGTGGTCACCGAGCCGGTCGCGTAGCCGCCCTTCTGCGCCAGTTCCAGAATGGTCGGCACGGCCTTGTCGGTGCCCGGCGTCTTGGAGATCCGCCCGTTGACGGTCTTCACGCCGGTCGCCCAGCCGGTGCCGCTGGCCGCGGAGTCGGTGACGTAGTCCGGTGTGCCGTCCGCGTGCACGGCGTAGGTCGTGTACGCGCCGGTCAGCGGGAACTTGTCCATGTTCAGGCGGCCGGCCGCGCCCACGGTGTAGTCGCGGGCGAGGGTGATCTCCGAGTCGCCCATGCCGTCACCGATGAGCAGGATGACGTTCTTCGCCTTGCCGCCCTTGATGGCGTCCTTCGCGTGCTCCTTCGTGCCGTACGCACCGGCCGTCGCCGTGAGGGCGACGGCGGCGGTGGCGGTGGCGACGAGGACCGCACCGGTGGCTGTCAGGTGACTGCGGGACAGGCGCTGTCTGGGCATGGAAATCTCCTTGATCCGGTCGGCGGGGAGCACCGACGACGATCACCTCATCAGCGGCGGGTGAACCACCGGTGACGTCGAAGCCGCGTCCGTCCTGCCGGAACATGGCATGAGGAGCCCGCCCGTCCGGCCCGCTGTCGCGAGCACGGCCGTACGGCAGCGGGCCCCGGCGGAACGGAATCCGCCGGGGCCCGCTGCCCGGATGCGTTCGGCCGGGGCCGGGATCAGTCCGTGCCGGACTCCATCGCGGCACGGTCCAGCATCGTCTCCTCGTCCGTGGCCTCGCCGCGCGAGGCGATCGCCTGGGCGCCGCCCTGGTCCATCGCGCCGATCAGGCCGGTCGAGGCGGCCTGCGCGGCGCCGATCGGCGTCGGGTGGCCGGTGCCGACCAGGCCCAGGCCCGCGTACTGTTCCAGCCGCGCACGGGAGTCGGCGATGTCCAGGTTCCGCATGGTGAGCTGGCCGATCCGGTCCACCGGGCCGAACGCCGAGTCCTCGGTGCGCTCCATGGAGAGCTTGTCGGGGTGGTAGCTGAACGCCGGGCCCGTGGTGTCGAGGACCGAGTAGTCCTCGCCGCGCCGCAGCCGCAGCGTCACCTCGCCGGTGACGGCCGCGCCGACCCAGCGCTGCAGCGACTCGCGGATCATCAGCGCCTGCGGGTCCAGCCAGCGGCCCTCGTACATCAGCCGGCCGAGCCGCCGGCCCTCGTTGTGGTACGCGGCCAGGGTGTCCTCGTTGTGGATCGCGTTGACCAGGCGCTCGTAGACGATGTGCAGCAGCGACATGCCGGGCGCCTCGTAGATGCCGCGGCTCTTGGCCTCGATGATCCGGTTCTCGATCTGGTCGGACATGCCGAGACCGTGGCGGCCGCCGATCGCGTTGGCCTCCATGACGAGGTCGACCGGGGAGGCGAACTCCTTGCCGTTGATGGTGACCGGGCGGCCCTGGTCGAAGCCGACCGTCACGTCCTCCGTGGCGATCTCCACCGACGGGTCCCAGAACCGCACGCCCATGATCGGGTCGACCGTCTCGACGCCGGTGTCGAGGTGCTCCAGGGTCTTGGCCTCGTGCGTGGCGCCCCAGATGTTGGCGTCCGTGGAGTAGGCCTTCTCCGTCGAGTCCCGGTACGGCAGCCCGTGCGCGAGCAGCCACTCGGACATCTCCTTGCGGCCGCCGAGCTCCGTGACGAAGTCCGCGTCCAGCCAGGGCTTGTAGATCCGCAGGTGCGGGTTGGCGAGCAGCCCGTACCGGTAGAACCGCTCGATGTCGTTGCCCTTGAACGTGGAGCCGTCGCCCCAGATCTGCACCCCGTCCTCGAGCATCGCCCGTACCAGCAGCGTGCCGGTCACGGCCCGCCCCAGCGGTGTGGTGTTGAAGTACGGGCGCCCGCCCGACTTGATGTGGAACGCACCGCAGGCGAGCGCCGCCAGCCCTTCCTCGACCAGGGCGGCACGGCAGTCGACGAGCCGGGTGATCTCGGCGCCGTACGCGGAGGCGCGGCCGGGCACGGACGCGATGTCGGGCTCGTCGTACTGGCCGATGTCGGCGGTGTACGTGCAGGGGACGGCGCCCTTGTCGCGCATCCAGGCGACGGCGACGGAGGTGTCGAGTCCGCCGGAGAAGGCGATGCCGACGCGCTCGCCGGTGGGGAGGGAGGTGAGGACTTTGGACATGGCAAGACTATGCATCACTTCGCATGATCATGCAACATTGCTCTTGGTGACGCACCGCGCGGCCGGGCGGACTCACCCGGCCACGTGGCCCCGATCCGTGTTCCGCGGAGCGGACGGTCTCAGTCGATCGCCTTGATCAGTTCGCCGTCGGTGGTGTCACCGCTCAGCTCCCAGAAGAAGGTGCCGCCGAGGCCCTGCCGGTTCTTGTAGTTCATCTTGGTGCCGATGGTGGCGGGGGTGTCGTAGCTCCACCAGTTGGTGCCGCAGTGGGCGTACGCGGTGCCGGCGACGGTGCCGGTGGCCGGGCAGCTGTTCTTGAGGACCTTGTAGTCCTCGATGCCGGCCTCGTAGGTGCCGGGGGCGGCGCCGGTGGCGGTGCCGCCGGGTGCGTCCTGGGTGACGCCGCTCCAGCCGCGGCCGTAGAAGCCGATGCCGAGCAGCAGCTTGGCGGCGGGGACGCCCTGGGCCTTCAGCTTGGCGATGGTGGCCTCGCTGTTGAAACCGTCCTTCGGGATGCCGTCGTAGGAGGTGAGCGGGGAGTGCGGGGCGGTCGGCCCCTTCGCGTCCCAGGCGCCGAAGTAGTCGTACGTCATCGGGTTGTACCAGTCGACGTACTTCGCCGCGCCGCCGTAGTCGACCGCGTCGAGCTTGCCGCCGTCGGAGGCGTCGGCGGAGATCGCCGAGGTGACCAGGTTGCTCGTCCCGAACTTGGTGCGCAGCGCCGCCAGCAGGTTGCCGTAGGCCTCGCGCCCGCTGGTGTCGCAGGTCAGGCCGCAGGCGTTGGGGTACTCCCAGTCGATGTCGATGCCGTCGAAGACATCGGCCCAACGCGGGTCCTCCACCAGGTTGTAGCAGGACTCGGCGAACGCGGCCGGGTTCTTCGCCGCCTCGCCGAAGCCGCCGGACCAGGTCCAGCCGCCGAACGACCAGATGACCTTCAGGTCCGGGTGCAGCTTCTTCAGTTTGCGCAGCTGGTTGAAGTTGCCGCGCAGATCCTGGTCCCAGGTGTCCGCCACGCCGTCGACGGACTGGTCGGCCGTGTACGCCTTCTCGTAGTCGGCGTACGAGTCGCCGATCGCGCACTTGCCGCCAGTGACGTTGCCGAAGGCGTAGTTGATGTGCGTGAGTTTGTCGGCCGAGCCGGAGGTCTCGATGTTCCTGACATGGTAATTGCGCTGGTAGACACCCCAGTTGGTGAAGTATCCCACCACCTTGTCGCCGGCCGCTGTGGGGGCGGCGTCGGCGGACGCGGGGGCCGCTGCCCGCGTGGTGGTGGTGGGGGTCGCGCCGGCCGACGCGGTGCCCGCGGCACCCAGCAGGGCGGCGCCGAGGGTGGCGGTACAGGCGGCTGCGGCGAGCGCCCGGAAGCGGGCGCGGGGACGATGCGGTCCGAACATCTTGTCTCCTCGTGGGGGAGGGAACTTGCTTGTGGGGGCAGGTGGTCGGCCATCGCATGGACTTGGCATGAACGCGCAAAGGCTGTTCCGGTTGGAACCGTAGATGGACTAGACCAGTCAGGTCAATGGTTCGGACCAATCCCGCTGATCGTTCCGTCCGGTGCCGAGTCGCCCGGTCACCCCGTGACGGATATCGTCCGATCGGGCATACTCAAGCCGCCACAGCCGCTGGCCGGCAGCTGTCGTAATCCGACGAGGCCGGCGCAGCAGTGCTTTTCCGGGTCGCGCCCGGAAGCCCCCGGCGGCGCCGCCCACACCCCGCGCGCGCGACCGTCGCAACGCCCGACAGGGAGGAGAGCGCCGTCATGACCGACCGTGCCCCGCAATTGGTGGAACGCCGTCTGCCCACCGAGGAGTCCAGGCAACTCGTCGCGCTCGTCCGCGACATCGCCCAGCGAGAGATCGCGCCCCGGGCGGCGGAGGAGGAGGAAGCGGGCCGGTTCCCGCGCGAAGTCTTCACGCTGCTCTCCGACTCCGGACTGCTGGGACTGCCCTACGACTCCGCGTACGGCGGCGGCGACCAGCCGTACGAGGTCTACCTCCAGGTCCTCGAAGAGCTCGCCACCGCCCGGCTCACCGTCGGCCTCGGTGTCAGCGTCCATTCCCTCGCCTGCCACGCGGTCGCCGGATACGGCACCAAGGAGCAGCGGACCGAACACCTCCCGGCGATGCTGGGAGGGGGCCTGCTGGGCGCCTACTGCCTCTCCGAGCCCGCCGCGGGCTCCGATGCCGCCTCGCTCCGTACGAAGGCCGTACGGGACGGCGACGACTGGGTCATCACCGGCACCAAGGCGTGGATCACCCACGGCGGCATCGCGGACTTCTACACGGTCCTGGCCCGCACCGGCGCCGAGGGCGCCCGCGGGATCACCGCGTTCCTGGTCCCCGGCGACGCCGAGGGGCTCGACGCGGCCGTCCCCGAGAAGAAGATGGGCATGAAGGGTTCGCCCACCGCCCAGCTGAACTTCGACGGCGTACGGGTCTCCGACGCGCGCCGGATCGGCGAGGAGGGCCAGGGCTTCGCCATCGCCCTGTCCGCGCTCGACTCCGGGCGGCTCGGCATCGCCGCCTGCGCGATCGGCGTCGCCCAGGCCGCCCTGAGCGAGGCCGTCGGCTACGCCACCGGGCGGGAGCAGTTCGGCCGCCCCATCGCGGACTTCCAGGGGCTGCGCTTCATGCTCGCCGACATGGCCACCCAGATCGAGGCTGGCCGGGCGCTCTACCTGGAGGCGGCCCGGCTCCGCGACGAGGGCAAGCCCTTCTCGCGCCAGGCGGCCATGGCCAAGTTGTTCTGCACGGACACGGCCATGCGGGTCACCGTCGACGCCGTCCAGGTGCTCGGCGGATACGGCTACACCCTCGACTTCCCCGTCGAGCGGCTGATGCGCGAGGCCAAGGTGCTGCAGATCGTCGAGGGCACCAATCAGATCCAGCGGATGGTCATCGCGCGCCACCTCGCGGGTCCTGAGACGCGCTGACCCGCAGCGGCCGGTCCGACCACACGGGCGTCGCCATGATCCGGTGCCACTCCTGGTCATGGCGGCCCGGCAGGGTCCGGTCCGCGCCCTCCCAACGACGCAGCAGGGCCCGGTAGATGGGCGGATCGGTGGAGTGCGGCACCGGTCGCGGAGCCGACCACGGGGGCACGGGCCGGGGCACCGGCTGCGAACCGGGCTGCGGAACCGATTCTTCGGCGGTGGGAGCGGCGAGGCGGCGGCGGCCGGTACCGGCCGTTGATTGCAGCAGGGTCATGCCCGGCCAACGGCGCGGGGCGGGCCCTGGTCACTGTCCGGCCGAATAGAGAGCCCGTTCGCCCCGTCCCCGGGCGGCGGGCGGTCCTCGCCGGGGGCACCACGCCGGTCGGGCCGTCGTGGTGCGGCGCAGAGGTGCCGGGCGGGCCCGGAAACGTGTTCCGGGCCGGTCCCGCGCGGGCGCGGGGGCTGCCGTCAGGCGGCGTCGCGCCGCATCCGCGGCACCCGCAGCGGGCGTGAGCCGGGGCCGCCGGCGTGCGAGAACGGCTGCATTCTCCAGTCGAGTCCCTGAGGGAGCGTCAACAACAGGCCCGTTTCCTGCTCCTGGGCGTCGAACGAGTCGTCGGCGGGCCGCGACTGCGACGCCGCGCGGCCCGTGCCGGCGCAGACGGTCAGCACGAACGGGTTCCACGGCGTCGGGCACAGCGCGTGCTCCGGCAGTACGTCCTCGTCCGCCAGCAGCGCGATCGGCTGCGCGCAGTCCGGGCAGATCACCCGGTACATCTCGAAGGTGTCGTACGCGTCGGGAGCGGTGTTCTCGACGGGAGCGGTGTCCTCGACGGGTTCCGGTTCGATACGTCCGGTGAGCTTCAGGCTCTGCATGGGAAATTCCCCCCTCAGGTGGGCCGACCAGGCGACACGGCCTCGACCACAGCAAGCACTTCCCGTCGCGCATCCGCCGTAACCGCGAGGTGGTCGGCTACCCACCCGTAAACCTGTGGCATTCGTCACATGCCCGCCGCGGGTGCCCCTTCCGGAGCCCCTGCCGCTGTGCCTGGAGGGACCCGGGGCAATAGGTTGATCCGTATGGAGGAGCTGGACCGACAGATCGTGGAGTTGCTCGTCAAGGACGGGCGGATGAGCTACACCGACCTGGGCAAGGCCACGGGCCTGTCCACATCGGCCGTTCATCAGCGTGTCCGCAGGTTGGAGCAGCGCGGGGTGATCCGAGGCTACGCCGCGGTCGTCGACCCCGAGGCCGTCGGCCTGCCGCTCACCGCGTTCATCTCGGTGAAACCCTTCGACCCGAGCGCGCCGGACGACATCGCCGAGCGGCTCGCGGACGTCCCGGAGCTGGAGGCGTGTCACAGCGTCGCGGGTGACGAGAACTACATCCTCAAGGTGCGCGTCGCCACGCCGCTGGAGCTGGAGCACCTGCTCACCCGGATCCGCACGCTCGCCGGTGTCTCCACCCGGACCACGGTCGTCCTGTCCACGCCGTACGAGGCCCGGCCGCCGCAGATCTGAGGGGGTCGCGGACCGCGCGGGTCCGGGCAGGCGCGAGACTGGTCCCATGACCGAGAGCACCGCCCCCCAGAGCGAACACCGCACCGTGCTGCTGCGCGGTGGAGACGTACACAGCCCCGCCGACCCCTTCGCCACCGCCATGGTGGTCGAACGCGGCCATGTCGCCTGGGTGGGCTCGGAAGGGGCCGCCGACGCCTTCGCGAGCGGCGTCGACGAGGTGATCGACCTCGACGGTGCGCTGGTCACCCCCGCGTTCACCGACGCCCACGTGCACACCACATCGACCGGCCTGGCCCTCACCGGCCTCGACCTGTCCGGCGCCCGGACCCTCGACGAGGCGCTCGGCCTGCTGCGCGCGTACGTGGCCGCGCACCCCGCGGACCGGGTCGTCCTCGGCCACGGCTGGGACGCCACGCGCTGGCCGGAGCGTCGCCACCCGTCGCGCGGCGAGCTCGACGCGGCGGCCGGCGGACGACCGGTCTACCTGCCCCGCGTCGATGTGCACTCCGCGGTCGTCACCACCGCCCTGCTCGACCTGGTCCCGGGCGTCACCGGGCTGACCGGCTACCACCCCGACGCCCCGCTGACCGGCGCCGCCCACCACGCGGTCCGCTCCGCGGCCCACGGCGCCGTCTCGCCGCGGCAGCGTGCCGACGCCCAGCGCGCCGCCCTGCGGCACGCCGCGTCGCTCGGCATCGGCACCGTCCACGAGTGCGGCGGCCCCGACATCTCCGACGAGGAGGACTTCGCCGCACTGCTGAAGCTCGCCGCCGCAGAGAGCGGACCGCGGGTCTTCGGCTACTGGGCCGAGCAGGTCGCAGACGAGAAGGACGCCCGGCGGATCAGGGAGCTCGGCGCGGTCGGAGCGGCCGGAGACCTCTTCGTGGACGGCTCGCTCGGCTCGCACACCGCCTGCCTGCACGAGCCGTACGCCGACGGTCCGGCCGACGGACGTACGGGCACCGCCCATCTGGACGCGGCGCAGATCGCCGCGCACGTCACCGCGTGCACCGAGGCGGGGCTGCAGGCCGGCTTCCACGCCATCGGGGACGCGGCGGTCTCCGCCGTGGTGGAGGGGGTCCGGGCCGCCGCCGAGACGCTCGGCCTGCCCCGGATCCGGGGGGCCCGGCACCGTGTCGAGCATGCCGAGATGCTCACCCCCGAGACCGTCGCCGCGTTCGCGGAGCTGGGTCTGACCGCCTCCGTCCAGCCCGCCTTCGACGCGGCCTGGGGCGGCGAGGAGGGCATGTACGCGCAGCGGCTCGGCGTCGAGCGGGCCAGGACCCTCAACCCGTACGCGGCGCTCCTGCGGGCCGGTGTGCCCCTGGCCTTCGGCTCCGACAGCCCGGTGACCCCGCTCGACCCGTGGGGCACCGTACGGGCCGCCGCCTTCCACCGCACGTCCGAGCACCGGATCTCCGTACGGGCGGGCTTCACCGCCCATACCCGGGGCGGCTGGCGGGCCGTCGGCCGCGACGACGCGGGGACCCTGGTGCCCGGCGCCCCGGCCGACTACGCGGTCTGGCGCACCGCTGACCTGGTGGTCCAGGCCCCGGACGACCGGGTCGCCCGCTGGTCGACCGACCCCCGGTCGGGAACGCCCGGCCTGCCCGATCTCACCCCGGGTGCCGAACTGCCGGTCTGCCTGAGGACCGTGGTCTTCGGACAAACGGTCTACGCGCGGCCGAACGAGTGACGTCCGGACATTTCGTATCGTCACTGATCGTGGTCCCCGTTCCGCCGCGACCTGCGGATCTTCGCTACTGACCAGGCAAGTTTCGTAAATATTGCAGGTCAGACGGCTATTGACAGAACGCGCCCACCGGCCGGTAGGTTCGGCCGAGTCCACCACAGGACGTCCGACCGGTAAACCTCCACGCAGTCGTCGAACGCCGCTGGGTCATGGGGTGGTGTGCCGCACCGGCGCACCACCACTGACAGCCAGGTTCAGCGCCCGCGCCTCGGGGGCCAGGGAAGGTTTCATCCGGACGGCGGTGCGACCCGGGTGGGGCCCGGACGTTCAGTAGACAACGGCTCTAGGTCGACCCGCAGCCAGCGGGTCCCAGGTCGGCCCGAAGGGCGCTGGGCCCCCATCCGTAGTTCCCGTGCGCGCGCGTACCCGTGTTTCTGTCCGTACTTCCGTCCATCTGTCCCCGGCGATGCCCGGCCCCGTCCGACCACGTCGGCGAGGGGCCACCGCCCGCTGGATATGGTGTGCACCTGCGTACGGACTTAAGGGGCAGTAAGTGAACGACGGCGGTCAGCGGCGGTACGGCCCGCTCGGCAGAATCCTGGTGATCATTCCGACCTACAACGAGGCCGAGAACATCAAGCCGATCGTCAGCCGGGTGCGTGCCGCTGTGCCGGACGCCGACATCCTGGTCGCCGACGACAACAGCCCGGACGGCACCGGCAAGGTCGCCGATGAGATCGCCGCCGGGGACAGCCAGGTCCACGTGCTGCACCGAAAGGGCAAGGAAGGGTTGGGTGCGGCCTATCTCGCGGGCTTCCGCTGGGGCTCCGAGCACGGCTACGGCGTGCTCGTGGAGATGGACGCCGACGGCTCCCACCAGCCCGAGGAACTGCCCAGGCTGCTCACCGCGCTCAAGGGCGCCGACCTGGTGCTCGGCTCCCGCTGGGTACCGGGCGGGCGCGTGGTCAACTGGCCCAAGTCCCGCGAAATGATCTCCCGCGGCGGCAGCACGTACTCCCGGCTCCTCCTCGGGCTGCGGACCAGGGACGTCACCGGCGGCTACCGGGCCTTCCGCGCCGAGACCCTGGACGGCATCGGCCTCGAACAGGTCGCCTCGCAGGGTTACTGCTTCCAGGTCGACCTGGCCCGCCGGGCCGTCGAAGCCGGTTATCACGTCGTCGAGGTGCCGATCACCTTCGTCGACCGGGAGATCGGTGACTCGAAGATGAGCCGCGACATCCTGGTCGAGGCGCTCTGGCGGGTCACTTCCTGGGGTGTCACCTCCCGTACGAACCGGGCCCTGGGCCGCAAGGCGATGTGATCCGCCGCGCCCGCCGCCACCGGCGGCGGGCATCGGGTCCGCCGCCCATGATCACCCCCTTGTGCCGTTCGGACGCCCGTACGGGCACACTGGGGACCATGACGACCGGCACACCGCCCCCGACCGCCCCCAGGCGCTCTCGCGCCCGTACCTTCGTCCCCCTCGCCGTCGCCGCCTGGGCGGTGCTGGAGATCTGGCTGCTCACCGTCGTGGCCGACGCGGCCGGTGGGTTCACCGTGCTGCTGCTCCTGGTGGCGGGCATCGTGCTCGGCGCCGCGGTGATGAAGCGGGCCGGCCGCCGGGCCTTCCACAACCTCACCCAGACGCTCCAGCAGATGCCGGGGCAGCCCGGGGCCGCCGCTGCCCCACCGGCCGCAGGCTCGGGTGGCAAGGGCAACGGCTTCCTGATGCTCGGCGGGCTGCTGCTGATGATCCCCGGGATCGTCTCGGACGTGGCGGGGCTCCTGCTGCTGGTGCCGCCGGTCCGTTCGTGGCTCGGCCGGTACGCGGAGCGGTCGCTGGAGCGCCGGATGCGTGCCGCGAGTCCCGGCAGCCTCTCCGACGCCTTCCAGCAGGCCCGCATCCACCGGCCGGACGGAAAGGTCGTCCAGGGTGAGGTCATCCGCGAGGACGGCGCACAGCCGGGCGCACGCCCAGATGAGGGCCCCCGGCCACCACTGACTCCCTGAACGGGCGAGTCCCGCAGCTGCGGTACGACAGAGCCGCGGGCCGCGACACCAGCTGGTGTCGCGGCCCGCGGCTCTGTCGTACCGAGGTGTTACGCGGTCAGTCAGGCAGACTTCCTGCTGTCCCGCGGATGTACGGCGATGTTCATGGCTCCGGAGCGCAGGACCGCAAGCCTCTCGGCGAGCACTTCCTCCAGCTCCTCGCGTGTGCGCCGCTCCATGAGCATGTCCCAGTGCGTGCGCGCAGGCTTGCCCTTCTTCTCCTCGGGGCCATCCCCGTCCACCAGGAGTGCCATGGCGCCGCACGCCTTGCACTCCCACTCCGGCGGAATTTCCGCCTCTACCGAGAACGGCATCTCAAATCGATGTCCGTTCTGGCATGCGTACTCCACCGCCTGGCGCGGGGCCAGATCGATGCCGCGGTCCGTCTCGTAGCTGGTAACCACGAGTCGCGTGCCGCGGAGAGCTCGCTCACTCATGAATCGTGCCTCCCGGGCTTGTCGCCCACAGGACAGGTGTCGCTGTCGTCGTCATCCGGTCAACGTCCGGTCGGCGGTAAAGATTCCCGTTGCCGGTCATGCGTCGCCCGTCGTGCCGCTGCTTTTTCAGGTTTCCCAGGGTTTCAAGTACCCAGCAATGCCCGGTTTGTCACATCTGGCGGAAGTTGTAACCCAACAGTTTGGCTTCTTCCGCTCGCAGTAACGGTCCTCCGGACAGGCCAAAGGCGTACACTACCGGCCTTTCACTTCAACGTCTAAATCCGTTCCGGAACGGGATTGCCCGCGGCCGCCACGGCCCGCCGTACCGGCACCCTCGCGAGCAGCACGGAACCGACCACGAAGAAGATCACCAACGAGATGATCGCATCCCGGTAGCTGCCGGTCAGCTGATACGCGAGCCCGAACACCAGCGGTCCCAGCCAGCTCAGTCCGCGGTCGCTCATCTCGTACGCGGAGAAGTACTCGGCCTCCTTGCCGCGCGGCACCAGATGGGAGAAGAGCGAGCGCGACAGTGCCTGGCTGCCGCCCAGCACCAGGCCGATCGCCGACGCCAGTACATAGAAGAAGACCGGTGCTCCGGCGGGGAGGAAATAGCCGGCGACGAGAATCAGCGTCCAGACGACGAGCGAACCGAGGATCGTGCGCTTCGCGCCGTACACCCGTGCCAGCCGGCCCATCCCCAGTGCTCCGGCCACCGCGAGCACCTGCACCAGCAGCACCGCCGTGATCAGGGTCGTCTGGTCGAGGCCCAGCTCCTCCGAGCCGTACACCGATGCCTGGGAGATCACCGTCTGCACGCCGTCGTTGTAGACGAGGTACGCCAGCAGGAAGGAGAGCGTCAGGGGATGGCGGCGCATGTCGCGCAGGGTGGCCATCAGCTGCCGCCAGCCCGAACCGACCGCACCCTCGCCGCTCGCCGTCACGTGCCGGTCGCGCAGCCGGCGCAGCGGCACGAGCGTGAAGGCGCCCCACCAGAGACCGGCCGACGCGAGACAGATCCGTACCGAGTCGGACTGGGAGAGGCCGAAGGAGTCGTGGCCCGTGTACAGGACCAGGTTCAGCACCAGGACGAGCGCACCCGAGGTGTAGCCGAAGGCCCAGCCGCGCGAGGAGACCGCGTCCCGCTCCTCCGGCCCGGCGATCTGCGGCAGATACGCGTTGTAGAGCACCATCGACACCGAGATCGCGGCGTTCGCCACGATCAGCAGGAACGCGCCCAGCAGATAGCGCTGACCGTCCAGGAAGAACATGCCGGTGGTCGCGGCGGCCCCGGTGTAGGCGGCGGCCGCGAGCAGCGGCTTCTTGCGCCCCGTGCGGTCCGCGGCGGCGCCCACGATCGGCATCAGGATCACCGCGACCACGACGGACATGGAGACCGCGTAGGCGAACAGCGACCCGGCGCGGACCGGAATGCCGAGCGGGTGCACGAAGCCGTCGGCGTCGGCGGACGCCTTGGCTATCGAGGTGAGATAGGGGCCGATGAAGACGGTCAGGACGCTCGTCGAGTAGACGGAGCAGGCGAAGTCGTAGAAATACCAGCCGCGTTGTTCGTGCCTGCGGCTCGCGGCATCGGCGGAATCCGCTGTCGGTTCCGTCGGCTCAGCGGTTTCCGCGGTCTCGGCGCTCAACCCGCACCCCCTCGTCTCTCCCCGTGAAGACCTCGCACGGCCGGCGTCAGGCCCAGGCCCCCCGCTCGCTCAACACCGTGCGCAGCGTCTCGATGTGATCGGTCATGATGCCATCCACGCCGAGATCGAGGAGCGCTGCCATCCGCTCCGGTTCGTTCACGGTCCAGACGTGCACCTGGAGCCCGCGCGCGTGTGCCTCGCGCACGAAGCGCCGGTCGACCACCCGGACACCGTTCTGGCTCTCCGGCACCTGTGCGCACACCGCGCCCGCCCGCAGCGTCGCCGGTATTCCGTACGAGCGCAGCCGCAGGCCCAGCACGCCCCGGACGCCGTAGGAGGTGGCGAGCCGGGGGCCCGCCAGGCGGTGGGCCCTGGCGACCCGGGCCTCCGAGAACGAGCCGACGCACACCCGGTCCCAGGCGTCCGCGCGGCGGATCAGTTCGACCAGCGGGACCAGCGCGGACCCGGCCTTGATGTCGACGTTCCAGCGGGCCTCGGGGAACGTCTCCAGCAGCTCCTCGAACAGCGGCAGCGGCTCCCGGCCCGCCACCCTGGCCCGCCGCACCTCGCTCCAGGGCAGCTCGGCTATCCGGCCGCGGGCGTCCGTCACCCGGTCCAGGGTGGCGTCGTGGAAGGCCACCAGGCGGCCGTCCGAGGTGGTGTGCACATCGGTCTCGAAGTAGCGGTACCCGGCGTCGGCGGCCCGGCGGAACGCGGCCGTGGTGTTCTCGATCCCGTCCGCCGCACCGCCTCGGTGGGCGAAGGGGATCGTCGCGGGATGGTCCAGATAGGGGTGGCGTACGGAGGTCACTGCGGAAGTATGGCCTGCTCCGGTGTCCGGGCGGTGACGGCGGTGTCGCCATTGTCCGGCGCGGATGCGAGAGCGCCCTCCTCGTGGGCCCGGGTCTCCACGTCGGGCCCGATCTCCGTGTCGGCACCGGCCCCCGCGGCCGGTTTCCCGCCGACCGCGAAGAAGCGCAGGAAGAACTGGGCGAGCGGGCCGATGGCCAGGGCGTACACGACCGTGCCCGCCCCGAGCGTGCCGCCGAGCAGGAAGCCGGTCGCCACGACCGCCACCTCGATCAGCGTCCGCACCAGCCGGATGGAGCGGCCGGTGCGCAGATACAGTCCGGTCATGAGCCCGTCACGGGGTCCCGGGCCGAACCGCGCCGCGATGTACAGCCCGGTGGCGACGCCGTTGACGACGACGCCCGCGACCATCACGGCTATCTGCGCGGCGAGGCCGTGCACGTCGGGTACGAGCGCGAGCGTGCCGTCCATGGCGATGCCGACGGCGAAGACATTGGAGACGGTGCCCAGGCCCGGACGCTGCCTGATCGGGATCCACAGCAGCAGGACGGCGGCGCCGACGACGATCGAGACGACTCCGATGGACAGACCGGTGCGCTCGGCGAGCCCCTGATGCAGCACGCCCCAGGGTTCGAGCCCGAGACCGGCGCGGACCAGGAGCGCCGAGCTGGCCCCGTACAGCGCGAGACCGACGTACAGCTGGATCAGCCGACGGGTGAGGTGCGCCCCGCGAGGGGCGGCGGCGGTGGACAAGAGGTGCCCCCTGGTGTGGTGGTAGTGGACTGCCGCATGTCACTCTGTGGCAGGGGATTGGCTTCCAACTATGGCCAATCCGAGGAAGGTGGACTGATTTCCATGGCTCAGTGGACTTCGGCAGTGGGTGCGGCGCAGCTCGCCCGGCAGCTCCAGGCCCAACAGTCCCGGCCCGTCGGACCAGGCGCCCGCAGGCCGCCCGCCTACCGTGCGCTGGCCGACGGGATCCGTCTGCTCGTCCTCGAAGGCCGGGTGCCCGTCGCAGCCAGGCTCCCCGCCGAACGCGAACTGGCGCTCGCCCTGTCCGTCAGCCGCACCACCGTCGCCGCCGCGTACGAGGCGCTGCGGACCGAGGGATTCCTGGAGTCCCGCCGGGGAGCCGGCAGCTGGACCGCCGTGCCCGCCGGGAACCCGCTGCCCGCACGCGGTCTGGAGCCGCTGCCGCCGGAGTCCCTCGGCTCGATGATCGACCTGGGCTGCGCCTCGCTGCCCGCCCCCGAACCGTGGCTGACCCGGGCGGTCCAGGGCGCCATCGAGGAGCTCGCGCCGTACGCCCACACCCATGGCGACTACCCGGCCGGTCTGCCCGCGCTGCGGCAGATGATCGCCGACCGCTACACCGGGCGCGGCATCCCGACCATGCCCGAACAGATCATGGTCACCACGGGTGCGATGGGTGCGATCGACGCGATCTGCCACCTCTTCGCGGGCCGCGGAGAGCGGATCGCGGTGGAGTCCCCGAGCTATGCCAACATCCTGCAGCTGATGCGCGAGGCGGGTGCCCGGCTGGTGCCGGTGGCGATGGAGGAGGGGCTCGGCGGCTGGGACATGAACCGGTGGCGGCAGGTGCTGCGGGACGCGGCGCCGCGGCTCGCCTATGTCGTCGCCGACTTCCACAACCCCACGGGCGCGCTGGCCGACGAGGACCGGCGGCGCGCCCTGGTGGACGCGGCCCGCTCCGCAGGCACGGTCCTGGTCGTCGACGAGACCATGAACGAGCTCTGCCTCGACGCCGATGTGCGGATGCCCCGCCGGGTCTGCGCCTTCGACCCGGCGGGCTCCACCGTGATCACGGTCGGATCGGCGAGCAAGGCCTTCTGGGCGGGCATGCGGATCGGCTGGGTGCGCGCCGCCCCGGACGTGATCCGCAGCCTGGTGGCCGCCCGCGCCTACGCCGACATGGGCACGCCCGTGCTCGAACAGCTCGCCGTCAACTGGCTGATGCGCACCGGCGGCTGGGAGGAGGCCGTGCAGGTCCGGCGCGAACAGGCGCGGGAGAACCGGGACGCGCTCGTGGCCGCGGTCCGCCGGGAGCTGCCCGACTGGGAGTTCTCCGTTCCGCGCGGCGGCCTGACGCTCTGGGTGCGGACCGGTGGCCTCTCCGGCTCCCGGCTGGCGGTGGCCGGGGAGCGGGTCGGGGTACGCGTTCCGTCCGGTCCCCGGTTCGGGGTCGACGGCGCCTTCGAGGGGTACGTACGGCTGCCGTTCACGGTCTCGGGGCCGGTCGCGGACGAGGCGGCGGCACGGCTCGCGGCGGCGGCGCAGTTGGTCGGGTCGGGGGCGGGCGCGGGCGTCGAGGCGCCGCGGACGTTCGTCGCCTGACCGGACACAGGGGTGCGGGGTGACCGGTCAGGCGACCGGTCACCCCGCACCCCTGTGGACGGCACCGTTCAGTCGGTGACCGCCATGCCCTCGACGGCCACGGTCACGGTGCGCGGCAGCACCGGCTCGGGGACGCCCGCTCCGGCCGGCACGGCCGCCTCGACGACCGGCACCTGCCGCTCGGGAAGCAGAGCGAGGACCGCCTGTCGCTGTGCCTCGCCGGTCGCCTCGTCGTACGGATCGGGCGTGGCCGGGACCTGGAGCCGGAGCACCGGGCCGGTGCCGAGTCGCGCGTATCCGCGGCCGGGCGGGACATCGGCGGCCGGGGTGGTGTGCGGCTCGGTACCGAGCACCGACTCCACCTGCTCGCGGGAGCAGTGGCCCAGCGCGACCCGGGCCCTGCAGTGCGTCCGTACGGTCTCGCCGAGGGTGTCCAGGCTGTCGAACTGATCGGTCAGGACCACGGTGACGCCGGCCGCCCTGCCGTGCCGCAGCGGCCCCTGGAGCAGTTCCTGCGGATCGGGCCTGCCATCGGCGGCGGCCAGATGGCCGAGGACACTCGGCCGGTCCAGCAGGATCCAGAGCGGGCGCTTGATGTCGTCGGGCACGGGGTGGCCGACCTGCCGGGCCCGGTTCGCGGCGGTCAGCCGCCGTTCCGTCTCGTGGGCCGCCCATTCCAGGGTCGCCAGTGCGCCGGCCAGCCCGCACTCCACGCTCAGTACGCCGTCCCGCCCGGTCAGGCAGGCGTATTCGCCGGTTCCGCTGCCTTCGACGATCAGGATGTCGCCGTGCTGGAGCGCCTGCAGGGCGATGGAGCGCATCAGGGTCGTGGTGCCGCTGCCGGGCTGCCCGACCACCAGCAGATGCGGCTCGGTGGAGCGGGCGCCGGTCCGCCAGACGACCGGAGGGGCGTCACGGGTCGTGTCGCCGTCGTGCACCGGAACCGTGCGCTGCACCGCGTCGCCGTCGGTGAAGCCCAGTACGGTCTCGCCGGGGGCGGTGACGAAACGCTGGGCGCCGATGGAGGTGGGCAGGGCGCCGAGGACGTTCATGACGAGCTGGTTGCCCTCCTCGTCCCAGGCGAAGTGGTATTCGCGGCCGCGGCCGGACTTGGCGTGCAGCAGCCGCTCGATCCGGGCACGGGAGGCGGCCTCGCTGTCGGTGAAGTAGGCGGGGTACGTCACCTGGAGGCGGGTCAGCCGCCCGTCGCCGTCGAACTCGTAACCGCTGAAGGCCTTCTCCCAGTCGCCGCCGTGGGAGAACAGCGGACCGGGGTCGTCGGCCACGGAGAAGTACGGCACGAGCGCCTCGTACAAGGACCGCAGCCGCGCGGTCTCCGCCTCGTCGGGACCGGTCTTCACGGGGGTCCGCTCCCGCCCCGCCCAGGCTGCGGCGCCCATCACCGTGACAAGGGCGATCAGACCCCCGTACGGCATGAGCGCGAACGCGAGTACGCAGGCCGCGACGAGGGACAGCGTGGGGCCACGCCTGTCCTTGGGCGTCGCGGCCCACTTCTGCCGTCCGGCTCCGGCCAGCAGCCGCAGACCACGAGTGATCGTGATCAGCGGATGGAGGACGTCCGTGGCGTTGTCGGTGGCCGTGCGCGCGAACTCGCGACTGCGAGTGATCGAGGCGCTGCCGCTGCTCAGAATGCGGGGGAGTGGTCGCCGGGCCACGTCGGTCTCCTGAAGGGGTGGGAGCGGTCGCGGAGGGTCAGAACTTGATCCCGCCCAGGAGGCCGGCGAGGCTCGCGCCCCCCGCGGTGATGCTCGGTGCAATGGCGGTGCCTGCCAGATAGAAGCCGAACAGGGCGGTGACGAGGGCGTGCGAGGCCTTGAGGCCGTCCTTCCTGAAGAACAGGAAGACGATGATGCCGAGGATGACGACGCCTGACATGGACAGGATCATGAGTGGTTCTCCTGGTTGGGGGGACGGTCACCATGAGTCCTTCCAGGTTCACCGGAAGTATCTATACGATAAAAGCTGCATTTGGGTGAAAAGTCGTTATTTTCACTTGAATGGCCGACCGGGTGATCCCGGTGGGCCGGAACTTTCGGTGTCGTGCACTGTTCCGCCGCACCATTCGTGATCCTTTGCCACGGGTGGGCCGGGTCATGTGCCCGGTCGGGCAGTACCCTGTCGGTTCACTCGTACGGCCCCCACGGCGTACGCCCCGGCAGGTCGACAGCAGTGAAACCGGTTAATGGAAGGCGGTCCGTCCGATGAGCGAAACCCCCGATCCCGAGGTGGTCGAGCTGGCGACGAAGGTCTTCGACCTCGCCCGCCGCGGTGAGACCGACGCGCTCGCCGCGTACGTCGACGCGGGCGTCCCCGCGAACCTCACCAACGACCGGGGCGATTCGCTGCTGATGCTCGCCGCCTACCACGGGCACGCCGCCGCCGTCACGGCCCTCGTCGGCCGGGGCGCCGACCCGGACCGGGCCAACGACCGCGGGCAGACGCCGCTCGCCGGAGCCGTCTTCAAGGGCGAGGACGCGGTGATCGAGGCACTGCTCTCCGCGGGCGCCGATCCGGCCGCCGGAACACCCTCCGCTCTCGACACGGCTCGCATGTTCGGCAAGGCCGACCTGCTGGAACTCTTCGGCTCCCGCTGACCGGGTACGCCGTAAATGTGGTCGCGGTGGCGAAATGGCTGGGTCATCATGACGTCGCGGGCCCGGTTCCGGGCCACCGACGAGAGGCAGAGGAAGATGGTCTACACCAAGCAGAAGACGGCGGTCGGCCGATCATGTTGCTGCGCGGCGTAGTGCCCACCCGGCACTTGGAACTGCACAGTCCCGGTTGCGTCGACAGCTTGATGTGAGGCTTTTTCCATGTTTGATCCGTTCATAGCGCCGAGCGGCACCCTGCTCGGCCTGCTGCAGAGGGGCCGTGGCGACGGCACGCTCCACGCGCTCGCCGCACCACGCCCCGAGGCCCTGGCGGCTCTCAACCACTGCGTCCTGAGCGATCCGCGTCACGACTGGCAGGTGGAGAACCGCTCCCTCTACTACGCACGCCTGTACCTCGACCTCGACGGCGGCATCGAAGAGATCGAGCGTCACCTGTGCGATCCCGACGACCACCTCGACACCGACGACTCGCGCACCGGGCTGGCCCTCGCCGTGCTCGGCCACCTCGCCTCGTACGGACGCGACGACGCCCTGGCCCTGCTGCGGCGGTACGCCGCGACCGGCACCAACTGGGCCTGGGCCCTCGACGAGCTCGCCCTGCGCGACGACGACGCGGGACTCCGCGCCCTCGCCGTACCCGTGCTCGGCCGGTTCCCGGCCACCGAGGAGGGCGCCGCCGAGCTGGCCGTCGCCGTACGGGACGCCTACGAACCCCGCCCCTGGCGGCTCTGGGCGGAAGACCCGCGCGACACGGTCGGCACCAGGGTCAGGGCCGCCTCGGAACAGGGCTCCTTCGACCGCTGGCAGCGCCAGATGCGGCCCGGCGGCCCGCGTCCGGGCTGGAGCGTGCAGGCGGTCTTCGACTGGGCCCAGCAGGGACTCGAACGCGGCAGCACCCTCCATGTGCCGGCCGCCCGCTGCCTCACCGCCGTCGCGGGCCCCGAGGACCGGCCCACGATCATCGAGGCCGCCCGCAGCGGCCCGGAAGGCGCACGCTGTGCCGCGCTGCACTACCTGGCGGAGGCCAGGGACCCGGCCGTGCTCGACCTGATCGAGACCGGCGCGGTCGGGGTCTCGCGCACCGTCGCCGACGCGTCCGTCGCCGCCTTCGAGCGGATGTGCGGCGACGCTGCGGTGGAGCGCGCCAGGCGCTGGGCCCGACGGCCCGACGCGCTCGGCGCCTCCGCGGCCGGTGTGCTCGCCTGCCGGGGCGGTGCCCAGGACGCCTCACTGGTCCTCGGAGCGCTCCGCGAAGCCGTACGGGGCGACGGACCGGACGCACCACGTCTGTGGACCCTCGTCGACGGCGCGGGGCGGCTGGGCATCGTCTGTGCCGCTCCCGTGCTGCGGCACGTCTACCGGGAGACGTCCTCGTCGCATCTGCGCGGCCGGGCGGCCCGCGCACTGGCCGCCACCGATCCCTCCTTCGCCACCGGATTCGCCGTCGAGTGCCTGTGGGACTGCGAGGAGACCACCCGCGAGGTCGCCGCCCTCCACGCGGAGACCGGGGACATCAGGGTCGCCGAGCGGCTCCGCCGCCTCGCCGCAGACCCGGCCGAGGAGGCCGAGGTGCAGACGGCGGTACGCAGCCGGATCGGGCCCGACACTCCGGCGGCCTGACCGAGTACGCACGCGACGCGCGTCGGGGGGCGCGCGGCGTGAAACGGGTGGCCCCACCCGAACGGAAGACCCTCGCGGCGCGCCCGGCTCAAACGCTCACGGGACGTTCCCCGGGCGGAAAGATCCAAGTCGGCCCGGTCACGCCCGGCGTGGCGACAACACGGATATGCGTGTCGTCATCGTCACCGAATCCTTTCCGCCCGATGTCAACGGCGTGGCCCACTGCACCCTCCGGACGGCCCGGCATCTCGTCGGCCGCGGCCACGAACCGCTCGTCATCGCCCCGGCCACCGCCGGCGCGACGACCACGTCCCGTTCGGACCTCCCCGCCGCCTTCGAGGCCGGCGCCCCCTGCCCCGTGGTGCGCGTCCCCTCCCTCCCCCTGCCCGGCTATCCCAGGTCCGGGTCGCGCTGCCGAGCCGGCGGCTGACCGCCGCCCTCACCGCCCACCGAGCCCGACTCGTCCATCTGGCCGGACCGTTCGTGCTCGGTGCACGGGGCATGGCGGCCGCCGCCAGGCTCGGTCTGCCGGCCGTGGCCGTCTACCAGACCGATCTGGCCGACTACGCACGCACGTACCTCGGCACCGGCGAGAACACCGCCTGGCGCCGGATGCGTGCCGTGCACGGCGCCGCCGACCGCACCCTCGCCCCGTCCACCGCCGCCCTGCGTGACCTCGCCCATCACGGCGTGCCCCGGGTGCGGCTGTGGCCACGGGGTGTCGACACCACCCGGTTCCGGCCCGGACTGCGGGACGAGACACTGCGCCGCCGGCCCGCGCCCGACGGGGAGCGGATCGTCGGGTACGTCGGCCGGCTCGCCCCGGAGAAGCACGTCGAACTCCTCGCCGGGGCCTGCGCGATCCCCGGGGTCCGGGTCGTGGCCGTCGGGGACGGACCCAGTGAGCCGATGCTGCGCACCACCCTGCCCGGCGCGGTCTTCCTCGGCCGCAGGACCGGGGACGACCTCGCCCGGGTCTTCGCCTCGCTGGACACGTTCGTGCACACCGGACCGTACGAGACGTTCTGCCGGACGGTGCAGGAGGCCATGGCCTGCGGAGTGCCCGTGATCGCCCCGGCGGCGGGCGGACCGCTCGATCTCGTCGACCACGGGCGCACCGGGCTGCTCGTCCCCCCGCTCGACGCCCGTGCGGTGGCGGCGGCGGTCCGCGCACTCGCCGCCGACCCCGTACTCGCCGCGGCCTACGGCGCCACCGGCCGGGCCACGGTCGAGGGACGCACCTGGCAGGCCGTGGGCGATCAGCTCCTGGACCACTACGACGAGGTGCTGCGCGAGCGGACGGCGGTGGCGGCATGAGCGGCCGGACGTGCTGATCCTGCTGTGCTCGCGGCTCTCGGTCGAGAAACGTCCCGGCCGGGCCCTGGAGACCCTCGCCGGGCTGCGGCGTCGAGGGGTGCGGGCGGCACTGGTCGTCGCGGGCGACGGGCCGCTGCGCGCGGGGCTGGAGACCCGGGCACGGGCACAGCGGCTGCCGGTCGAATTCCTGGGCCGTGTGCGTGACCGGGAGACCCTGGCGGATCTGCAGGCGGCGGCCGACATCTGCCTGGCGCCCGGACCCGCCGAGACGTTCGGCCTGTCGGCCCTGGAGGCACTGGCCTGCGGCACCCCGGTGGTGGCGAGCGCGAGCGTGAGCTCCGCGCTGCCGGAGGTGATCGGCGGTGCCGGCGTCGCGGCCGAGGACACCGGCGAGGCCTTCGCCGCCGCCGTACGCGAGCTGCTCGGGCGCCCGCCGGACGAGCGCCGCGCCGCGGCCAGGCAACGGGCGGAACTCTTCGGCTGGGACCGCTCGGTGGCCGCGTTCCTGGCCGCCCACGGGGTGCCGGACCGGGGCGGGATCGCGGGGGTGCGGATATGAGCGGGGGTGCGGGTACGAAGGGTGCGTCGGAGCCGTGCGGCGCCGCGGAACCACGCGCTGCGGGACCACATACTCCGGAACCCTGCGCCGCGCGACCGTCGGGCCCGTGCCCGGTGCGGTTCGCCGCGCTCGGGGACTCGTTCACCGAAGGCGTCGGCGACCCCGTCCCCGGTGGTTTGCGGGGCCAGGGCCTGTCCGGCGGATCGCGGTCGGGGCCGGCGGGGCGCGGAGTTCCGAAACTTCGCCGTCAGCGGTGCGCAGTCCGCCGACGTCCGGGACCGGCAGGCCGCTGCCGCAGCGGCGTTCCGGCCCCACCTCGCCTCCGTCGTCGTCGGCGTCAACGACACGCACCGGGGCTCGAACCCCGGCAGCCGCCCCCGAGCCGCCTGCGCGTTGGCCGCCGTACAGCCGGCCGGTACGCCGGGAGCGGGGGAGCGGGCCGTGCCGTCCGGGCCGTTGCCCGCGCCGCGGGTCAGTATGGAGGGATGACCGGACGCTGGGAGTTCTGGATCGACCGGGGCGGGACGTTCACCGATGTCGTGGGCCGGGACCCCGGCGGGCACCTGGTCACCCGCAAGCTGCTCTCCCACGACCCGGACCGCTACCGCGACGCCGCCGTGGCCGGGATCCGGGCGCTGCTCGGACTCGGCCCCACCGACCCGGTCCCCGCCGACCGGGTCGCCGCGGTGCGGATCGGCACGACCGTCGCCACCAACGCCCTGCTGGAGCGGCGCGGCGAGCCGACCGTCCTGGTCATCACGGAAGGTTTCCGGGACGCCCTGCGCATCGCCTACCAGAACCGGCCGCGGCTCTTCGACCGCCGCATCCTGCTGCCCGAGGCCGTGTACGAGCGGGTGATCGAGGTCCCCGAGCGGATCGACGCCCGTGGCCGGGTCGTCAGACCACTGGACCGGGAAGCGGTCACCGAGCGGCTGAGGGCCGCCCGCGCCGACGGACTGCGCAGCGCGGCCGTCGTCCTGATGCACGGCTACCGCCACCCCGCGCACGAGCGCGCCGTGGCCGCCGCGGCCCGGGAGGCGGGCTTCACCCAGGTCAGCAGCTCGCACGAGGTGAGCCCGCTGATCAAGCTCGTCCCACGCGGCGACACCACCGTCGTCGACGCCTATCTCTCACCGATCCTGCGCCGGTACGTCGACGAGATCGCCGGTGAACTCGACGGCATCCGGCTGATGTTCATGCAGTCCAACGGCGGACTGCGCGAGGCCTCCCACTTCCGGGGCAAGGACGCGGTGCTCTCCGGCCCGGCCGGTGGCGTGGTCGGCATGGCCCGCACCTCCGAACAAGCCGGATTCGGCCGGGTCATCGGCTTCGACATGGGCGGAACGTCCACCGACGTGTCCCACTACGCGGGCGAGTTCGAGCGCGAGCTCGGCACCCAGGTCGCCGGAGTGCGGATGCGCGCCCCGATGATGAGCATCCACACCGTCGCGGCCGGCGGCGGCTCCGTCCTGCACTTCGACGGCCGGCGCTACCGGGTCGGCCCCGACTCGGCGGGCGCGATCCCCGGCCCGGCCTGCTACCGCCGCGGCGGCCCGCTGACCGTCACCGACGCCAATGTGATGCTCGGCCGGATCCAGCCCGCGCACTTCCCGGCCGTCTTCGGACCGGACGGAGACCTCCCGCTCGACCCGGACCTGGTCCGCGAACGCTTCGACGCGCTCGCCGAGGACGTGAGGCGCGCCACCGGAACACGGCGCACGGCCGCCGGGACCGCCGCCGGGTTCCTGGAGATCGCCGTGCTCAACATGGCCAACGCGGTCAAGAAGATCTCCGTGCAGCGCGGGCACGACATCACCCGCTACGCCCTGACCGGCTTCGGCGGCGCCGGTGGACAGCACGTCTGCGCCGTCGCCGACTCCTTGGGCATCGACACGGTCCTCGTACCGCCGCTCGCGGGCGTGCTGTCCGCGTACGGCATCGGTCTCGCCGACGCCACCGCGATGCGCGAACAGTCCGTGGAGGCGGAACTGAACGAGGCGACCCGGACCGCGGTGGGCGAACTCTGCGACGAACTGGCCGCCCGGACCCGCGCCGAACTGCGCGCCGACGCCGTCCCCGACAGCGCGATCAGCACGCACGCCCGAGTGCTGCTCCGCTACGCCGGTACGGATTCGAGCCTGCCTGTCGGCCTGGACACCGCACCCGCCATGGCCGAGGCGTTCACCGCCGAGCACCGCGCACGCTACGCGTTCACCATGGACAAACCCCTGGTCGTCGAAGCGGTCTCGGTCGAGGCGACCGGCACGGCGGGCCGGCACCAGCCACGCCCGGCCGACCGCACGCCCCGCACCGGCGTGAAGCCCCGGCCGCGCGAGACCGTGAGGATGTTCGCCGAGGGCCGATGGCGGGACACCCCGCTCCACCGCCGAGAGGAACTGCGTCCCGAGGACACCGTGACCGGCCCCGCCGTGATCGCCGAGGCGGACGCCACCACCGTCGTCGACCCGGGCTGGCAGGCCGCTCTCGCCGACACCGGCCACCTGCTGCTCACCAGGGTCCGCCCACGCCCGGACCGCACGGCCGTCGGCACCCGGGTCGACCCCGTCATGCTGGAGGTCTTCAACAACCTCTTCATGTCGATCGCCGAGCAGATGGGGGTGCGCCTGGAGAACACGGCACACTCCGTCAACATCAAGGAGCGGCTCGACTTCTCCTGCGCGCTCTTCGACGCGGACGGCAATCTGATCGCCAACGCCCCGCACATCCCCGTCCACCTCGGCTCGATGGGGGAGTCCATCAAGGAGGTGCTGCGGCGCAACGGCGACACGATGCGTCCGGGCGACGCGTACGCCATCAACGATCCCTACCACGGCGGAACCCATCTGCCCGATGTGACCGTGGTGACGCCGGTGTTCGACGAGGCCGACGGCGAACGGCCGGAGCTGCGCTTCCTCGTGGCCTCACGCGGACACCACGCCGAGATCGGCGGCATCACCCCCGGTTCCATGCCCGCCTTCAGCCGCACCATCCACGAGGAAGGGGTGCTGTTCGACAACTGGCTGCTGGTACGCGACGGCAGCTTCCGCGAGGACGAGACGCGCGAGCTGCTCACCATCGCCGCGTACCCCTCCCGCGACCCGGAGGCCAACCTCGCCGACCTGCGCGCCCAGATCGCCGCCAACGAGAAGGGCATCGCCGAACTCCGGCGCATGGTCGAACAGTTCGGGCCCGACGCCGTCGCCGCGTACATGGGCCACGTGCAGGACAACGCCGAGGAATCCGTCCGCCGGATCATCGCCGGGCTCCACGACGGCGCCTACCGCTACGAGACCGACAACGGCGCGGTCATCGAGGTCGCCCTCACCGTGGACCGGGCCGCCCGCTCCGCGGTCGTCGACTTCACCGGCACCTCACCGCAGCAGCCGGGCAATTTCAACGCGCCGAAATCCGTGGTCATGGCGGCCGTGCTGTACGTCTTCCGGACCCTGGTCGCCGACGACATCCCCCTCAACAGCGGCTGCCTCAAGCCCCTGGAGGTCCGGATCCCGGAAGGCTCCATGCTGGCCCCCGTCCACCCGGCGGCCACCGTCGCGGGAAACGTGGAGACGTCCCAGGCCGTCACCGGTGCCCTGTACGCGGCCCTCGGCATCCAGGCCGAGGGTTCGGGCACCATGAACAACCTCACCTTCGGCAACGAACGGGTCCAGTACTACGAGACGGTGGCGAGCGGCTCGGGCGCGGGCGACGGCTTCGACGGCGCCGACGCCGTGCAGACCCATATGACCAACTCCCGTCTCACCGACCCCGAAGTCCTCGAATGGCGCTACCCCGTCCTGCTGGAGAGCTTCCGGGTGCGCGAGGGCAGCGGGGGCGGCGGGCGCCGGCACGGCGGCTGCGGGGTGGAGCGGCGGATCCGTTTCCTGGAACCCGTCACCGTGGCACTGCTCTCCGGCCACCGCCGGGTCCGGCCGTACGGCATGGCGGGCGGGGAACCCGGCGCACTGGGCGACCAGCACATCGAGCACCCGGACGACCGGGCGGACACACCGCTGCGCGGCTGCGACACGGCCGAGCTGGAGCCGGGCGACGTACTGGTGCTGCGCACACCGGGCGGCGGGGGCTACGGAACCCCGGAGCAGGGCCCCGACGACGGTACGGAACGCACCGGGGAACGGCCGTGACGCCACTGCCGGCCGGTCCCGGGCCAGGGGTCGCTTCTGCGCCGTTTCGACCGTTGTCTGTGTGAGGACCTAATCTGTGCAGCGTGACTTCGCCTGCCTACACGGACAACGCTGCGCCCCAGCTCAGCGCGGGGCCGCGGCCCGCCCCGGGCCCGGCCGCCGACGAGGGGCTCTCGCGGCGGCTGCGCGCGCTCGCCTGCACGGCGCCGCTGCACGACCTCGATGTGCGCAAGGCGAATCTGGCCGGTGAGTACACCGTCTACGCGATGGCCGAGGTCGCCCTCGCCGCGATCGATCTCGTCACCCTCAACATGGACTTCGACACGGGTGCCGACCACGACCAGATAGTGACCAGACTGCTTCCCCGCGTCGCCGCCCAGGCCCCGCGCCGCCCTCTGGCCGAGCACGAGCGCGTCGCGCGCTGGGTGCTGGAGAACCTGATCAATGTCGGCAGCGTGGACCGCGGATTCCGCGCGGTGTACGGCACGTTCGGCCCCGACGGGGTGTACGTCCGCCGGGACTACGACTTCAAGTTGATCGAGGAGGTCCCGGGATACGGCGGCACCGTCTACCTCCGGGCCACCGACGAAGCGGTCAACGTCCTGGTGGGCGCCCTCGACACGGACGTCACCAGCGCCCAGATCGCCGCCGAGGTGAAGCTGGAGGTCCTCATCAGCCGGGGCCGCCTCGCGGACGCGCAGCTCGCCGCCGAGCAGGCCCGCTACCGCACCGTGCAGTACGCGGAGACCCTCCGCAAGACGCTGGAGGCCACCCGGCGCAACGTCCGCGCCGTCGACTGGCTCAACGCGGTGCCCGACATGATCGCCGAAGCGCTGGACCACGTCGCCGACCGCTACCGCCACGAGAACGCGATCCTCACCAACATCCGCAAGGCGCGCGACGAGGCGGAGGAGCCCGAGCACAAACGCCGCGCCGCCGAGCTCGTCGACATCGTCAAGGACTGCATCCGCCGCCACACCCAGCTGCAGTCCCGACTGCTGGAAGCCGGACCGCTGTTCCGCGCCGAACAGGACCGGCAGGCCTTCGCCACCCCCACGGCCCGCACCGGCCTCGATCTGTACGGCCAACTGGTCGCCCCGCTGCTGCCGCTCCCCGTCGAACAGGCGATCCGCGTCACCGATGCCTTCTTCGCCCACGGCACCGGGCTGCGCACCCCCACCTCGGTACGGGTGGGCGACCTCGTCGACATGCTGCTCACCCCGCCCCTGGAGCGGGAACACCTGGGCGCCGAGATGCCCGAGCCCGACCTGATCGCCACCCCCGACGACAGCAGGTTCAGCGAGGAGCAGCTCGCCGGCGCCATGGAGCTCCTGGACCTGGAACACGACGCCCCGCGGCGCCTGTCCGGACTCCTCACCGAGGCCCGGCGCCGCGATCCCGAACTGCCCTACCTGGTCGCCCTGCTCGCGGTGCACGCGGCGAGCCCGCCGGTCGGCACCGCCTACCGGCAGGGAGAGCAGCGACTGCTGTTCTCCGTCGACGACGGTACGCAGCTCGACGACCCCGAGTTCGGCGGCGCCGACCTGATCGTGGGCACGGCCCTGCTAGACGCGGCCGGAATGGCCGCGGACCGCACGGAGGCGTCATGACCGGCACGGTACGCGCGGCACGGCGCACACAGACCCGGCCGGCCCCCGCGGACCAGGGGCGTCCGCGGCCCGCCGGCACCCGCGCCACGGTCAAGGACCGGACCCCGCCGCCCGGGACGGACACCGTGAGAACGGACCGGACGCCGCCGCCCGGCACGGACACCGCGAGAGCCGGCGCCGTCCACCCCGTACCGAAGAGTTTCCGCAGCAAGGAGCGACAGTCGTGAGCGACCACCGCGCACAGCACCCCGACGCGTGGGGCGAGCCGAGCGCCGCGTACGCGACCGAGGCCGCGGGACCCTCCGAGCCGGTGGCCCCCGCGGCCACCGCGTCCGTCACCCCGGCCGACGCGGCCGACGCCGCCCGGCTCGTCGCCTTCGGCCTCCAGCCCAAGCTGCTGCCCGCACGCGACGCCGAATACGCCGAACTGCTCCGCCGCTACCGCGAGGAGCCCGCCTTCGCGCGGCTCGCCGACGCCGTGGCGACCGGACTCGGCCTGGTCGTCCTGGAGGTGTCCACCCGCGCGGGCATGGCCGTGACCGCCGGTGAGGACTCGGTCTTCGCCGTCCGCATGGGCGACTACGCCCGCCGCGCCTCGTCCGACTCCTCCGACCGCTTCCTGCACGGGCTGGCGCACCTCGCCGTCGCCGCGATGGCCTTCCCCCGCCCCGAGGACCTCGCCGACGACGCGTACATCGGCCGGATCACGGTCAACGGCGTCGACTCGTTCGTACGCCAGGCGTGCCACCGCCTGGAGGAGCGCGCCGAGGAGCACGGGGACAACACGGACCCGGCCACCGACGCCCCCGGACTCGAAGCGGCCTGGCGGATCTACGCCCGGCGCAGCTCCACCGGGGCCACGAAGGACGCCCGGCGACTGGCCGGCTCCACCACCGGCATCGTTGGCAAGGCCGTCGCCTTCCTCACCGACTCCGGCTTCCTCCAGCGCACCGGGGACGACGCCGGGGGTGCCTTCCGCACCACCGCCCGCTACCAGCTCCAGGTCCGTGACATGGCAGGCAGCGCCGCCATGGCCGAACTGCTGGAACTCGGCGTCGTACCGGTCACCGACGGCACGGCGACACTGTTGCCGCCGCCCGACCCCGACGACCTGGAACTGGCCGCCGACGCGGGTCTGCCCTTCCACGCCTGACCGGCCCGCCCCACCACCGCCGTCTCCTTCCCGCTGCCTGAACGACGAGAGTCCGCCGCCATGTACGAGCTGTCCCGGGTCCGCCTCTACTCCATCGGACCTGCCGGCGCACGCTACGCCGACACCGTGCTCGACCTGCGCGGAGTGGGCGAGCCCGTGCCCGACCCCGCACCGGCCCAGGCGGAGTTCTTCGAGGAGGAGCCGGTCGGTCCGCCGCGCCGCCCGGCCCCCGCCGGTGTGCTCTTCCTGGAGAACGGCGGCGGCAAGTCGGTGCTGTTGAAGCTGATCTTCTCGGTGATGCTGCCCGGCCACCGCAACACCCTCGGCGGCGCCAGCTCGGGCGTGCTGCGTAAGTTCCTGCTCGCCGACGACTGCGGGCACGTCGCCCTGGAGTGGCAGCACACCCTCACCGGCGAGTGCGTGGTCGTCGGCAAGGTCAGCGAATGGCGTGGCCGGCAGGTCTCCAACGACCCGCGGAAGTTCGCCGAGGCCTGGTACTCCTTCCGGCCCGGACCCGGCCTCAGCCTGGACTCCCTGCCGGTCGCCGAGGCAACCTCCGTGCGCAGGCCCGTCGAAGGCGTTTCCGGCGCGCAGGGCAGACGGCGCACGATGAAGGGATTCCGCGACGCCCTCACCGAGGCGGGCAAGTTCTACCAGCACCTCGATGTGCACTGGGAAGAGATCCACGACCGCTGGAACGAGCACCTCGGAGACCTCGGACTCGACCCCGAACTCTTCCGCTACCAGCGCGAGATGAACGCCGACGAGGGCGAGGCGGCGGGGCTCTTCGCGGTCAAGAAGGACTCCGACTTCACCGACCTGCTGCTCCGCGCCGTCACCGACACCCGGGACACCGACGGCCTCGCCGACCTGGTGAGCGGCTTCGGGAACAAGCTGGGCCGCCGCGCCGAACTGACCGCCGAGCGCGACTTCACCGCGGGCTCGGTCGACCTCCTCAGCCGGATCGTGGAGGCCGCCGGCACCCGTTCCCGTGCCCGGGACGTCCACGCGGGCGCCGAGCGCCGCACCCGCACGCTCGCCCGCAGGCTCTCCGCCCGCGCCGGGCAGGAACGCGGCCGGACCGCCGAGCTGGCCCAGCAGGTGACGGGCGCCGCGCACACCGTCACCACGGCCGAACAGGCGCGCAGCCGCAGCGCCCTGATCGGCGCCGAACTGGCCTACCGGCACGCCTCCCTGGCCCTGACCGCGGCCGAGAAGAGCGCCGCCGCCCAACGCCGCGAACTGGGCGACGCCCGCACCCTGCACTCCGCCTGGCAGGCCGCCGAGGCGGTGCTGCGCCACCGCGCCGCCGCCGACCGCTCCGCACGGGTGGCCGTCGCCATCCGCGAGGCCGAGCGGGACGCCGCGCCCGCGCTCGCCGCCCGCGCCGAGGCCGCCGCCGATCTCGTCCGGGCGCTGCACACCGCCG
The DNA here is from genome assembly GCF_026340595.1 of Streptomyces sp. NBC_01363. GTDB lineage: Bacteria > Actinomycetota > Actinomycetes > Streptomycetales > Streptomycetaceae > Streptomyces. The sequence continues at coordinate 4,596,375 of NZ_JAPEPF010000001.1, forward strand.
CCGAGGCCGGCGAGACCCTCGCCAACGAGGAGGAGGAGCGCTCCGACACCCTCCAGAGCGCGGGCGAGGCCGCCCACCGGGACGCCACCACCGCCGCCACCGAGGCCCAGCGCGCCCGCAGCGAGGCCGGACATCTGCGCCAGCGCCTCGCCGAGGTCGAGCAGGAGACGGCACAGGCGGTACGGGCAGGCTGGCTCGACGACACCGCACCGGACGCCGACCCGGCGCGCGCCGCCCTCGCCGCCAGTGACGCCGAGACGTCCGCCGTCGCCGCGTGGGACACCGCCAGGGAGGCCGCCCGCTCGGCCGCCGACGTGGCCAGGGACGCCGCGGCCACCGAAAGCCGCGCCGAGCTGGCGGCGGCCCGCGCCGCCGATGCCGCACAGGCCGCGGAACAGTCCTACGAGGCCGAGCTCAGGGCCGCCGAGTCGATCGCCGCCGACCACCGGCTGGCCGACCTGCTGGGTCTGCCCGCCTCCCACGGCACCGGCGTGCCCCGGCCCCGCCGGGGCGCGGCCGGAACGGACGCGGACCCGGACGCCCCGCACAGTGCGGACGGCACCGACACCGGCCCGGCCCCCACCGACCGACGGCCCGGCGCCGCGGAGGCGACCGGCCGGCCGGTCGAGGCGGGCCGGTCCACCCAGGCGGCGCAGGGCACCCACACCGCCACGGCCGAACACGCCACCGCCCACGAACAGCCGCTCACCGCCCAGGAGCTCGACCGCAGCGCCGACGAACTGCGGGAGCTGCTCGACCGGTCCATCGCCTCCGCCGAACGCCGCCTCTTCGAACTGCGCACCGCGGCCGCCGACGACTCCCGCATCCTCGGCGCACTCGGCGACGGCGGACTGCTGCCGCCCGGACCCGACGTCCTCGCCACCGTCGAGTACCTCGGCGAACACGGCATCCCCGCCCTGCCGGGCTGGCGCTACCTCGCCCAGGCGGTCGACCCCGCCGACCACGCGGCCGTCCTCGCCGCCCGTCCCGAACTCGTCGACGGCGTGGTCATCACCGACCCCGACTCGCACGCCCGCGCCCGCGACGTCCTGAGCGGCGCCGCGCTGCTGCCGCGCTCCGCGGTCGCCGTCGGTACCGCCGCCGCGCTGCTCGCCCCCGTCCCGGCCGCCGGCACGGGCTCGGCGGCGAGCACGGAAGGGGTCTTCCTCGTCCCGCCGAACCCGGCGATGCACGACGAACACGCGGCCGACGAGGAGCGGCAGGCCCTGAGGAGCAGGGCCTCGGCCCGTGACGAGGACATCCGCACCCTCGCGGCCCGCCTCACCGCCGACCGTTCCCTCGCCGCCCGCATCGGCTCCTGGCGGACCGACTGCCCGCCCGGCATGCTCGCCGAACTCGCCGAAGGCGCCCGCACCGCCCGCACGGCCGCGGAGACCGCCGAGGCCGAGCTCGCCGAAGCCCGCACGGTGCGTGCCGAGGCGGACGAGGCCGCCGCGGACACCGCCCGCGTCCGGGACGAGCGCCAGGAGGCCGCCCAGCGAGCCCGCCGCGCCGCCGACGCCCTCGCGGGCCTCGCGTACCGGCTCCGTGAACGAGCGGGCTGGCAGGCGAAACTCCGCGAACTCGTCGACGAGGCGGCCGAGTCCGAAGCCCGTGCCACCGTCTGCCTGGAGCGGGCCCGCGCCGCCGACGAGGACCGCAGGGCCGCCCAGCGCGCCGCCGACGACGCCCGGCGCACCGCCCGCGCCCTGCGCGCCGAACGAGCGGAGATCGCAGGCGCCCCCGAGCAGCTCCCGGAGCCAGGGGACGACAACCCGCGCCCCGCGCTGCCCGCGCTGCGTGAGGCGTACCGGGCCGCGTCCCAGCTGTACGAGAAGGTCGGCGTCGGCGCCGACCTGCGCGCCGAGCAGGCCCGAGCGGAGAGCGACGAGAGCGCCGCCCTCGCCGAACTGGACCGGCTCACCAACAAGGTCCGCACCCGCGCCGCCCAGCTCCTCGAAGGCACCGACGGCGCGGACGGCCCCTCCCGGCAGGCGGCCGCCGCCCGTGCCGAGTCCCTGGTCCAGCTCCTGGAGACCAGGGCTTCCACGGCGAGCGAGCAGCTGGGCCGGCTCCGCGGCGAGGCCGAGCGCCTGGCCCCGGTCGACGGCGAGTCCCACCACACCGAACTCCCCGACGAGCTGGTCCCCGCCGACGCCGACCAGGCCCAGGCCCGCCTGCGTACCGCCACGGCCGAGCTGGCCTCCGCCACCGCGACCCTGGACACCGCCCGCGCCGCCCACGCCGAGCTGCTGCACGCCCACCGCACCGCCGAGGATTCGGCAGGCGGCTTCGATGAGACGGCGGCCCTCCTGCGCGACCTGCTCAGGGACCACGGCCCGGACGAGGACACCGAGGCCCCCGAGCCGTACCCCGGCAGCCTCGACGAGGCCCGGCAGTCGGCCGCCGAGGCCCGCCGCTCACTGCGCGGCTGCGCCGCCGACCTGTCCGCCGCCGAGAGCGCCGTACGGGAAGCGAGCGACGTCCTCGTACGGCACGCCAACTCCACGCGCTACGAACAGGTCCGCACCCCCGCCCGTCAGCAGATCCGCGAACTGCCCGCCGCGGCGCTGCCCGAGCACGCCGAGAAGTGGGCCGCCGCCTTCGCGCCCCGACTCCGGGTACTCACCGACGAGCTGGCCCAGTTGGAACGCAACCGCGACTCCATCGTCGACCGGCTCCGCGGCCTCGTGGAATCCGCCCTCACCACCCTCCGCTCCGCCCAGCGCCTCTCCCGGCTCCCCGAAGGACTGGGGGAGTGGTCCGGTCAGGAATTCCTCCGGATCCGCTTCGAGGAACCCGACCAGGCGACGCTCACCGAGCGGCTCGGCGAGGTCGTCGACGAGGCGACCCGCGCCGCGCTGAAGAAGAACTCCGATCTGCGCAGGGACGGCATGTCCCTGCTGCTGCGAGGTGTGCAGGCGGCGCTGGAGCCCAAGGGCATCGCCGTGGAGATCCTCAAGCCGGACGCGGTGCTCCGCGCCGAGCGCGTCCCGGTCGGGCAGATGGGCGACGTCTTCTCCGGCGGCCAGCTGCTCACCGCCGCCATCGCCCTGTACTGCACGATGGCCGCGCTGCGCAGCAACGACCGGGGCCGTGACCGGCACCAGCACCGGCACGCGGGCACCCTCTTCCTGGACAACCCCATCGGCCGCGCCAACGCCACCTATCTGCTGGAGCTCCAGCGCGCGGTGTCGGACGCCCTGGGCGTGCAGCTGCTGTACACGACCGGACTGTTCGACACCACGGCGCTCGCCGAATTCCCGCTGGTCATCCGGTTGCGCAATGACGCGGACCTGCGTGCCGGGCTGAAGTACATCAGCGTGGAGGAGCACCTGCGCCCCGGGCTGCCGCAGCAGGACCCGAACGGTGAGACGGTGCACGGCGAGATCACCGCCACCCGCATGTTCAAGCGCGCCACGGCACCCTCCGACACCGCTCAGGCCCCCGTTCCGGTTCCCTTCGACGAGTAGCGACCGGAGCGGGCGCGAGATCGGGGAGCGAGCAGGGACGGGAAGCAGGCGGGCAGCAGACGCGGGGACGGGGCCGGAGACGGGCACAGCTGGGCCGACGGCGCTCAGGCCCGTGAGAGGCCTCCCGCGCCCCGGCGGCGTATCCGCGCGTCGTCCCGCTGCGCGGCCCGCGCCGCCCGCCGCGCTCTGCGTCGCTCACGGCGCAACTGCCGTGCCGAGCTGCTCGGCACCGAAACCACGCCGTTGCGCTGATTCCATACCTGCCGGGTGATCCAGACGTCCAGCACCGACCAGGTCGCTACCACGGTGCTGCCCACACTGCTCAGCACCATCGGAAAAGCCAGCCAGGACCCGGCCAGCGTGCAGAGGAACGCCACCATGGCCTGAATGATCGTCAGCGACATGATGAGAACGGCACGCACCGCGGAGCCGCGGACCGGGTCCGGCATCCGCCGCCGTATCGCGGGTTCTTCCACCCACAGCTGCTGGCGCGGGATCTTCGCCCTGCCCACCGCCGAGCTCGCCGTCGCGACCGGTGCCGACGACACCACGCCCCGACGCTGTTCCGTTTCCAAGGACTCTCAACTCCCCACCGCTGTCCGACTTCAGGGTTGCTGCCCGGCATGCGCCGTTTCTACGCGGGCGGATCGGACCTTCCCGCCCCGTGGCGTCCGTCCCACGGCGCCGGCCCGGCGGATCAGGTGGTGCGAACCCGACCATGATCCCGCGAACAGGCCCTGACTCCCCCCGTGTTACCCCTGGCCCGTACAGAGAGACGAGTGGGCAGCCGTGAAGATTCCCCCGAGCCGCCGAACAGCGAAGAGTTCCAGCCAACTGCCCTACCGAACAGAATGAAGCCCCGGCGGGTCTCTTCTGCCGCTTTCGCGAATTTCATAGCCCGGAATACCAGGACAACCCGTGACCAACACCGGATAGCACGGCCGAAAATCGTCCGGACAACCCTTCGAGTTGCTACTCCGTCAGTAGTAGGCTCGCGCCGTTTGTTGACGAAACACGACCCCCGCCCCGCGGGGTCGAGCTGGGGGAGTCCATGCGCTTTCGCGGAAAGTCCATCCGCAGGAAGATCGTGGCGCTGCTGCTGGTGCCGCTCGTCTCCCTCACCGGGCTCTGGGGATTCGCCACCTATCTGACGGGGCGCGAGGCCCGTCACATGTTGAGCGCGAGCACGATCGTGGAGAAGGTCGGTCACCCTCTGGAGGACACCGTCCGCGCCATTCAGGACGAGCGCCGCCAGACCCTTGTCTTCCTCGCCGACCCCAGGGCCTCCGACGCCCTCCCGCTCCTGCAACGTCAACGAGCGGCCACCGATCGTGTTCTGACCGGCGTCAAGGACAGCGCCCGCCAGGAGG